>JAYVUD010000495.1:0-2121 GCA_043788335.1 Chloracidobacterium sp. | reverse complement strand
TTTTCTTTTCGAAAGAAAAAACGCTAAACTTATCCGCAATGGACAATATTTTTGCGCTCACCGTCGAAGAAGTCCACCATAAATTGCGGCTTGAAGAATTTCTTTTCCGGAAATTGCCCCGGCTTAGCAAAATGTACTTGCGTGAGATAATTCAGGATGGAAATTGCACGGTCGGCGGCTTTTCGAAGGATCGGGGATTCAAACTTCGCACCGGCAACAGGATCGAAATTACTCTTGACGTTAGCACGCAAACCTCGATGACCCCGGAAAATATCCCGCTTGAAATACTTTTTGAGGATGAAGCGATCATTGTCGTTAATAAGGCGGCCGGAATGTTGGTGCATCCGACCAAAGGCGTCAGAAACGGAACGTTGCTGAATGCGCTGGCCTTTCACCTCAATCATACGAAACCACCGGAATCCGAAGATTTCGTCCGCGCCGGATTGGTGCATCGTCTCGATAGAAAAACTTCAGGTCTGCTCGTGGTCGCAAAAACTCAGCGTGCTCATAGCGTTTTGAGCCGGCATTTTCAGCGCCGAATGGTGGAAAAGAAATACTATGCCGCCGTCGCGGGTATTGTCGGCGACGAATCGGGAACTATCCGGGCGCCGATCGGCAAGAACGAAGCGGAGCGGTTCTGGCATATTTCGGATGCCGGAAAACCGGCGGAATCCGAATTTCGAGTGATCGAACGGCGCGGTGATTCGACGCTTCTGGAAATGAAACCAATCACCGGCCGAACCAATCAACTCCGGCTCCACTGCCAGCATATTGGACATCCGATCATCGGAGACGATCTATACGGCGGCCGCGAATTTCCGAGGCTCTGCCTTCACGCCTGCAAACTCTCGTTTCGCCATCCCGATGGCGGGGAACCGATCGTCTTTGAAACCGAATTGCCGATTGATTTTATTGCGTGAATTCCTCGGAATCGTTGCGTTGGCAGATCCTTGATTTGTTGATCCAGGATTAATTAGGCCGGTGACCGGCATCATGTGATGAGCCCGGGCCTTCGCTGTGATTTCTTCTTCGTCGACGAAGCATCGGCGGGCTTCTTGCGGATCAAACGGCCGGATGCCTGATTCAACTACCAAAATTCAAACTTCCGACCTACGAACCATATGCCTTATCAGAACAGGGTCACGCCATTTAGCAAACTGATCATAACCCCGGAACGCGGTACCCTCAACGGAAACCGCGGATCGCTTCACAACGAACATGGCGAAATTCGCCGGCAGTTTCGCGGTAAACGCTGGATCATCTGCCTGCTCGAATTCAAGGGCCGCCGGCATCCCGTGATGGCCCCCGGTCTTTACACCGATCTGTTTTTTCTCGATGAAGCAACCGCTCTGGCCGCGGGTCACCGCCCCTGCGCCGAATGCCAGCGCACGCGATTCAATCTTTTCCGCGAACACTGGGCCGAGGGAAACCCCGAATTGACCGGCGAGCCTCGTCCTCCGGCTCCCTCGATCGATGAGGTCCTGCACCATGAAAGACTCGCCGCGCGCCTTGTTTGCACTTCGATCGAGGGCCTTCCGGATGGGGCGATTGTCGCCGATAACGATCGGGATGCCTATCTCATCTTTCGACAGGAATTACTTCGTTGGACGCCCGGCGGATATGAAAATGTAAAGATGTCGGCACTCACCTTCCCGGCCCGCATTTTGACCGCCGGATCAATAGTCAATGCTTTAAGAACGGGTTATCCGGTTGATATTCATCGGTCGGCACTTGTTCGATAAATCGTCGAGAGGCGGCGGGGTCCATTCATTTTCGAATTCGGGGGTTCGCCGGGGTATGAGATTATTCGGAGATCAAAGAAAAACAGACGGCGAAACCCGTCCGTTGCAGGCTGGCAGCCGGCGTTCCACGTTCCCGGAAATGATGTGTTCAGGATCGTTGCCGCGGGCTATCGCGAGGTGATTGAATTTGGGAAAGGGAATGATGTTTGGAGGCTGTAAGATTTCCTGTTGTGTGTTCATTTCTAACATTCTTCTAATTGCCGACTGATTGGTAGGAATGCTCCATCAGTCGGGAATATCAAATTAAATCGAAACTATTACACATAATTCTTTACTGGCAAATTATAGAAGCGTGTCTTGCGATCTGCTGCCACTTGCC
>JAYVUD010000494.1:0-20656 GCA_043788335.1 Chloracidobacterium sp. | reverse complement strand
ACTGTAATAACTGGGCAACATCGGCCAATTCTCCGATCAATTTCCGTGAGGAAAATGCTCGTATCGACTACACGATCAATTCCAAGAATAAGATATTCGGTCGGTTCACCAATGACGACTGGAGCAATCCTTTCCCGGTTCTTTTCAGCAACTTGTGGGGCGACGATGCGTTTCCCACGATCGAAAGCAGCTGGACTCAACCTTCGAGGCAATTAGCTCTCAAGTGGACGTCCGAACTATCGCAAACGTCGATCAATGATCTTCAGTTTTCCTATTCTGCCAATCGCATCAAGGTGGATCCGGGTGCCGGTGGCGATATTAATCGAGCTATAAACACCGCGATCCCGGGATTTTATCCGGATTCGAAAAAAGTTAATGGCGTAAATCGGCCGCACCCCGTATTCTGGGGCGGAATCGCTCCATTTGCGTCCAACTCGGGTTCTGACCTCTGGACACAGGCGCCGTTTAGGAATGCGCTTGATATTTACACAGTCCGTGATGATTTCTCAATGGTCGTCGGAAATCACACATTGAAAATGGGTTTCCTGTTGGACAAGGCTTCTAAGACGGAAGACTCCGGTCCGAACAACGAAGCGATCCAATTCTGGGGTGCGTGCTGCGGAAATAACTCAGGAAACTATTTAGCAGATGTTCTGACTCGGGGCACGCTTTTCGGCTTCAGCGAGACCAACACAATGCCTGTTGGTCATAACAAGTACACGAACGTCGAATTCTACTTTGGCGATACGTGGAAAGCACGGCCGAACGTAACTCTGGAACTAGGAGCGAGATACTCATTGCTGTTTGAGCCCTATGACTCGCTCAACAAGATCAGTGGATTTTCACCGGCGGCCTATAATCCCGCACGGCCCGCGACCGACCCTTGCAATGGGTTGGTTGTCCCGAAAGGCACAAACCCGTGTGCCGGAATAGCTGGTGCGAGCACGCCGGTTGAATTTTCGAATCGATCGCTTCGAGCCAACAATTTCAAGAACCTTGCTCCGCGTCTTGGCATTGCGTGGGATGTATTTTCAAATGGCAAAACAGCCATCCGAGGCGGATTCGGTATATTTTACCTTCGTGAACGGACAAGCCCCTATTTTGCGTCACTGACGGCGAATTCGCCGTTTGCACAAACTATCGGCGGTCAGCGAACATTGGACGGAACTGTATTTACCGGATTGGGTGCTGCCTCTAACGGGTCGCCAAAATATGGCCTTAGCCCGGAAGCTGCTACACCGTACGCAATGCAGTTCAACTTCTCGGTGGGTCAGCAATTGTGGAAGGAAACCGTAGTGGAAGTTGGATATGTCGGCAATCGATCAAGGAAGCAATTGACTCATAACGACGTCAATCAGGTTCGTCCGCAGAACTACAAGGCAGCGGCGTTCGCTGCGGACGCAAACGCGGTCAATGCTCTGCGTCCGTACTCCAATTACGGTTCGATCTATCAGTTCGAACGAAACGGTCGCGGTGACTACGATTCGCTCCAGATCCTGTTCCGGACGCGAATCACCAAGTATTCCCAACTCCAGGCGGCATATACGTTCTCGAGGTCGATGGCTGATTTTGGTTTGAATGATTCAAGCGGCGGAAGCAGTGCATTTGCCGTTCTTGATAGAAACAAGCGGGGTCTCGACTTTGCTGAATCGGATATTAATCGTCCCCACATGTTCGTTGCGAACGTGATCTATAATCTGCCGGCGTTTAAGAGCAGTAATGGCATCGTGAGAACATTTGTCGGCGGATGGGAACTTGCCTCGATCGTTCAGGTCACAAGCGGCACGTCTCTGACGCCTCAAATTAACGCTACCGGTATTCAGGGTGTTGGTTTGGCAAATGCATTTCAGGCCGGCATTACCGGAACTGGCACCGGCGTAGCTAACCAACGGCCTTTGCGGGTTGCGGGCCAGCCATGTACGATCAGCGGCACCAAGGGAACGTTTATCAATCCTGCGGCGTTTACACTGGTCGGCTACAAGATCGGTGAAACGATACCCGGAAAGACAACTTGCAGTGGACCGCCGACCCAAAACGTCGATCTGTCTCTCTACAAGAACTTTTCGCCCGGGTGGTTAACCCATAGCTTCCTCGGTGAAGGTGCTCGAGTCCAGTTTCGATTCGAGATGTTCAACGCGCTGAACACCCCGCAGTTCCGAGGAGACCTTCCGGTCACCTTCTATAATGGTACCGTTTCGTGCGGAGCCAATCCGTGCAGCATTACCAACAATACCATCACGGCCGCTGGCGTGGACGGTAACTTTGGTAAGGCAAACAGAACAAAGGGTGCTCGTGAGATTCAATATGCCCTGAAGCTATACTTCTAGGCCATTGAGTTCAGAAACACGGCAAGAAGATAGCTGCTGCAAAGCAACTGTCTTCTTGCCGTTCGTATTTCTATGTTATGCTGCCATTTCCGGCTACAATATTGATTGTTGAGCTAGTATTCTGATACTTATGGTTGCCAGGGTGTTGTTTTTGCTTTTGATTCTGGCAGCTGTTGATGTCTATTCTCAAAAATTACCTCCAGAAAAGAATAATTCTGACGCAGTCAGTAAAAACCGCAGTCAGACAGACGAACTAGCCGAGCATCTCAGTGCCGCAGAGACATTTCAGCTCTCCGGCGACCTTAAAAATGCGGCCGTTGAAAATCGGACCGTCGTGGGTATCGGACTTCAACGCGTTGGGAACATTGTTATCGAAGAAGGTAACTATGCCGATGCCGTTCAGTTCCTGAGTGAATCTCTAAAATATCGCGACAGCGCTCCAAATCGGACCAATTTGGCGGTAGCCTATCTACGTCAAAACCAGTTTGACAAAGCGATCTATGAGGCCCAAATGGCCGTCTCGATCGATTCTAAATATCCGGAAGCTCATTATATTCTAGGGAATATTTTTTTCTCCAAGGAAGATTATCAGGCGGCGCTTCCCGAGTTGGAAAAGGTCTTGCAGATCGCGCCGGATTTCGAGTCGGCCCACGCCTTGGCCCTGACCTATCTGCACTTGAAACTTCCCGAGCGTGCCCGGCTTTTGTTTGAGGAGATCCAGATCTCGGCCGGTAAGGAAACTGCCGACCTTCACATTCTGTTCGCACATGATTATGAAAGCCTAAATTATCCGGCCGATGCCGAACGGGAGCTAAAGCGAGCCGTGTTGGTCGACCCCAAAGCGTCGAGCGCGAGCTTCTATCTCGGATATTTGATCCTGCAAAACGGCGGCAGTGAGCGACTGGCCGACGCCGGTGCGGCGTTCGAAAGCGAACTCAAATTGAAACCCAACGACTTTTTTTCGAACTTTTTTGCCGGAGTCGTTGCGTCTTCCGAGGGTGATCACCAAAAGGCGATCAAATATCTGCAAAAAGCGATCGAGTTAAATCCCAAGAGTGGCGAAGCAGTCCTGTTTTTGGCACAGTCTCAGATAGAATTAAACGATCTTACCGGAGCCGAAAAAAGCCTACGGCGATCGATCGAACTCGAATCGATAGATAAGAATGAAAAATTACAGGCGCGACGGACCCATTTCCTGCTCGGACGACTATTATTGAAAACCGGCCGTAAGACCGAAGGCGAACAGGAGTTGAAGATCGCCGGTGAGCTGCAGCAGCAATCGCTCCTGTCGGCTCGAGACGAGATCAACCAGATCCTGGGACAAGTTGTTGGCGACTCAAACGGACGGGCGAACAGCTCGAGAACAAATACGGCCGTTAAACCTCCGACGCCCGAACGGTCGGCCGAACTAAAGAAGATTCGTTTCTATTTGGCCGAAGTGCTGGCTCAGGCATATCACAACCTCGGGATCATCGAGGCGCAAAATCGGCGGCTGCCTGAGGCGGTAGAGATGTTTGAGTCGGCGTCAAACTGGAAACCGGATCTTGGCGGATTGGACCGTAATTGGGGAATCGTTAGTTTCCAAGCAGGACGATATAGCATGGCGATCGAACCGCTCGCACGTCAGCTCAAAACGGTCCCTAGTGACAAGCTGATCAGACAGATGCTCGGTGCAAGCTACTATTTCACCAAAGAATTTTCCAAGGGCGTCGATACCTTGAAACCGCTCGAGTCGACGATCGGTAATAACGCTGAACTAGCTTATTTCTATGGTATTTCCCTGGTTCAGTTGAAAAGAAATCAAGAGGCTATACCGGTCTTTACGAAACTTGCAGAGCTTTCACAAAATTCCGCCGACGCACTATTTTACGCTGCTCAGGGCTTTATGATCCTGGGCAATTTTGAGCGGGCTCTGCAGGAATTTCGCAGGGTCGTTTCGCTCGATCCGCGATTTGGAAAGGCTAACTACTTGGCCGGGCAATGTCTTATCCGTCTGAATCGATTTGACGAAGCTGGAAAGGCTTTTGAGGGCGAGTTGGAATTGAATCCGGGTGATCCGCTGTCAAAGTATCATCTCGCACTCACACTTATTGAAAGAAAGATCGAGCTAGATAGGACGATATCCATTCTGGAAGAGGCGATCAAGCTTAAATATGACTACGCCGATGCACATTATCAACTCGGTAAGATCTATCTGGAAAAGGGCGACACACAGCACGCGATCGAACAATTAGAATTAGCAGTAACCTCGGACAGCACCAAGGACTATACTCACTATCAACTTAGCATTGCTTACCGGAAAGCCGCTCGCAAGGACGACGCCGACCGTGAATTACGGCGCTATCAGGAGCTAAAAGCCGCTAATAGAAAGACCGACTCGCCGATGTGACAAAATGAGGATTCACCGGAATAACCCGATTCGACTCTTCGCTTTTTTGCTGCTATTTATCTGCGGCGGGACAACTCTGTCAGCCCAAAAGGCCTCGCCGGACACGGATTTGTTAAAGCGTTTTGAGAGAAGTATAGCCGAAGGGAAACTCTCCGAGGTCGAAACGCCCCTCTTCGAATATGTTCGTGAAAACCCGGCTAGTGCCGGCGGTTTTGCCATATTTGCCAAACTTCGTTTCAAACAAGGTCGTTTTGACGAAGCGAGATCATTGCTGAGGAAAGCGTTGTCGCTAGACCCCAATTTTACGACAGCCAAGATGGATCTTGCCGCAGTTCAATCCGAACTCGGCGAGGTTGATGAGGCGCGAGCGACCCTCTTGGGAATTTCGGTTCGGGATATAAAAGACAATTCTGTGCGGCTGAGACTCGCTCAGAGTTTACAGGATGTTGGCGAATGTGCGAAAGCTCTCGATGTGATCTCGCCGTAGCCTGCGAGGGCGGCAAATACCGATGCACTTCCGTTGCGGGCCACGTGTTACATAATGCTGCATGATCGACGAGGTATCGAGTCATTGGTCCCCGCCGGGCGTTCGCTCGCCACACAGGATCCACCCTTGGCTATCAAATTCGCCGAAGTTTTGATCCAAGGCGGACGATTGAACGAAGCTCTGGAACTTTTGAAGTTGACGGTGGTTTCCACGCCGAAAAACGTCACGGCGCTTCTACTACTCGTGCGAACGGAGATAGTCCTAAAAGACATTCCGAAGGCCGCGACCTATCTACTCCGGGCCGAGAAGATCGAGCCACATTCTTCCGAACTGCTTTTTGTAAAAGCGCTCTTTGAGAGCGAACAAGGTAATTTTGCGAGATCTGTCGAGTTTTTTGAGAGGTCTTTGGCAAAAAACCCGATGGATAAGACCGTCCTTTCGCGGTTTGTAATAGTTGCGATTCAGGCCAACCAATCGTCTAAAGCAGTTGCTGCGGCGCGCTCCCTGTTGAACTTGGAACCCCGGAACCTTGATTTTCTCTATCTGGACGGCGTGTCTTCGCTTCAGAACAATGATCTGATACACGCGGAAATGTCGCTGAAGCGATATACCGAGGCGCGGCCGAAAGATCCGCGCGGTTGTCTCGCTTTGGGAATGACATACGCCGCACATTCGGACAGATTGGACGAAGCGCTCAGGCAGTTGGCATATTGCATAATCACTGATCCGAACAATTTCGAGGCATCCTATCAACTTGGCCTTTCCTATAAAAATATGGGCGATTTGGCCAAGGCAGCCGAATTCCTGGAACAGGCCATCGAACATTCGCCTAATCACGCATTCGCGCTCCGCGATCTAGGGGCGGTGTATTTGCAAATGGGCGAGGAAGCGAAAGCTCGTCCATTGCTCGAAAAAGCCGTTTCTCAGAATCCGAGCGATGCCGACACCCACTTTCAGTTGAGTCGGCTGTATGATCTCATTGGGGAACGCGAATTAGGAAAGAAACATCTGGAGATCTTTCGAAAATTGAAAGAGGGGAAAAAAGAGGGAATGTGATGAGATCAACCGTACTCGTAGCCGCGAGCATAATTGCCTCTTTATTTTACTCGAGCCTGGTGCTTGGGCAATCCGAAGTCTGTAAAGACCGTAGGATACCGCAGCTTACCGATGTCTATTCCAAGACCGGAATAAAATTTCTGCATACCTCGGCGCCTGAGAAGAAATATATCGTTGAATCAATGAGTGGTGGCGTTGTGTTGATCGATTACAACCGTGACGGCCTTTTGGATATTTATTTCACCAACGCCCCGACGGTCGAAATGGCCCTTAAGAACGAAAAGTCGAAAAGTCTCCTTTACCGAAACAACGGAGACGGTACCTTTACCGATGTAACAGACGGAGCGGGGGTGGGTTTCCCGGGTTATGCGATGGGCGGGGCGGTCGGTGACTACAACAATGACGGGTGGCCGGACCTTTACGTGACTTGTTTGGGCGGCAATGTCCTTTACAAAAATAACGGCGACGGTACGTTTGCTGATGTGACCAAACAGGCCGGCGTGGCCGACGGTCGTTGGTCGACCGGGGCCAGTTTTGGTGATTATGACGGCGACGGATTTCTTGACTTGGTGGTCGCGAACTATGTCGATTTCAAACTCAACGATCTGCCGGGATTCGGCACCTTGCCGACCTGTAAATTTCGGGGAATTGACGTTCAATGTGGACCACGAGGCTTAAAGGGGGCCGGCGACAGCGTATTTCACAATAACGGAAACGGAACATTTACTGAGGTATCAAAGCAGCTCGGGATGGACGATCCGAGCGGCTTTTACGGAATGCAACCGGTGTTTTCCGATCTGGGCGGCACCGGAAGACCGGACGTTTATATTGCCAACGATTCGACGCCAAATTTCTTTTACAAGAATCTTGGAAATGGAAGATTTGAGGAGATCGGCCTCGTGTCCGGCACAGGCGTCAATGGCGACGGGTCGGAGCAGGGTTCGATGGGCGTCGCGATGGGCGACTACCTACACAGCGGCAATTTTTCGATCTACGTGACAAATTTCGCCGACGAATACAACACTCTCTATCGAAACGCAGGTAAATACGATTTTACGGACGTGTCGTTTGCCGCAAAGGTCGCGCAGATCTCGCGACCGTATGTGGGCTGGGGTACCGGTTTTTTCGACTTGGATAACGATACATGGCTGGATCTATTCGCTGTCAACGGCCACGTCTATCCGCAGATGGACCAGACATTTGCGGGTATGAAATATAAGCAGGGGAAACTTCTGTTCATAAATCTGGGCAACGGCACTTTCTGCAATGCGGTCGAACAGGGCGGCACGGCACTTTCGGAACTGAGGGTCTCCCGCGGGGCGGCGTTTGGTGATCTGGACAACGACGGTCAAACGGACATTGTCGTCGAAGATCTCGATGCCTCGCCGATGATCCTTAAAAACTCAGGCGACAGATCCAATCACTGGATAACGCTCGAACTAGCGGCGAAACAGGGCAATCCGCTCGCGATCGGAGCCAGGATTAAGGCCACGACGGGAACGGTCGTTCAAACCGAAGAGATACGGAGCGGTGGTAGTTATCTGTCGCAGAACGATCTGCGGGTGCATTTTGGGTTGGGCAAAGCGACTAAGGCAGATGTGATCGAGATCCGTTGGAATTCCGGCAAGGTTGAGACGGTCAGGGATGTTCCTGCTGATAAGTTTTACGCGATCCTCGAAGGTGAAGGGTTAGTCCCGTTCGAAAAGATCCGGCCGAGAAAGGCGGCAAAATGACAGCTTGTGGGTTGAGATATTTATATTCCATCGCCGTGCTTCAATCGCTGATTTTTCCTGCTTTCGGCGGGACGCCTGCGATCAGCTTTCGCGACGTGACCAAGGATAGCGGAATCAATGTTTCGCACGTCGCGACCCCCGAGAACCGTTATATTATCGAGTCTATGAGCGGCGGCGTTGCTGTCTTTGACTGCAACGATGACGGCTATCTCGATATTGCGACCGTAAACGGTTCGTCGGTCGAGCGGTTCAAAAATAACGGCGACCTCTTTATCACACTTTACCGTCAAGTCGATGGTGCAAAGAGTCCGACGCCGCGTTTTGAGAATATAACCGAGGCAGCGGGACTTCAACGCAAAGGCTGGGGAATGGCGGTGACCACGGTTGACTTTGATAATGACGGGATCCTCGATTTGTTCGTCACCGGCTTTGGCGGAAACGCCGTTTACCGTGGCACCGGACAATGCAAGTTCGAGGATGTGACCGATCGGTCCGGCCTTCGCGGGCAGGGATTTATGACCGGCGCGGCGTGGGCCGATTATGATCGCGATGGCAAACTCGACCTCTTCGTCGCAGGCTACGTGACGATAGATCTCAATAACTTGCCGATATTTGGAAGCTCAGCGACGTGTTCATTCAGCGGTATCCGGGTCCAATGCGGGCCTCGCGGCCTCCCGGGTCAACGCGACTATTTTTATCGAAACAAGGGCGACGGAACCTTTGAGGAGATAGGGCAAAAGAGTGGTCTCGGCGATGACAATAAATACTTCGGTTTGGGTGCGATATGGGGCGACTACGACAATGACGGTTGGCCCGATCTTTATGTTGCCAACGACGGTAACCCGAATTACCTGTACCGAAACAACCGGAATGGGACCTTTACTGATGTCGGGCTAGAGACCGGAACAAGTTATAGCGGATCGGGCGTCGAGCAAGGCTCGATGGGCGTCACGTGGGGCGACTTTGACCTTGACGGCAAACTCGACCTTTTTACAACGAATTTCGATAACGAACATAATACGCTCTACCGAAATCTGGGCAGCAAAGGGTTTTTGGATGTTTCGCCCGAGTCCAGGCTCGGAGCCCCGAGTCGGCCGTTCGTCGGATGGGGAACCGGGTTTGTCGATCTCGATAATGACGGATGGCTCGACATCCTAGTCGCCAACGGTCACGTCTATCCGCAGATCGAATTTGCGAAAAGCAAGATCCAGCTTGGCTACGGACAGCACTTTTTGCTTCACCGTAATCTTGGTAACGGAACATTCGAAGACGTTACGGAGGGATCCGGTTTGAAAGAACTCCCGCTGCGATCGAGGCGAGGCGTTGCATTTGGCGATCTGAACAACGACGGCCTGATCGACGCGGTGGTCACGAATGTCGGCGAGCTACCGACAGTCTTGCTCAATACGACCGAAAATTCCAACCATCGCGTGACGCTCAAATTGATTCAAACCAATGCGAACCGCAATGCGATCGGTGCCCGGGCAACGTTGAAGACAAATAAACGCTCAATGATCCAGGAGGTGGAGGCGGGCGGGAGCTATCTGTCGCAAAACGATCTAAGGCTCCATTTCGGACTGGGCGAGGGCGAGACTATTGACTCGGTCGAGATCCGCTGGAGCGGCGGCGAGATCGAGAAACTATCAAATATACCGGCTGACAAGATGGTGACTATCTTACAGAATAAGGGCGTGTCGGATATAAAAAATTTCCGGGTCCGGTAGGCCGAAAGACGTCCGCTTTTCCGCCGTTGTGGCGTTTATTTGAGTTGAGGTTGCAGTCAGAATATCTATATTGTTAAAAGTTGGATCAAGGGAGATGAATATATGAAAAAGTTAATTTTCTGGTCGGTATTGTGTGCGGTACCCTTAATCGCTACGGTCGCCTATGGGCAGTCGGACAGAATTATGCCGGCCGGTGGCGGCGACAAGAATCTCGGCGGCGATGATATTAGGACGCGATCGGTCGAGATGGAACGGATCAAAAGAGACGCCGAAGCGGGGGCGGCCGGTACCGCAAATAATACCCCGGCACTGAGATTTCAGCAGATCAAGGAAGATTTTGAGAAGATCCAGTTTCTGCAGGATCAGATCATCACCTACTACACAAAAACAAAAGTGATCGATTACGCCAAGATCTCGTCGAATGCGGGTGAGGTCACCAAGGGCAGTACTCGATTGAAGGCGAACCTTTTCCCGGTGACCCCGGACGAGAAAAAGAACGCCAAAAAGCCCAAGATCGCGGCGGCCGCGGCGGATCCGACGCCGAATGATGTCAAGACATTAATTGTCGATATGGATAATACACTGGCCGCATTTGTTGGCAACCCGATCTTCGCTAACCCAAAAGGGTCGAGTGCGACCGACAATGCCAAGGCTCGCAAAGACCTTGTACTTTTGATCAGCCTGAGTGCCGCGTTGAAGTACAGTGCAGAGCGAATGCCGCACTAAGCGAAGTGCGGCTAACGGAGCATCGGTAACTTCGCGAACGGCCAATTATTTTGCGGTGATCAGGACATAGTTCTTGCCCTTGTAAAACCGAACGCCCTTTTCGTCCAAGGTCATCTGCAGCGGTCGCGGACGTTTCAATTCGGCATCGGTTTTCGTGACCGCCGAAGCGATCATTTTACCGCTCAGATCAAAAATGTTGGCTTTTCCGTTCGCAGAGAAACCGAATCCATATGCACCGGAAGCGAGCGGTTTGTCACCAAGTTTGATCGGCGAGTCCGTGATGAAAAAGCCCTCGTATTTGCCGCTGATCTCGGTTGAGTAGCCGGACGTGTCGACCAGGCCGGCAACGATGAAACGGTTTTCGCCGATCTTCGCCGCCGCGGCGTTACGCATCTGGGTTTCGGCACTCTGGCCGGCGAAGTAGAAGCTTTTCGGAACCACCTTGGTCAAAGCGGCGTCGTTCAGCACTTCAGATTTAGACTGTGCCGTAACGTTTGCAGCGAAGCCTAACGCAAAGGTGATGGCAATCAGAGATAAGTTGACGATGAGATATCGTGTAACGAGTTTCATAATTTCCGAATATCGTGATCGGTCTAGGATTTTGCACACTGATTCTATACCAAGTTTCGGCCAAAATGAACCGCAATTGTTGAAAAACACTTGCTCCCTGGCTAGGCTCGTTCAGTGTTTGATAGAGCGTCTGAACGGAGGATGAAGATGATGAGAATATCGATCATTTTATGCGGTCCTGTGCTTATCGCAACGATGTGCTTGGGAGTGGCGGCCCAGGTACCCACTCCTGTCCGTCCCGACCCGTTCACGGACAACGAGAATATCAAGACCCGGTCTATTGAGCTCGAGCGTGTGAAGCGTGAATCAGATAAACGTGACACTTACGGTTCGGTTCAAACGTCGACGGCCACATTTGTCGAGATCGGCCAGGATTTTGAAAAGATTCAGAAGCTCCAGAACGCGATCGTCTCTATCTACACCCGAAGCAAGGTGATCGACTTCGAGAAACTAGCTCTAAATGCCGGAGCTCTCAGTTCAACCGGCATTCGCCTTAAAATGAAACTTTTTCCGGAAAGTAACAACGCTAAGGACGAGAGGATATCTAAAGACAAAAAGAGCGAGTCCGTGACAACCGCTGTCATCAATGGGGCGAAATGGCCGCTGCCAACAGATGTTGAGACGTTGATCGTTGAACTCGACAACGAACTGTCGGCCTTTGTGAGTAATCCTATATTTGCGAATCCAAAAGTTGTCGATCTTAAAGATAACCTGAAGGCGGAAGCACTTTTAGAAAGAATGATCCTGCTTAGTGCCGCACTAAGGGAGTCAGCGGCAAGATCCACCCAGAAGTAGAAGATGACGTTGGTCGGGGCTTTCGAATAGTGGGGACGGCACCCCTTAAAGATGCCGGTTGCGTCGTCTAACCACGGCATCGCGGATGATGATGCGTATCGTGGCCGAGTCGCGGAATTTCCTTAGGAGAAATATGAAGATCTTTATACTATTGTCTTTGCTTTGTATATCTTTGCCGATCGCGGCCCAACAAAACAACGAGTGCGGCGTCGCGAAAAATAACGTCAAGGAAATGGGAAAACGACTCAACGATTGGGCCGAACTGCATCGCTATGCGGACGCGGACGCCAAAGTCGCGGCACCGAAAAAGGGCGAGGACCGCGTCGTCTTTATTGGCGATTCGATCACGGATCTTTGGGACCAGGAGGGTTTTGGCGGATTTTTTCCGGGTAAGCCTTACCTTGACCGCGGTATCAGCGGACAGACTACGCCGCAGATGCTTGTCCGTTTTAGAGCGGACGTCGTCGCCAACAAGCCGAAGGTGGTCGTAATCTTGGCCGGTACTAACGACATTTCCGGAAACACCGGCCCGATGACCCTTGCCCAAACCGGCGACAACATCGCCTCGATGGCGGAGATCGCCGCTGCCAACGGCATTCGCGTCGTACTGTCATCAGTGATTCCGGTGAGCGACACGGTCAGGAAAGCGGACGGAACATTTTATATTCAGACCGAGTCCCGGCCCCCCGCAAAGATCGTTGAAATGAACAACTGGCTCAGGGGCTATGCCGCTAAGCACGGATTGGTCTTTTTGGACTACTATAACGCGATGGTGGACGGCAGGGGATTTGTCAAAGACGGCATAACGTTTGACGGCCTGCACCCGAACGCCGCGGGTTACGCAATAATGACGCCGCTTGCCGAAAAGGCGATCAGAGCGGCACTCGGGCGGAAACGTTAGCGGCGGTCGACGTCAACGCGAAACTTGGGGAGCGACGCCCGAACGGATTTTCGCCTTGAACAATTGCGGCCAATTAAATACAATTGTCCGACAGCTTTACAATATCTTCGCGGCCCAAAGGAAACCTTAAATTCGATGAAAAAGTCAGCACTTACATTGTTAGTAGCCATTTGCCTTCAGACCTTATGTCTGCCACTACAACAAAGTCTCGCGCAGAGCAAAGCGGCAACGACCGACATTACGGACAGCGACGCGTTCTTTCGCACCGCGGTCCGGCGGCCGAAGCTTCGTGATCGCACGGCCGAAATCGAAGCCCTGATCAAAAAAATGACAGTCGAGGAAAAAGTCGGGCAAATGACGCAACTTGAGATCGGACAGATCACCGTCGACGGCGGTCCGGATATTAACGCAAATATTAAGATCGATGCCGCAAAGCTCGAAAAAGCGATCGTTCAATACAAGGTCGGCTCGATCCTGAATGTTCCCGGTCACGCCTTGACGGTTGATAACTGGTGGGAGATCATCGGGGCGATTCAAGCTGCTTCTCAGAAAACTCGTTTGAAGATCCCAAATATCTACGGGATCGACTCGATCCACGGGGCAAACTTCGTTAAGGGCGGCACACTCTTTCCGCAGGAGATCGGGATGGCGGCAACCTGGAATCCGGTTTTGATGCAACGAGCGGCGGAAATTGCCGCGATGGAAACTCGTGCCGCTGCGATTCCCTGGACTTTTTCGCCGGTGCTCGATGCCGGACGTCAGCCGGTGTGGCCACGCTTTTGGGAAACTTTCGGTGAAGATCCGTACCTCATCAAAGTGATGGGCACCGCGTTTGTTCGCGGCATGGAGGGTAATGATGTCAGCAGTGAACAAAATGTCGCCACGAGCCTCAAGCACTATGTCGGGTATGGTTTTCCGCTAAGCGGACGCGACCGTACCACCGCCCTGATCCCTGAAAATGTTTTGCGTGAGTATCACTTACCGCAATTTAAGGCCGCGGTCGATGCAGGTGCCAGAACTGTGATGGTCAATTCCGCTGAGATCAACGGAGTGCCGGGGCATATCAACAAATATCTGCTTACGGACGTTCTGAAAAATGAATTTAAATTTGACGGATTTATCGTTTCCGATTGGGAAGATATCAGAAAACTTGTCACGCAGTGGAAAGTCGCTAAGGACGAAAAAGAAGCGACGATGATGGCGATCAACGCCGGTATCGACATGAGTATGGTGCCGACAGGTTATGGCTTTAGTGACAGTCTGATCGAACTCGTCAAAGAGAAGAAAGTTTCGATGACCCGTATCGATGATGCGGTCCGCCGCATTTTGCGAGTTAAATTTGAACTCGGATTATTTGAAAATCCGATGCCAAACGCCACAGTAAAAAGCAATTTTGGCAAACCTGAATACGCACAAGCCAGTCTCGAAGCCGCACGCGAATCGCTGACCCTGCTAAAAAATGATGGCAACCTGTTGCCGCTCGGCAAGAACAAGAAAGTTCTCGTGACGGGCCCGACCGCTGATTCGCTGATCTCGCTTAACAACGGTTGGACATGGGTCTGGCAGGGTTCCGAGAAATCGCTCTATCCGACCAACAAAATGACGATGCGCCAGGCGATCGAAACCAAGGTCGGTAAGAGCAACTTCACGTTTAAGCAAGGCACCCGCATTGTTCGGCCCCCGAACACTCCGGCCGGCCAAACGCCTACCAACGTCGATGAAGAAGTAAACGTACAGGAAGCTGTCGACGCGGCAAAAAACTCCGATGTCGTCATACTCTGTCTTGGCGAGGGATCTTACACGGAAACGCCGGGCAACATTACCGATCTGACCCTGCCGGAAATCCAATTGAAGTTTGCCGAGGCAATCATCGCTACCGGCAAACCGGTGGTTCTCGTAATGGCCGAGGGCCGCCCGCGTATCATTAGCCGTATTGCCGACAATGTCTCGTCGATCCTGCTTGCACTTAACCCGAGCAGCGAAGGCGGTCAGGCGATTGCCGATGTTCTATTTGGCGATTACAATCCGGACGGCCGACTGCCGTTCACATATCCGCGCAATCCGAACAACCTGATCATGTATGACCATAAGCTGTTTGAGACCGAGGAGACTGCATTCGGAAACGCGGCGAACAAGCCTCAGTTCGATTTTGGAACCGGCCTGAGCTACACGACATTTGAGTATAGCAATCTACGACTGTCGTCGAGCACGGTTCCGATGAACGGCGAGGTTACGGTCAGCGTCGACGTCAAGAATGCCGGCCAGCGGGCCGGAAAAGACACGGTCATTGTTTATGTTCGAGATGAGGTGGCGACGGTATCGCCCGCCGGCAAACGTGTCAGGCGTTTTGCCAAGGTGTCTCTCGATCCCGGCCAAAGTAAAACTCTGACGTTCAAGCTACGCAGCGATGATCTTTCGTTCATCGGGTCGGATAACAAACCCGTGACCGAACCGGGAGATTTCACTGTAATGATCGGTGGATTGAGCGGCAGATTTACACTTAATTAGTCGGAAACGATAGTGGACATCGGAGCCGGTTGGGGGCATCCGCTCAGTTGCGTTGCCTCTCCCCGCGTTTATTAATGCAATTGGGGTATCAGATGAATAAGGCGTGCGTCTCCGTTTTCTTACTTATATTTTTCACAAACCTCGCATTCGCCCAAGGCGTAGCCCAGCAAAGGTCCGAGCGGATGGGGCTGGGGATGAATTTGTCGTATCTTGAAAACTGGTGGACAGGCACCAAGGACAAGCATTATGCAGATTTTGCTAAACCCGAAGAGGTAGCAAAGCGGGAAAAGAAGTTTGCCGATATAGCCAAGGCTGGATTCAAGACCGTCCGTATTCCGATCTGTTTCAGTGCCTGGACGCAGTTGAAACGGCCATATGACTGGGATAATCCAAAAGGTCCGGAGATGGCCGACCAGTTTGTGAAATGGGCGTTGGCGAACAACCTCAACGTGATCATCGATCTGCATCATTCCGAATTTGACGGAACAAACCCCGAAGCGGGAGACCCCGAGCGACTCGTAAATTTGTGGCTCCGTATTGCGGAACGTTACAAGAACACCGACCCTGAAAAGGTGTTTTTTGAGCTTAGGAACGAACCGCACAATATGCCCGCCGAAACCTGGCGTTGGCAGGCCGAGCAGATCATCAAGATCGTGCGCGAGACGGCACCCAATCACACGCTTATCGTCGGATTTCACGACTGGAACGGACGGCAGGCATTGTTAGACTCTCAGCCGTTCGCGGACAAGAACATTATTTACACATTCCACTATTACGATCCATTTCTCTTTACTCATCAAGCGTCGACGTGGTCCGGAGCCGAGGGGATCGAGGAAATCAAGTTCCTGCCTTTCCCGGCGGTAAAGGAAAAGACGCCAAAAACACCGAAAAGAGCCGAAGGTAAGTGGGTCGAGAAACTCATCGCGTCATACGCCGGAGACTCTAGGGCCGATAAGATTTTTAGGGACCTCAAAGCAGCAAAAGATTGGTCAGTCAAATACAAGGTTCCGATCTTCGTCGGCGAATTTGGCTCGTACGGACAAGATTCGTTAATGGACGACCGCTGCCGCCACGCCGAGACAGTGTATGCCGCTCTCGGGAAACTACAAATACCGAATACCTGGTGGGAATGGGATGGCGGCTTTAAAATGTTCAAGCCCGGCTCGAACGAAATTGCCGATTGTATGCGCAAGGCGATAGACTCGTACAACACCTCCAAATAGTTGACAGGCCGGCCGATATTAGAGTAAACGTATCCGTAATGCACATTACCAAAATCAGGATCGCCCTTTTCACAGTTTTGTTATTGTTTTCCAGCATCGCGATGATCGGCCAGGGCCTGCAAAAGGCCCGGCGAGACCTGATGCCCGTCCCCGAGAGCATCCAGTGGAACACCGGCCGTCTGCCGGTTACCAAAGCGTTTACGGTCGCTCTTACCGGCAAGACCGATGAACGGTTGCGGCAATACGCGATGCGTGTGATCGACCGCCTGCAGGGCCGCACGGTTCTGGATATTTTGCGAGATACATCAGCCGATACCGCCGGTGCTACGCTCCTGATCGAGACCGCGGCAACCGGAAACGCTATCCCGAAACTCGGTGATGATGAGTCGTACCGGCTTGTGATCAACGACAAGCAGGCAAAATTGACCGCTGCAACGACCGTCGGTGCCATGCGTGGGCTCGAAACGCTTTTGCAATTGCTCGAGGGTGATAGGGACGGGGCCTTTTTTCCGGCGGTCACGATCAATGACCGTCCGCGATTTGCGTGGCGTGGATTATTGATAGATTCAGCCCGTCATTTCCAACCGCTCGACGTCATCCGACGCAATCTGGACGCTATGGCGTCGGTGAAAATGAACGTTCTTCACTGGCATTTGACCGAAGACCAGGGCTTTCGCGTCGAGAGCAAAAAAATGCCCGAACTGCACCAAATGGGTTCGGACGGCGACTTTTATACCCAGGACGAGATCCGCGGGATCATCAAATACGCCGCCGATCGCGGCATCCGGGTAATGCCCGAATTTGATATGCCCGGGCACGCCACCGCGTGGGTCGTCAGCCACCCCGAGATCGCCAGCGGCCCCGGCCCGTACAAGATCGAACGCCAGCCCGGCGTTTTTAATCCAACGCTTGATCCGACAAACGAAAAAACCTACAAGTTGTTGGAGGTGTTTTTCCGGGAAATGGCGGCTCTTTTCCCGGATGCCTATATGCATATCGGCGGCGACGAGAATGAGGGCAAACAGTGGGCAGCCAACGCCTCTATACAGGCGTTTATGAAGGAAAAAGGCTATAAGGACAAGCACGATCTGCAGACCTATTTCAATACGCGGATACTCAAATTTCTGCAAAAGAACGGCAAGATAATGATGGGCTGGGACGAGATATTCCAGCCGTCTCTGCCTAAGGACATCGTCATTCACTCGTGGCGTGGCCAAAAGGCCCTGGGCGAAGCCGCCAAACAGGGTTACACGGGCGTCTTGTCGAGCGGCTATTATATCGACCTGATGTTTCCTGCGTCGCAACATTATGTGGTCGATCCTCTGCCCGCCGACACCCAGCTAACGGCGACGGAACAAAAACGAGTCCTCGGCGGCGAGGCAACAATGTGGAGCGAATGGGTTTCGCCCGAGACCATCGATTCCCGCATCTGGCCGCGAACGGCGGCGATAGCCGAGCGTTTGTGGTCACCCCGCGACGTCAACGACGTCGACGATATGTATCGCCGTTTGGCCGTGGTCAGCGTTCGCCTTGAGGAACTCGGTATCACGCACCGCCGAAATCAGGACGTCCTGCTTCGCCGTCTGGCTCAGAATGGCGACATTACAGCGTTGCAGACGCTCGTTTCACTTGTGGAACCGGTCAAAGAATATAAACGCTTTCAGCAACGGCCGCAGACGATGCTCTCGCCACTAACCGGTTTGGTCGACGCTGCACAGGCGGATGCCGTCGGAGCGATGCATTTCAACCGAATCGTTAGTGACGCCATCGCCGGCAGATCTCTCGCGAACGATTCGTCCCCGGCCCGTGTGATGCTCACTCACTGGCGCGACGCAGGCCGTTCGCTGCAACCTGCGATGGAAAACTCGCCCGGACTTGCAGAGGCAAAGCAGCTTGCAAAGGATCTCGAAGACCTCAGCAATATCGGCCTCGATGCCCTTTCATATATCGAAAAACAATCCACGCCGCCCGCTGGCTGGCGCGAGGAAAAACTAAACGCCCTCAAGGATATCGCCAAGCCCAAAGCGGCTCTTGAATTCCGCGTTGTCGAGAGCATCAAAACGCTGGTTCAAGCGGCCGGCGGCAATTAATATCCGCAGGGAAAGATGACGGCGGCGACCGACGCGAATCGTCGGTATCAGATGTCATCCAAAATTGGATGCCCCAATTATATGCCTACGAAAACGAACAAGATTGGCAGACGCGAGTTTCTGGCGGCGATCGGCGGCAGTTTAGCTCTCCTTTCGCTCGACAAGGACGCCTCGTCACAGACATCGCCAGCCTTGAGGAACGATGAATTTATGCTCTACGTTGGCACGTACACCTCCGGCAGCGGCAAAGGCCAGGGAATATATTCGTTCCATTTCAGCGAGAAAGGTGGCGAACTGACACCCGCCAAGGCCGCGAGCGGCGTCGCTGATCCGTCGTTTGTCGTGGTTGACAAGAGCCGCAAATTTCTCTTTTCGGTCAATGAAACGCTCGAGTATGAGGGTAAAAAAAGCGGTTCCGTCAGCTCATTTACAATTGACCGAAAGAGCGGCGATCTGACGTTCCTAAACAAGCAGCCCAGTTTGGGGGGTGCTCCGTGCCACCTGACCGTTAGTGCAAACAACCGGTTTCTATTGGCCGCGAACTATGTCGGAGGCAACGTTGCGGTCTTTCCGATCGGAAAGGACGGCAAACTTGGCCCATCGGTCGACGTAAAGCAGCACACCGGTGCGGGTCCTAACAAGGATCGACAGTTGTCGGCTCACGCCCATTCGATCAACCTCGACCGGAACGATCGATTTGCTGTCGCCTGTGATCTCGGTGCCGACACTTTATTCATATATAAATTTGACAGCGAAACCGGCGAGCTCAGCCCAAATCCGGATCAGCCGTCACTTAAGACGAAACCGGGTGCGGGGCCGCGGCACTTTGCGTTTCATCCGAACGGGCGGACGGCATTTGTCATCAACGAGCTCAGCTCGAGCCTGACCGTTCTCGCGTATGACGAGAAACGCGGCATGCTTGCAGAAACTCAGACGATCTCGTCGCTGCCCGCGAATTGGAATGGGGCTAATACCTGTGCAGATATCCATATTTCGCCGAACGGGCGGTTTGTTTACGGATCCAATCGCGGCCACGACAGCATTGTCAGCTACAAGTTCGACGAGCGGCTCGCGAAGCTCGAACTGATCGAACACGTTTCGACGCAGGGCAAGACACCGCGAAATTTCGCCGTGGACCCGAGCGGAAAGTACCTGCTGGCGGCAAATCAGAATACGGACACCGTGGTCACCTTTCGGATCGAGGAAGGAACCGGAAAACTGATGCCGACAGGAGCGATCGTGAGCGTACCGTCGCCAGTTTGCCTCCGGTTTGTGTAACGAGCATCGTCACGGTCAAACGGGCAAGCCGGCTCAATGTAGCCGTGGAAAATAACATTTCGTTGGCCGCAGGTTTGTTGTTGCACCACGCAAAAGTTCTGTAGTAAGATTCCTTAGTTTATTTCGCAGCAAGTTCGGTTTTCCAGAGACAAATACCGTTGTCAGGGCGTTGGATGGGCGTCGTTCTGTCTGATACCCACACCGAACAAGTCCGCTCAAGGTTCAACATATTATGCCTCTTCTGGAGATGAAAAGTATCGTCAAGGAGTTTCCGGGGGTGCGGGCTCTTGACGGGGTGAGTTTTACGCTCGAGGCGGGTGAATTTCACTCGCTCGTCGGCGAGAATGGCGCGGGTAAATCGACCTTGATGAAGGTCCTCTCAGGCGTTTATCCGATCGGCACCTATGAGGGTGACATCCTGATCGATGACGAGGTACGTCAGTTCAAAACTATCCGCGATTCTGAGAACGCGGGCGTCGGCATAATTTTTCAGGAACTCTCGCTGGTCAAAGAGTTGACCGTCGGCGAGAACATATTCCTCGGCCAGGAACCGGCCAAATTTGGCATCATAAATTGGTCTGAGCTCTATCACAAGGCCACCAAACTGCTTCAGGACCTGCATCTCGACATCGATCCGCGGGTGCCTGCCGGCAATTTAGGCATTGGCCAACAGCAGCTTGTCGAGATCGCCAAAGCTCTTTCCAAAAATACCCGCATCCTCGTGCTCGACGAACCGACCGCCGCATTGACCGAGTCCGAGGTGGAAACGCTGTTCGGCATCCTCAGAAAGCTCAAAGAGCGTGGCGTCGGTATGATCTATATCTCACACAAGCTCACCGAGGTTTTTGA
>JAYVUD010000493.1:0-3922 GCA_043788335.1 Chloracidobacterium sp. | reverse complement strand
TTTCCAATTGATCCAAAAATTGACGTGCGTATGCCGAGAGCGATTCGACATAGCGCCGCTGGCCCTCGGCGTAGATCGTGTCAAAGGCAAGCGACGACTTACCCGAACCCGACAGGCCCGTGATGACGACGAACTTGTCCCGCGGGATGTCCACGTCGATGTTCTTGAGATTGTGCTGCCGCGCGCCGCGGACTGATATCTGCTTGATGCTCATTACAGACTAAAATTCGGCCGATAGTCGAAACGAGTATTTTAGCAAATTTATGTTAGAGAATGCGAAGTACGGCAAACAGCGAAACGACCGAGATGACCAGCCACAGAAAGATGCCCTGAACCAGCGGCCGCGCACCGACCTTTATCAGCGTCTGACGCGAGAGGCTGGCTCCGATCAGAAACAGCGTGATCGTCATACCGGCCTTGGCCAAATTGACGACCGCGTCGAACAGGCTCGGCGGAACGGTCGACGGCGTATACGTCCTGACAACGGTCGCCGCGAGAAACAAGAAGATAAACCACGGGATGGCGACCTTGGTCTTGGCCGCGCTGTCCTTGTCACGATACAGGTAGGCAAAGAGCAACGCGACCGGGGCAATCCAGAGAGCCCGGGCGAGCTTTATGGTCGTCGCGATCGCCAACGCCTCGGCCCCATAGGTCCCCGACGCACCGACCACCGAACTCGTGTCGTGAATCGCGATCGCTGCCCAGACGCCAAACTGATTTTGCGTGAGGTTGAGAAAATGCCCGATCATCGGAAAGACGAACAGCGCGATCGAATTTAGCACAAAGACCGCACCCATCGATACCGATATCTGCTCGCTCTCGGCGTCGATCGCCGGTGCGACCGCCGCGATCGCACTGCCGCCGCAGATCGCCGTTCCGGACGAGATCAGCGTCGACGTTTTCGCATCGACCTTGAGCAGTTTCCCGACCAGATAGCCGAGGATCAGCGTCCCGAATATCGTCGCGATCGTAAACAGCACGCCGTCCTTACCGGCCTTGACCACAGCTCCGAGATTCATGCCGAAACCGAGCAAAACGACCGACGCCTGCAACAGATATTTCGTCGGTTTGCCGCCAAGCCCCGGAAACGGCGTCCCGATGGTAAACGCCAGCACGAGCCCGAGAGCCAAAGCGACCGGCGGCGACCCCCACGGGCTGAGGCAAAAAAGGAAAATGATGACGAATATCGACTTTTTCAGGTACATTTCCGGGTGTTATCGCAGAATGCCGAACACCTTGCGGAGAATGTCAGTCGTTCGTCCAATCGGGTTTATTCGTATCTTTTTCTCCTCGTCGGCAACTATCAGGAACAGGCCGTCGAGAGCCTTTTGCGTGACGTATCCGTCGAGGTCGGTGGCGTCTTTGCCGAGAAACTGAGCGGCAAAGCCTGCCTTTCCGATCATTGCCTTGTAGTTTTTGGTCACGCCCGTTTTGGCGGTCCATTCCTCGACTATCGGGCGAAACTTTACGCGGAGTTTTTCCTCGCTCGTTTTCCGAAAAAACTGCGTCGCCGAATCGTCTTTCCCGCTCATAAGGATGTTGCGGGCGTCATCGAATGTCATTTTCTTGATCGCGTCCACAAATGCGTCGATGGCGACCGGCACAGCCTTTTCAGCGGCGTGGTTCATCGAAGCGACAAAATCATCGACAGCCCTGCCCTGCCCTGCGACCCTCAACGCCCCGTCGAGGCTCTGCAGCGATTTTGGCAGCGGTATTTTCACCCGCGTGTTGGCGAGGAAACCGTTGTCCTTTCCGAGCAGTTTTACCGCGGCCGTGACCCCCTTTGTGAGGGCCTCTTTCAACCCGATCGAAATATCGGCGTTCGAAACGTTAGTCCGCTGTGCCGGGACGGCCATTGTCATAAACGCGAAAGCCACAATTAGGCCGGCTAAACCCTGTATCTTCTTCATTTTAGCTTCTCCACTACAAATGCTACTTTGCCATTCCCTGGCTCGCGACAGCGTTCTGTGCCGCTTTGACGGCGTCGGCGTCGCCGAGATAGTAGCTGCGGATCGGTTTCAGATCGGCGTCCAGTTCGTAGACGAGCGGCACGCCGGTCGGGATATTGACGCCGACTATTTCGTCGTCCGGGATGTTATCCAAATACTTTACCATCGCCCTGAGGCTGTTGCCGTGGGCCGCGATGATTAGGCGTCGGCCGCTCTTGATCTTGGGTGCGATCTCGCTTTCCCAGATCGGAATGACGCGGGCGACGGTGTCCTTCAAACACTCGGTCGCCGGATAGTCGCCCTCGGCCAGATCCGCGTATTGCGGCAGATCGCCGAGCCATCGTTCATCCGTTGGGTCCATCGCCGGCGGCGGCACATCGTAGCTTCGCCGCCAGATCAGAACCTGCTCATCGCCGTACTGTGCTGCTGTCTCCGCCTTGTTGAGCCCCTGCAAATCGCCGTAATGACGTTCGTTCAAACGCCAGGACTTGGTCTCGGGTATCCACATACTGTCCATTTCCTCGAGCACGATCCACAACGTCCTGATCGCCCGTTTGAGCACCGAGGTGTACGCTTCGTCAAAGACAAAACCCTCTTCTTTCAGCAACTTACCGCCCGCGTGTGCCTCCTCGACGCCCTTTTCGGAAAGGTCGACGTCTTTCCATCCCGTAAACCGGTTGTCCTTATTCCACTGACTCTCGCCGTGACGTATTAAAACTAATTTGTACATATCCTTATTCTATTAAAAGCCTCTTAATTGATGATAATTATTAATTAATAATTTTGTAATTCGTAATTATTTACTAATTATACTCTTAGCTTCTCCAACCAGGTAAAGCGAGCCGGTGACCAATATTATTCCATCGTCCGGCGTGACGCGTTCAGCGATCCCGATCGCCTCGGCGACGGTCGCCGACACAAACAGCGTGCCGCCGAGGCGTTCGCAATCGACGAATCTCGTCAGTTCACCCGGCGCCATTGCCCGCGAATTTGCGGGTTGCGTAAATATCAATTTGTCCGCCTTTGCGAACAGGGCATCGGCGATCTCAACAATATCTTTACCACGCATCGCCCCGAAGACCATCGTGATCGGCTGGGTGATAAACTCATCCAAATACGCCCGCAATGCCCTCGCTCCCGCGGGGTTATGAGCTCCGTCGAACAGGAATGTCCCTTGAAACTCAAGACGGCCGGGATGGCGGGCATTTTGTAGACCTCTAACGATGCGGACTTCCTCCTCGCCATCCGCAAAATCAAGAAACATGCAGTGATACAAAAGTGCTTTTGCCGCTTGAAGCGCCGTCTGAGCATTTTCGAACTGATGACGTCCTTTCAGACCCAACCAAATTGGAGGGAGAGCAAGCAGCGACAAATCGACCTTCACGGTTCCATCATCATTGGGGAGAATCCGCCACGGCTCATATTCATCATTTAGTGGCTCGATCCCGAGATCGCTGCAATGTTTCCGCAACATCCGCATGACATCGCGAGACTGCTCTCCCAAGACAACGTCCTGCGTTTCCGCCGTGATGATCGCCGCCTTTTCCGCAGCTATCTCCTCGATCGTATTCCCGAGATATTCCTGATGGTCAAGGTCGATCCGCGTGATTGCCGCGATCTCGGCATTCGCCGCGGTGGTCGCGTCCAATCGGCCGCCGAGCCCGGTCTCGAGTATTGCCAATTTAACGCCTGCTTCGGCAAACGCAACCAATGCGATCGCTGTGATCTGTTCAAAAAACGTCGGGCGATAATCAAGTTTGCCCTCGCCCAGCAACTGCTCGGCCGTTTCGCGAACCGTTTCTGCGTGCTTCGCAAATTCCGTCTCGCTGATATCGACGCCGTCGATCCGGATCCGCTCGGTCATCGACACCAGATGCGGCGAGGTAAATACGCCCGCCCGGATGTCCGCCTCCAGGCAGATCGACCCCAAAAACGCACATACCGACCCCTTGCCATTCGTCCCGGCGACCTGC
>JAYVUD010000492.1:0-2027 GCA_043788335.1 Chloracidobacterium sp. | reverse complement strand
GAAAGTTCCGTTTTCGTTGGCAGCGAGCCCGGCAGGCTCACGATGACCGACGATCTACAATCGCTCTATGTTGGTATTAACGGTGCCGGTGCTGTCAGGAAGTTCGACCTGCAGTCCGCATCGCCGGGGTATCAGTTTTCTCTCGGGGTCTCGAATACCGGCCCTGTGACCGCGGACTACATTTCCGCGATGCCGGGGAGTCCAAATATCGTTGCGGTCAACACTCGTAACTCACTTGGCCAAAGTGCCGCGGTCTACGCGTCGGGTGTGCGCAGGCCTTCAGGTGCGGGCGTTACGGGCCCCATTGAATTCGGTTCTCCGACAGATCTGTTTATCGGGAGTAGTCCGGTCGGCAGATACGGTGTGAATCTAAACGGACTTGGGTTGATTTGGAACGTTCCAACTGCGGGTGCGGGGGAAATCAAGATCGTCAACGGAAGACTCTATATGGCTAGCGGCCGTGTTGTCGATATAGCCACAAATGCCGGAGTGGGCAGTTTTGCCGGTCTCGGTACCAACTATTCGATGGCAATTGACGCTCCTAACAATCGGGCATTTTTTCTCACTAACTCTCAATCGTCTAACACACCATTGATCCGCGCTTACGATCTGACCACGTTCTTACCGGTCGGGAGCATTCCTGTTCCTCTTTTCTTCTATAACTATCCGAGAGATTTTGTGCGATGGGGAACCAATGGACTGGCATTCAGCGTCGATAATGGCAGCATTTATTTGGTCCAGTCCACGCTTGTAAGCCCCAACGGTGCAGTTCCGACCCCGACGCCCTCTGTTACCCCGACACCGACACCGACGCCGGTAAACGTTCCGACTTTTGTCAGGCAGATAGCTCAACCGGCCAACGATCTTGTATTCAGCACATCTACAGGATCCCTTTTTGCAAGTGTCCCGGGTTTCGCTGGTGCAGGAAGCGGAAACACGATTACGAAGATAAATCCCACCACCGGATCGATCGACTGGTCGACCTTTGTTGGGAGCGAACCAAACAAATTAGCTCTTTCCGACGACGGACAAACGATCTACGCAAAACTTGACGGGGCATCCGGGGCAGTAAGGCGTTTTGATATTCCGTCGCAGGCACCCGGGATCCAGTTCGGTGCCTCGACATCCATCCAGGATTTCAAGGTGATGCCGGGCAGCCCGCAGACATTGGCTGTCGCGAGCGGCGGGAACGGAAACGTCGTGATCTATGACAACGGAGTGGCCCGCCCGAATACCACGAACGGCACCGCATCCGGTATCTTTAGCATCGATTTCGCGGACCCGGCCACGTTATATGGATTCGACAATGGCAGCAGCAGTTTCGAACTCGTCAAGTTTGGAGTAAATGCAAATGGGCTGACCGGAACAAACATCGGGAATTATCTCGTGTCCGGATTCGGTACTCAGATACACTATTCGAACGGGCTACTGTATTCAACCGGTGGCCGCGTCGTGAATCCCGACACTGCGAGCGTTCTGGGCATCTTTCAGTCAAGCGGAGCGGCAATGACGCTCGACCCGGTCACAGGACGAGTGTTCTTCTTGAACAACAATATTCTCTCCGCTTACGATTCCGCTACATTCTTGAAGATCGGTTCGGCGACGTTGCCGAGCGTATCCGGCACGCCGACAAGCCTGGTACGATGGGGCGAGAACGGACTGGCATTTCGAACGACAAATTCGAGCACGAATGCAAATGACAGCAGCGTCTACATACTTGAAAGCAGACTGGTCTCACCTGCGGTTTCGCTCCCAATAGGCATGCAATTCAGCACGGCAAAATATTTTTCTTATGAAAGCAGTTCGCCCATGCAGGTGATGGTGACCCGAACCGGAGACGTCGCAACTCCATCCAGCGTCGACTATTCGACCTTTGACGGTACGGCGCTCGCGGGCGTCGACTATGTGAAAAAGAGCGGCACGCTTGCGTTCGGGGCAAACGAAACGTCGAAGGCCATCTTGATCCAGATCATAGATGACAACATCTACGAGGGGCCCGAAACCTTCGGCATCGCGCTAAGTAATCC
>JAYVUD010000491.1:0-5695 GCA_043788335.1 Chloracidobacterium sp. | reverse complement strand
TACTCTTAAATATTGGACAACAAACCTCGGAGGCTCGTCATCCTCGCCCGGCAATTGGAGAAAATCCGTTTGGGTAAGTCCGTTGTGTTCAAAACGGCTGAGGTCGCGTCGGGACATCGGCCACGGCAGGATCGTCGGTTCCTCGTCGTCGTCGCGACCGCGGGTCACGACAACAAGTTCTCCTTTCTCAGCAACAAATGCAGCCACTGCATCTACTACCGTTGGTCGCATGTCGAGCGGCAAAGGCTGAATGGTGTAAATCTCCAGGACAAAATCAAAAGCTCCCAACCAACCACGATGCGGATCAAAGAGGTTGCACACCTCAAACACGATATCGGTGTCGGCGTGCAGCCGTTTTGCCCACTCGATCGCTGTCGGCGAGATATCGAAGGCGGTTACCTTAAACCCTAGGTCCAACAGATATTTGGCGTCATCACCGAGGCCGCAGCCAACGACAAGTGCGGTGCGCCCATCGCCCCGTAATCCGGTCGATTCCGCCCAGTGCTGAAAGTATTTATTGGGCTCAAGGTCAGCCCACGGTATCTGGTCTGTGTTGCCTTCGGATTCCTTATAAAGAGCCTCGAACCAACCGAGAGAATCACCTCGCGAAGCAAATTCAGCCGCCAGATCCCGAACTCGTGCCCGGATGTCGTCAATTTCATCTTTCATAATCGCATAATTATCGCATGACGAACGGCGGAAATAAACAACCATGGCTTACGGCGATCAACCACGCAGCACGCCCCAAAATAAGACTAATCAAATAAAGCGGTCTAATAGTCGTTTTCCCAGACTTTCCAGCCACCTGCCGGACTAAACTCGAATGCGGTCCCCTCGAAATCGTCGATCGAACTGTAGGGATGCGAGATGTTCTCAAACCAAAAATCGACGCGTTGCAGCTTATCGGCTCCGACAACGAATGTTCCCGATTCCTTGGCGAGACTCGAGCAAAACTGTTTGCCGATCTCGTCGTCGCGGCCCGGATCCTTATCCGCGTCGCCGGCGATGTGGCAGGCGACCAGTATGATCCGTCCGACGCTTCCGCGGCTACGGAGCGGTCTGAAAATAGATGTGCCCGATGCCCCAAAACCCGACCATGACCCACCTACGTGCAGAAACCCCGGCGAGCCGTGACAATTGATAACCACGTTGCGAATATACTGTTCGGGTGAATGGTCGATCGCCCAATTGATCCAAAACAAAACATCTGTCGCACTCGCACCTTTCGGCATATTCCACGACTTCCATCCGGTATATCGGTAGCCCGGCACATCGCACGAGTGCAGGATCAAAGACGGATCTTTTAGTTTTATCATTTCGGGATATCCACTCCTTTTACTCTAATTTGACGATGCTTCGGTCTACAATTTGCCGAATATCGTACAGATCATTCCACCGGAGCATCGGCGTCATTCCACGCCGTCCATCCGCCTGCCATCGACCACACGTTGCGATAGCCCATTTTCTGGAGATTGTCCGCCGCGAGGGCCGACCGAAAACCGCCTCCGCAATAGAGGATCAATTCGGCACTCTTGTCCGGAAATGTCTGTACAATATCACGCTCGATCACGCCGCGTCCCATATGTTTCGCCCCGGCGGCGTGGCTCGCTAAAAACTCGTTGTCTTCTCTGACATCTAACAGAAACGCCCCGGCACCGATCCGCTCTAACGTATCTTCGACCGAAACCTCTCGCACTCTATTTGACGCCTCAGCCACCAGGGCAAGGAATTCGTTTGAATGTTCCATTGTATTCTTATATCATCGTTCCACTTTAGCCGAATTCGGCTGCGGATATATTCCATTCCGAATAGATTTTTATAGTACACGCGGGCGGTGAAAAAATGAATAGTTTTAAGATCATTTGTGCCTTTGTTTTCTGTGTGGTTTTGATCGGATGCAGCAAAGACGCTCAGATAAACGCGTTTATCGCGGAACTGGATTCGACCGGAAAGGAGATGGTAGCAAAGATCGATGCCGACCCATCTGCCGCCGGGATCGGGCAGGCTCAAGCTCTGTTTGAAAGCAAAAAGCCTTCGCTCAAGTCAAAATGGGAACCGATCAAGGGAATCTACGACTTTCAAGTAAGTTTTGAGATCAAGCAAAAGCTGCAAGAGAGCGTCAGGAGCAATCGAGATACATTGAACGCGGCCTACGACAAAGGAGTGGCAAAGACGGGGCCGGACTTAGATGCTAGGACAAAGTTTGACGAGCTAATGACCTCGTACGAAGAGTTCTTTACCAAATAGCTCGGGATCAATGGGGATCTCAGAACCGTCTAGATCAGGCGCGGCAAGATGAAATCTGCCGCGTTTTTGTTTGTTTATGCTCAACTCGGTATAATTCTGTCTTTATCGTAGATTATTTTATTATCATTAGGGGATAAAACATTGGCAGAACAATTTGACGTAACAATTATCGGCTCCGGCCCAGGCGGCTATGTCGCAGCGATCCGCGCGGGCCAACTCGGGCTAAAAGTGGCAATCATTGAGAAAGAAAAAGATGCAAGGCTCGGCGGAACGTGCGGCCTCCGCGGCTGCATCCCGACCAAGGCCCTGCTGAACGCGGCCCACCTCTACGACAAAGCGGGCCATTTTGAAAACTATGGCCTCAAGGTTAAAGAACTAAGTTTCGACTGGGCCGGCGTGCAGAAATACAAGTCGGACGTTGTCGCCAAAAACTCGGCCGGCGTGACCTATCTGATGAAAAAGAACAAAGCGACGGTTTTCAATGGCTTTGGCAAGATCGTGGGAAAAGGTAAGGTTGAGGTTGCACTTGCGGATGGCAAGAAACAGGTCATCGAGACCAAGAACATTATTATTGCCACCGGTTCTGTCGTTCGCCCGATCCCGGGATTTGAAACGGACGGCAAGCAAGTCGTCAATTCGGACCACATTCTCGAACTCGATCGGGTGCCAAAATCAATGGTCGTGATGGGCTCCGGTGCCGTCGGTGTCGAGTTTGCGAGCGTCTATCATCGCTTTGGCTGTGAAACGACCGTTGTTGAATTGATGGATCGCATCGTTCCGATCGAGGACGCCGACGTTTCCAAGGAACTGGCCCGGGCATTCAAAAAGCAGGGCATCCGCTGCGAGACCGGTATCAAACTGGACAAACTCACCAAAGACAAAAAAGGCGTCAAGGTCTCGGGCAAAAATGCCAAGGGCGACGATGTCACGTTTGAGGCCGAAATGCTGCTCGTCGCGGTTGGCCGAATGCCGTATATCGAAAATCTTGGACTCGAAAACACCAAGGTCGTTGTCAACCCGCGCGGCACGCTCAAGGTCAACGAGTATTGCGAGACCGCTGAACCGAATGTCTACGCGATCGGCGATGTCATCGACACCGCGTGGTTGGCTCACCTAGCGTCGAAAGAAGGCATCCTGGTCGTCGAAAAGATCGCCGGCAAAAAGGTCGAGCTCATCAAACAGAACCTCGTCCCAAACTGCACCTACTGCGACCCCGAGGTCGCCAGCGTCGGCCTGACCGAGGCAAAAGCCAAAGAGGCAGGCTACGACGTCAAGGTCGGCAAATTCCCGTTCTCGGCGTCAGGCAAGGCACGCATCCTCGGCGAAACCGACGGTTTCGTCAAAATCGTCGCCGAAAAGAAATATGACGAGGTGCTCGGCGTCCACATCATCGGCCCGCACGCCACCGAACTGCTTGCCGAAGCCTGCGTCGCCATGGCCCTCGAGACCACCGCCGACGAACTAGGCCGCGTCATCCACGCCCACCCGACCGTCTCGGAAAGCGTAATGGAAGCCGCCGAAGGCGTCCACGATCTGACGATCCATATGTAAAATATGGACAAAATTCAGATCGTTATAGATACAAATATACTGGTTGCCGCCTTTCGCTCCACACGGGGGGCGGCAAATCATTTGATAAAGACTCTCGTCGACGAACGATTTGAAATTGCGATTTCAACTCCATTGCTGTTTGAGTACGAAGATGTCCTAAAACGCCCGGAAATGAGCGAGTTTATCTCGCACCAAGAAGTCGACGATGCAATTGAAAGTTTACGCGTGATCGCGAAGGAGTACGAAATATTTTTTCTTTGGAGACTTCTTGCGGTCGACCCGGACGATGCATTTATTTTGGAACTAGCAGTCAGGTCAAATGCGAAATATATTGTGACGTATAATCCAAAAGATTTTGCATCTGCCGTTGATTTTGACATAACATTGATAACGCCAAGAGATTTTCTTGAGTTGATGAAAAAGAGATGACCACTATTACCGCAAACCTGCCCGAATCACTACTCCGTCGTGCAAAAAGCGTGGCGGAAAAGGAAGGTATATCCTTGGATCAGTTTCTCGCCATTGCGTTGTCGGGGCAACTATCGAGTTGGGGTGCCGTAAGGTCCATTGAAGAGCATATGAAACAAAATGGCTGGGAACGTTTGCGTGAACTGCTCGGCAATGCTCCGGACGTTGAACCTGAAGAGTTTGACCGACTCTAGCAACCGATATGGCGAAGTTACGCCGCGTCATCCACGCCCAACCGATCGCCTCGGAAAGCGTAATGGAAGCCGCCGAAGGCGTCCGCGATCTGACGATTCAAATGTAATGAATACAGTTGGAACCACAAAACTCCGCTTTAGATTTGTTGTAGTCACAATGCTATTGATGGCAACAACATTCTCCATTTCCGCTCAGTCCATCCTTGTTGACACATACACCGAGCGAGGAAAGCTGGCTTACGAGGGAGGAGACCTCGATAATGCTGAGAAGTTATTCAAGGCAGCCTTGGAAGAAGCGACAAAGCTCGAGGACGCCGCTCTAATGGGCAATTCAAGCGTCAATCTAGGGAAGGTTTATCACTCCAAAGAGCAATACGACAAAGCGGAGCCGTTGTACTTGAAGGGTATAGAGATCTTCGACACACTTGACGGCAAAGATGGCGAACGTTCAGCGTTCGCCATTAACAACCTTGGCCTTATGTATGCCGACCAAAAGAAGTTCGCGAAATCAGAAGAGTATCTGAGACGAGCCCTAACGATTCGTACAAAAATACTAGGATCAGAGGACCCTGACGTTGCTGTCACTTTGCTTAATCTCGGCAAACTTTACTCTGACCAGTCCAGATTCGCAGAAGCCGATGCGGTCTATGTTCGCTCGCTGCAAATCTTGATACAGCACCCAGAAATGGTGGAGGAAATATTGATCTGCCTCCATAATTTGGGTCTCTCAACACAAGCCTTAGGCAATCCAAAACGCGCGGAATCCACATTCAAGATGTCTATCTCAATCATCGAGAAACATTTTGGCTCGAATTCCGAGAGACTCATAATGCCGCTAACTGGATATGCGAAATTTCTTCGATTGCAGAAGCGGACCTCTGACGCTATTCCGATAGAGCGACGGCTAAAACTTTTAAACCGAAATTAGATTCTTGTTTTCTATCAGCACCCAATGCCCCAGACTAAGACATCCTATCCTCGAAACAAGATCAAGATACTGCTGCTTGAGAATATCTCTGATGCGGCGGTCGAGGAGTTACGTGCCGGCGGCTATGCTGATATTAATAAGATCAGCGGTGCGATGAGCGAGGCGGACCTCATCAAGGCCGTCAAAGGCGTACATTTGATCGGGATACGGTCTAAGACGCAGATCACTAAAAATGTCATTGTGGCCGCCGATAAGCTGGTTGCGATCGGGTGTTTTTGCATTGGCGTCAACCAGGTCGACTTAAAAG
>JAYVUD010000490.1:0-6838 GCA_043788335.1 Chloracidobacterium sp. | reverse complement strand
TCGATGAGCGGGTCAACGAGACACTCGTCACGCATGAGGTCTCGATCGGTGATTACGTGCTGTCGGGCGGCGAGCCCGCGGCGATAGTGCTGGCAGATTCGATCGTACGGCTTTTGCCCGATGCGTTGGGCAGCGACACCTCGGCGGTCAACGACTCGTTCAGCAACGGTTTGCTCGACTGTCCGCATTACACGCGGCCGGCCGAGTTTCGCGGGATGGCGGTCCCGGACGTTTTACTTAACGGCAATCATGCCGAAATTGAGAAATGGCGCTTTAATAAGGCGCTCGAAAAAACCAGATCGGTCAGGGCCGATCTTATATCAGGAGAAAAGGGTGATATGTGAACGGCTGAATTGGCCGCTGACCTCTGGCCCGCTACTAAAATGAATAGACTAGACGGTGTCGAAGCGACACAAATGAAAGAATCAACTCCGGTTTTCCAGCCCGGCGACACGCTCCGCGTGCACGTCCGCATTAAGGAAGGCAACAAGGAACGTCTCCAGGCGTTCGAAGGCATCTGCATCGCCCGCAAGCACGGCGGCGTTCGCGAGACCATCACTGTCCGCAAGGTCAGCTTTGGCATCGGCGTCGAACGTATATTCCCGCTGCACGCAACGGTGATCGACCATATCGACGTCATTCGTCACGGCAAAGTCCGTCGTGCCAAGCTCTATTACCTGCGTGATCTGCGTGGTAAGGCAGCTCGTATCAAGGAACGCGATACACGCGGCAAGGCGAAGAAAGCCTAGTCGGGAGACAAAAACATTGAATAACGCGGGAAGTTCGGATCCGATCAGTATGGCTGGATCCGTTTCCCGCGTTTCATTGTTTGACGATGTCGTGATCGACGGCATCGGGCTCGTCTTTGAGCGAAATGCACATAGTGAGGGATACACGTTGGTCGCCGGTGTGGACGAGGTCGGCCGCGGGTGCCTCGCCGGCCCGGTCGTCGCGGCAGCGTGTATCTTAGATCCGGACAAACCGCTGCCACCGGGGCTGGACGATTCCAAAAAGCTCTCGGAAAAGAAACGTGACCGGATAGCGGCCGAGCTACAGCAGATCTGCGTCGCCTACGCCATCGGCCGGATCGAGGCGGACGAGATCGACCGTATCAACATACTCGAGGCGACCAAACGGGCGATGCTGCTCGCCATCGCCGGACTCACACCGGCCGCCGACTATCTGCTTATCGATGCCCTCAACCTCAAGCAGAGCCCGCTGCCGCAAAAGGCCATTATCAAAGGCGACTCGATCTCCGCCTCGATCGCTGCCGCTTCCGTGATCGCGAAAACCTATCGTGACGACCTGATGAAAGCCTACGACACCGAATTTCCCCAATACGGCTTCGCCGGCCACAAAGGCTACGGTGCCGCCACGCACTTCGCCGCCCTCCGCCAACACGGCCCGTGCCCCCTGCACCGCCGCTCATTTCGCGGCGTTATTTTGTAAGATATCGGAAAGACCGGCAAGCTTAGACCCGATCAACCACGACTTATCCGCGCACCCGTCGACTCTTCTTGTAACTCCTTCTGCTCATTCCGCCTTTTAACGCTCGGTCTCAAAAGCGAAACCACTCGGTCGGCTGTTTGTGGTGTGAGATCGTGATGGTGGTCTCGGCCCGCAACAGCGGGGCACGCATTTGGAGGGCGGATTCGGCCATTAGGCGCGCGAGATGCGGTTCGTTGGCTCGCTGCGAGAGGTGGGCGAGGACGATGTACCTCGCCGAACCGTCAAAATCATTTTGCAGCCAGTCGCTGAGGTCCTCGTTCGAGAGATGGCCCGTTCGCGACATTATCCGCTGCTTTAGCTCCCAAGTGTAGACCGCGCAGGCACGGAGCATATCGCGGCTGTGGTTCGACTCGACGACGATCGCGTCACAACCCGTCAGCTTTTCTTTGATGAGGTCGGTGATGTGGCCAAAATCCATCAGCGTCGCCACACGGACGCCGTCCTTGCGGGCGACAAAGCCGAAATTATCCGCCGCGTCGTGCGGTACGCTAAACGGTTCGAAATCGAGGTCGCCGATGCGAAATTCGCGGGTCGATTCGATCTCGACGGTCCTGTCTTTCAGAGCCGCCTGTCGTTTCGACGATTCGCTGTTGCCGTTCTCACCGCCGGCCCGCGTGTCGTAGTACGAGTCTTCGGTGGGCCGCGATATGTAGACCGGGCAATTTACTGACCGTAGCAGCACCCGCAGACCGCCGGCGTGGTCGCTGTGCTCGTGAGTGATGAGGATGCCGTCCAAACGTTCACAATCAACACCGACCTCGCCGAGACGACGCAGTATCTCGCGGGCACTCATACCGGCGTCGACGAGGACATTTGTTTTGTCGGTCGAGATCAGAACGGCGTTGCCGGTCGATCCGCTGCCGAGGACGGTAAATCTCATATCAAAAACGATTCCATGCTAATCCGTGGACTACTGATATTGTTGAGCCCTTACGTACGTGCGGGCTACGGACACGATCCGCTGCCGAGGACGGTAAATCTCATTCGTTCCCTTGAAACTTGGACCTGAGAGCCCGAGCCATCGCCCAGGACGAGAGGGCGTGCGGAGCGTGCCCGCCGAGCAGGGCACCGATCTTGTTCGCAAAACCGGAGACGACCTTTCGCCGGCCGCTCTTGATGGCTTTCATCGCCGTATCGATGACGTCGTCGACGGTCTGCTGGCCCTTGACCTGGATCGGCCGGTCGATCTTTGACGCGGCAAAAAAGTTGGTCTTGGTCGAGCCCGGGCAGAGTGTCAGCACCTGTATGCCGTAGGGAGTATTCTCCTCGGCGATCGCCTCCGAGAACGACGAGACGAACGCCTTGGTCGCCGCGTAGGTCGCCATAAACGGTATCGGCTGAAATCCCGCCGCTGAGGAAACGTTGATGATCTTTCCGGCTTTTCGCTCACGCATTGGGCCGAGATAACGGTGCGTCAGAGCGGCGAGCGAACGGATGTTAAGGTCGATCATTTCAAGCTCACGATCGCGCCCGAGCTTGGTAAAATCGCCGACCGAGCCAAAACCGGCGTTATTGATCAGCCAGTCGACCTCGAAACCGTGCGTTTCGGTCTCGGCCCAGAGAGCGGCGTCAGCGTCGCGCTCGGTCAGATCCAGCACGACGTAATGGGCCGTTATTCCGTGCTTGAGCATCAGTTCGTCGCACAGCTCGTGCAGAGCCTTTTCCGAGCGGGCGACAAGCACAAGATCGTGATTCTCGGCTGCGAGCCGGCGGGCAAATGCCTCGCCGATACCGCTCGATGCACCCGTGATGAGAGTTACTTTCATACTTCTTCTATATCGCTATGAGGACTCCGGAAAGAAAAATAAACTGCCGCCGCCCCCGCCGCGATGATCGTCAGCGTGCCGACGAATCGAACCACCTTGGCAACGCCCTTGGTCGAATCGAGCAACCCCGTTGCCGTCAGCAGATAGTTCCAATCGTGAAAACTGCCCTCGCTGCCGGTCATGCCGCTCGTCAGCACGAGCTGCATCACGACCGCGTCCGAAACGTATACCCACATATTCAGTATGCTCTGGCCGACCCACAGCGACACGATCGCCGCCGAGTAATAGCTCCGCTGCCAGACCGCAAAGTAGCCAACGAACACGGCCGGAAATATCAACTGAAACAGCGACCCGCCGGCCACCATCATAAATTCACCGAACGGCCTGAAGAGCAGGTGCCCCGTCTCGTGGATCGGCAGATCAACATTGTCCAAAAAACTACCCTGCATCGGGTCATACGCGATCCAGAGCACGTACAGCGTTGCCACCAGGGCGAATATGAGCTTTGGAATATTGGGCTTCATGTCAATCGCCTACATCATTCCGACGCCGTGACGTTGGGTTTCGGATTCAAAAACTCTTCACGCGTGACGCCATAGAATACCACTTCCATATTGTAGTGAAAGCCGGACTTTTCGTAATGCATACCGCATTTTTCCATTATTCGCCACGACCCCTTGTTATCGGGATGGGCGACGGCGACGATGCGCTCGAGCCCGGCGGTCTCAAAACCGTATTGCAGCCACGCCATCGCACATTCGTAGCCGTAGCCCTGACGCCAGTATTTTTCCGAGAGGTTATAGCCGACCTCGATCTCACCCGTTTCATCGAGGGGCACGAGGCCGCTGGTCCCGATCTGCTCGCCATTACTTTTAAGGGTCATTACCGAAAAGCCGAAACCCAGAGTTTCCCAGCTTTGGATGTAAAATTTGATCCGCGTGGCCAATGCTTCGGCGTTTTGCATCGACGGGCCGCCCAGATAACGATTGACCGCCGCCGGGGAACGCATTTCGATCAACCACGGCAGGTCTTCCGGCGTAATTCGTCTGATCAACAGCCTTTCAGTTTCAAGCGTATCCATAAGCTATTAAGGCGAAAGTCGGGAGATCTGCCACACCCCGTCGACGAGGTCGTAACAGATCCGGTCGTGCAAGCGGCTCTCGCGGCCCTGCCAAAACTCGATCCGGTCGGGTACCAGCCGATAACCGCCCCAGTACGGCGGCCGAGGCACATTGCCGGTCGGGTACTTCACCATAAACTTGGCGGCACGGGTGACCAGCTCGATCCTCGAGCTGAGTTTTTCACTCTGGTGCGACGCCCAGGCACCGACGCGGCTAGTGTACGGCCTCGAACGAAAATATTCGTCCGAGTCGTCGGCCGGCATGCGGCTCACCATCCCACTGATGTTTACCTGCCGCTCAAGGTCCGGCCAGAAGAAATGGATAGCGGCATACGGGTTTTCCGCGAGTGCCCGGCCCTTGCGGCTCTCGTAGTTGGAATAAAAGACAAAGCCCTCACTATCAAATCCCTTGAGCAGCACAACCCGCGACGACGGTTTATTGTCCGCTCCGACCGTAGCCAGCACCATCGCCGTCGGTTCGACGATCTCCGCCTTCAGCACCTCGTTCATCCATTGCGAAAACTGGTCGAAAGGGTCAGCCGAAACCGACGACGCTGACAGCTTGCTTTTTGAATAGTCCTGCCGTAGATCGGCAAGGTTTGTGTCGATCATTTGATTTAGATCAGATGGACGAGCAGCCCGTCCTTGAGTTTAGGTTCGAACCACGTCGATTTCGGCGGCATGATCTCATTCATATCCGAAACCGCGAACAGGTCGTCGATCGTCGTTGCAAACATCGAAAACGCGAGGGTCGCATCGCCGCGGTTGACCATTCGCTCGAGTTCACCGGTTCCGCGGCGTCCGCCGACAAAGCCGATGCGCTCGTCCGTCTGCACATTTTTAATGCCGAGCACCGGATCCAAAATGTATTGCTGGAGGATGCTCACATCGAGTCGTTCGATCAGGTCAGGTTCTCGTATGTAGCGAACGTTGAACGTGAGCGTGTACCAGCTTCCGCGATAGTACATACAGACCTCGCCGTGCTGTTTAGGTTCCTTTTGTCCGGTCTGTTTGACGATAAAATTCTCACGAAGACGCTCGAAAAATTCACCTTCGGTCAGGCCGTGGAGGCCCGTAACGACGCGGTTGTAGGCCAGTATCTTGAGATCCTCAGCCGGAAAAAGACCGGCGAGTACATAGTTGTATTCCTCGTCGCCGGTATATCCGGGATTACGCTCGCGCATCGCGTTACGGGCGAGCAGAGCGCTCTCGGCACGATGATGGCCATCCGCTATATACAATGCACGAACCTCGCCAAAAGCACTGGTCCACGGCTCTGTATCAGGGCAACGCCAAACGGTATGCCGGACGCCGTCGTGTCCCTCAAAATCATACAGCGGTGACGTCGCCGTCGTTGCCGCGAACAATTTACGAAGCTTGTCAGTTCCGCGAAACGCCAGAAATATCAATCCGGTTTGTGCCCCCACGGCGAGCAGATGGCCGGTGCGGTCCTCGACCTTGTCAGGCCGCACTTTTTCATGTTTTTTGATCAGGCCCTGCTCGTACTCGTCGATCGAACAGCAGGCGACTATGCCGGTTTGCGAGTGACCGCGGGTCGCGAGACGGTAGACGTAAAGAGCAGGTTGCGGGTCGACCGCGTAGACGTTGTCGTGGATCAGGTTCTCAAGATTAATGCGAGCTCGCTCAAACAGGGCTTCGGCCGACGGAACCTCGCCAGCCGGAAAGTCGCCATCGGGACGCGTTACACGCAAAAAGCTGCGTCGGTATTGCTCGACCTGGTCGCGGACCTCCGACTCGTAGACGACGTCGTATGGCGCACTCGAGACCTGCTCGGCCATTTCAGCCTGCGGACGCAATGCGTGGAACGGTTTTATAACTGACACTCGGATCTCCTAAAAGGGCGTGGCTGTCGCCGTCGGCGGCGTTGGGACCGGGTTGTCGACACCGCGGATGGCGTCGTCCATCTTCTGCTTCTTATCCTCGATCTCCTTCATCATCTGGTCTGCGTATCCGGCACTATCGATCTTCCAGACTCCGTCTTCGCGTATGAACGGCACGGTGACCCACGACCCGTAAGAATTCTTGACCTGCAGCGAGGCCTTATCGCCGTCGATCTTTTCTTCGCGAAACGCGACTTCTTTCTGGTTTTCAGAAAAAAGAGTCTGCCGCTTGACGATGTCGTCGACCGTTACGCCCTGGGCCTTGGCTTCTTTCTCGTGCATCTTGATCGTCGCATCTGAAAGCAACAGCTTCATTGTCGTCGTGTCTTTGGCCTTGATCGCCTTGGTATAGGTCTTAAACGTTTCGATCGGTGTCGCGACCTTCGCCGGGCCGCAGGCCGCGAACATCGCTGCGGCAATGGCTACAATTGTTAGTCTTGACCAGAAGCTCATCTTAAATATACCTTTAGTAAACAGTCGCAAAAGTTAGATTATAGCCTATTGGCGGGGAGTGCAGAAAGACGATGGAGCGCAAATTACTG
>JAYVUD010000489.1:0-4961 GCA_043788335.1 Chloracidobacterium sp. | reverse complement strand
CTCGTCGATGACCGCGAGGCCGAGTTTGGCAAAGCTGACCGCGTCCTGAATGATCGCGTGGGTGCCGATGACGAGATCGATCTCACCGACCGCAAGTGCCGCGTAGACCTTTCGCTTTTCGGCCGCCCGGGTGCTGCCGACGAGCAGTTCGACGCGATAGCCCGTGCCGTCGAACAGCCGCCTCGCGTTTCGGAAATGCTGCTCGGCGAGTATCTCGGTCGGTGCCATCAGGGCAGCCTGATAGCCGTTTTCCATCGCCGCGAAAATTGCCAGAAACGCGACGATCGTCTTGCCGCTGCCGACATCGCCCTGTATCAGTCGGTTCATCGGAGCGTCAGACTTTAGATCTTTGACAATTTCATCGACCACCCGCTGCTGGGCGCCGGTCAGCGCAAAAGGCAGGATGCCCTCCATCCGCTTGTTCATTGCGTCGGTGATCTCGATGACCGTGCCCTTAGGCTCTTTTTGCCGCTCGCCGCGAAGCAGTTGCATCGCGAACGAGAGCCAGAAAAACTCGTCAAAGATCAGCCGCCGATGGGCCGCACTCCGGAACATTTCGTAATTAGCGATCGACTCGTCATCGGGCGGAAAATGTATTTCGGTCAGTGCCTGTGCACGCGTCACCAAATGCTGCCGTTCGATAAGTGCGGCCGGCAGGCTGTCCAGGACCGAACGTGCGTCGAGTTTCTGCAAAACGCTATGGATGATCTCGCGCAAACGCTTGGTCTGAAACGGCCCGAATTTGCGATAAACCGGCACCCGCCTGGCAGTATGCACCGGCATAAACTCGGGGTTCGCGATATCTTCTTCGAGATCGTCATCGTCGTGGCCGCGTTTGACGGTCGTGCCGGCAGTTTCTTCATCGTCTCCGCGTCTCTGCGTCTCCGCGGTGAAAAGATCCGGCGAGGTATCCGGCAGGATCTCGAGTTCATCGGGTTTAGCGAGCTTGAGGGCAAATGTGCCCTTTCGATCGTCAAATTCCCATAGGCCGTACGCGACGAACCGCGTCCCGCGGGCGAACCGCTCGGTGTAGTACTGCAGGATCGATTTGGCCGCCTTGCCCGAGATGAACCATTTAACGACGACCGGTCGATAACGCCGTTCAGCATCGCCGCCTGTGATCTCAAAGATGTATAACGGCGGCTTTCGCGGGTCGCGATTTTTGCCGACCTGTACACCGCCCGCATTTCGAACGTAGATCTCGACCGCCGCCTCCATACCTTCCTCAAGTTGGTCGATCGTCAAGAACCTTGAACGGTCCTCGTAGCGAGCGGGAAAGTAGTTGAGCAGGTCCTCGACGTTAGCATCCGCCGGGTCGGTCTTGGCGGCAAAAACGGCCGTTGCCACCGCCAACTTCTTGGCCATCGGAGCCGACAACCGCGCGATGTCGTGGCGGTAGAGGTCCAGGATAGGAGTATCGAGCGTCAGCGTCATGGCCTATCAAGTGCTAAGCGTAAACGGGTTGAAATCGGTATCGCGGTCGTAAAAATCCTCGTGTTCGGCGCGTTTGAGGAATGCTACCACCCTGTAGGTTACCGGCGTGGCGATTATCTCCCAAAACACCTTGAGAAAATAGTTGCCGATCATCACGCTGACAACCTGTTCGTTCGACCACGTCCCGAGGAACGCGACCGGATAAAAGATCAGGCTGTCGATCGCCTCGCCGGCAAACGTTGAGCCGATCGTCCTGGTCCAGAGGTATTTGCCCGAGGTTAACAATTTCATCTTGGCCAGGACAAACGAATTGACAAATTCGCCGGCCCAGAAAGCCGTCAATGATGCGAGAACGATTCGCCACGTTTGGCCGAAGATCAGATTGACCGCGGCCTGCTGATCGGGCGACATCGTTTTGGCGGCCGGCAAACTGGTCACGACGTACGACATCACCGATGCAAAGATCAGGGCACCAAATCCGGCCCAGATCACCTTTCGCGACCTCGCGTAGCCGTAAACCTCGGTCAGGATGTCGCCAAAGAGATAGCTGAGCGGAAAAAACAGGACGCCCGTTCCATATATGTATTCGCCGTACCAGGGCAGCGTGACCGACGATACCTTGTGCACCCCGATCAGGTTTGAGCAGAGCAGGACGGCTACGAACGCCGCCATTATGAGATCGAAATACTTAAAGTTTCGCGGATTTTCCATTTTCCGAGATTGTAGCAAAAAATGGTGTGGATGATGGCATTTTGGCACCGCACGCGCAAAAAAAGGAAGCAGGTTAAACTACACCTGCTTCCGAGTGGCAAAGGAGAAAACTTTGCGGTTTTCGCTATGGAAACTTGTTTTACGCCAGGCTATTAACGTGCTTGGTCAGACGCGATTTGTGACGGGCAGCGGTATTACGGTGGATGATGCCCTTGTTGACCGCTTTGTCGATCAGCGAAACCGTCGGAAACAATAGCTCCGTGCTGGCCGCTTTGTCATGGCTCGCAACCGCTGTGCGGAGCTTCTTGATCGACGTCCGCAATTTGCTGCGGTTGCTACGGTTGATCTCTTTACGTTTCGCGTTCTGACGAACTCTCTTTTCTGCTGATTTATGATTAGCCATTGTTATCTGGTCGCTGCTCAAATGTCCGTGAGTGCAGACGAATTAAAAAGTATATTGTCTCGGGTTCGCTATGTCAAATCGATTTGACCTCGTTTGCCGCTAGAGTCTTGACACGATCGAATGCACAATATCGACGAAAAGGGCAACGATCGGCGGGTAGAAAACAAACTCAGCGGTCAGTTCGTGGCCGAACGCCATTGGCAACGAGTCCGCCGCAAACATCATTTGCGTGCCGATCAGAAAACCGGTCGTCAAACAGAATACGAGTGCACCGACCAGAGCCGCCGCCGCCGGAACCCGCGGAAAACGCTTGGTCGTTCGCTCGTTTTCGTCGAGTATCGATTCGTGGATGCCATCGCTAGTCTCGGTATATCGGTCAAATCCGTCGCGAACACGACCCGAGAGATGTATCAGGCTGACGATAAAGAGGGCGACGATTATGATCTCTCCGATGATAGCCGTATTTGCAAATATCACGGGTTTAAGTGCCGTCGTCAAAACCGCGGAAATAAACAATGCCGCCGCCGGAAAGACGACCTTTTGGAACGCCATCGCTTCTTTGCGTTCCTCGGCGGCCATCCGGTCGATGATATCGTTATACCGCTTATCAAAGACCATTTTCTGCCAGCGGCGGGCATGCGGATTGGCCGATTGGAAAAAGGTGTTGTTATTAGCCTGATTGAGATATTTAGCGTCGACCAGAAGCCGGTCATATTTGACCCGCTCGGCGGCATTACCGAGCACCTCGTACGCTTCGACGATGGCGGCAAACTTGTGCACCGTGTCCTTTCGTCCGTTGTTTCGATCCGGATGTAACTTTCGGGCAAGCCGCCTGTAAGCTGACTTGATCTCAGCTCCGGTAGCTTTTCGGGAAACTTTAAGGATCTCGTAGTAATTCACCATTGGTGCAGGTCACGACAGGTCGGGCGAATTGGTGGTTTTCTGACCGCAGATCGCTTCAGACGCGAAAATTGTACCACGATTTGTCCGTCCTTTCGAGGACCGCGTTATGGTAGGCCGTCGATCTGGAGACTGATCGGATATGCTCCGGCCAATTTTACCGCGTCGATCATTTTTGCGACGTCGCCGTAGCCAGCGTTTCGCGGGGCTTTGATAAATACGGTTCGTTCGATACGGTCAGAGGCAGGACGGCCAGCGTCGTCCGCATAGGAATAGGAAACGTTGCCATTTGCCACCCGTTGTTCAAAAACGACCCTCAGGCGCTCCGTGAGTTTTGCGGCATCGTTGACGGAACCGACGTCGGACTCGGTGTTCAGCCTGAGCGATCCGTCGCGTTCAAGCGATGCGACGAGAGTGTCCGGATTTGGCCCGACTCGTTTGTCGATGGTAGGTTCGCTCGGCACGCGAGCCTTAAATCCGCTGGGTTTGAGCGGAGAGACCACCATGAAGATGATCAGAAGGACTAAAAGAACGTCGATCAGCGGGGTGACATTGATATTCGGGGTGTTCATCGGGCGTCTCCTTGCGGCTTGAAAATATGGATTCCGAAGAGTTAGACACCAACGAACGGGAATTGTTCCCGCAACGAGTTCAAAATGTCAGCGGGGCACCGATCGCGTCAAACAGGGCACGGGCTTTGGTAAGCGATTCGTCGTATTCGCTCGCGGGATCGCTGTCGATCACGATGCCGCCGCCGACGTTGAATGTTGCTACTCGATCGCGAACGACCATCGTGCGGATAGCGACGCTGAGTTCGAGAACGGCCGGAAACTCGCCGAAATCCGGCGGGATGAAATAGCCGATCGCCCCCATCGAGAGGCCGCGAGCGGTGGGTTCGATCTCGTCGATTATCTTCATCGTGCTTATCTTTGGCGCACCGGTGATCGAACCGCACGGGAACAGGGCACGCAGAAGTTGAGCAAACGTTGTCTCCTTTCGGAGCTTACCGCTGACGGTCGACACGAGATGAAATAGCGTCGGATGTACCTCGAGGTCGCAAAGCTTATCGACCCGGACGCTGCCAAAGTCGCACACGCGGCCGAGATCGTTACGCAGCAGATCGACTATCATGGTGTTTTCGGCAGTGTCCTTTTCGCTCGAGAGCAGTTCCAGTCTAAGTCGTTCGTCTTCGTCGGCCGTGATGCCCCGGCGGCGCGTTCCCTTGATCGGCGAGGTGGTAATATGATCACCCTGGACCTTAAAAAATCTTTCCGGCGAAGCGGATATCACAGTCGAATCGGATCGCCGGTAATACGCGGCAAAGGGTGCTGGGTGGTTTTTTCGCAATCGCCAAAAGATGGCTTCGGGCGATGTGTCGGATGCGAAAACAGCTTCGAATTGCTGCGTGAGATTGGCTTGGTAGGTGTCTCCTCGGCGGATACGTTCTTTGATCGTTTCGACCGCATTGAGATAATCGTGCCGCGTAAAATTTGATCTGATCGAAGTTGATCGC
>JAYVUD010000488.1:0-2815 GCA_043788335.1 Chloracidobacterium sp. | reverse complement strand
TTGATTTGTCTCCCGGTAATTCGAGGCTGCCGCGGAGAACTGCGGCCGGTTTGATGATCATTATCAATATTTTAGCTTGATTACCGATGGTTTGTCTTGACATAAAGTGCAGTAAGCCTTTAACGTGAAGTACATATATTGTGTCGGAAACCAAGGTATTCAAACTTCCAAGCCGTATCGAATCAGTTGACGAAGCTGCTGAGAGCGCCGGGTCATTTGCCCGGGCGATCGGGCTCGCCGATGACGCGATATTTGCGATCGACCTCGCCGTGCGCGAGTCGGTTGCCAATGCCGTCAAGCACGGCAATAAATTTGACGAAAGTAAGACAGTCGAGGTCGTAATGGCTGACAACGGCAGCGGCTTTGAAATATCGGTTCGCGATTTTGGTACCGGTTTTGCCATCGATGAGATCCCCGACCCGACCGACCGGGAAAATCTGTTAAAGGCCTCGGGCCGCGGCATTCTGTTTATGCGTTCGTTCATGGACGAGGTCGAATGGGCTCACCCCGAGGGCGGCGGGCTCATCGTCAAAATGCTCAAAAAGCGTTAAACTTGGATTTTTACTTGGACTTTTCCATCGTGGTTGGTCTAAAATCTGCTATCACACTAATTTAATCAAAGGACTTTGAGGAGAAAATAATGGCTGATATTACAATTACTGAACGCCAAGCAGGCGATGTGACCATTCTCGATCTCGACGGAAAGGTTACGATCGGCGAAGGCAGTGTTGCTCTCAGAAGCACGATCCGTCGGGTACTTGGGGAAGGAAAGACCAAACTTATCCTGAATCTCGGACGCGTCGGCTACATCGATTCGAGCGGTATCGGTGAACTCGTATCGAGTTTTACAGCCGTCCGTAAAGAAGGCGGAACGCTCAAGCTTCTGAATTTGACCGAAAAGATCCAGGATCTTTTGGCGATCACCAAGCTGCTCACCGTCTTCGACGTTTTTGAAGACGAAGCGTCGGCACTTGCCAGCTTCGAGTAGTACTCGCGTAAATTTCAGAAAACGGGGGACATAAGGACGAGGCGACTTTTCCTTAGTTCTCCGTTTTTTTTCAAATGAAAAGCATCCCGCGTGCGGCCGCAAACATCTTTAATCAATGTGGCAGAAAGTGGTGCAGACAGATCGCGAAATTTGTCGATCGACGGTATATCTAATCAATGCGTAAGTTTTTATTGTTCCTCGTTTTAGCGTTAGTTCCGGCGGCAGTATTCGGGCAGGGCGGAAATCAGGTTTTTGACCTGTCGAATTATGGCGTCAAGGTCGATGCCGAAAAGCGTTTGATCCTGGTGCTCGCCGCACTCGAAATGGCCCACGGCAAAAACGACGCGGGCGTTGACGTTAAACTGATCAATACGCCGCTCTCCAAAAACGGACTGAAATTTCGTGAACAGCTGCTGCAGGACAATGCGGGGCTGAACGAGGATCTGCGTTCGCGGATATCGATATTTGTTGCACAGTATAAGAAACGCAATCCTAAAAAGACCGACGCCGAGATCGTTTCACCGTTCATTTCGATGGCGTACGCCCTGTCGCCGATGCCGGATATGTACGATCCGGCGTTTACCGGCGACCTGCCGGGCGAACTGCTCGATGTTCTCGATTTTGCGCCGCTGGTGCGCGAATTTTACCGTCGTTCGGGCATTAGTTCGAAGCTTGACGATTACGTAAAGCAATATCGTGCGGCGGCCGATGGCGACCTGCGGACGTCAACCCGTGAGATGGTCAGCGAACTGCTCGACTACATGCATACGCGGCCCGAGGTTTTTTACGTTGAAAAGATCAAGATCGAGACGCAAAAGAGCGGCAGTAAGTCGACCGTTCTGCAAAAATTAGAGACGCGGGATCGCGAGCGGCGATTTGTGATCGTGCCCGAAATGCTCGCACCGGTTGGTACGGTCAATTTTCTTAATATCAAGGACGATTATTACGTCATTGTGCCGCCGGACAAGGACCTGTCTTATTCAGACGTGCGGCGTGCGTTCCTGCAGTTTGTCATCGATCCGCTGATCCTCAAAAATGCCAAGGGCATACTCGCGATAAAGGACGCTGTCAAACCGCTCCTCGATGAGCGTCGAAAATCTGACGCACGGATCTCTCCGGACGTTTATCTGGCGGTCAGCCGTTCGCTGGTCGCGGCGATCGACGCCCGACAGGTCGAATACAGCAAATCGATGCTGGCGACGCAACAAGCACGTGAAAAGCTCGGCAGGTTAAAGACCGACGCCGAGAAACGGGCCGTCACCGATGAACTGACTAAATTTAAGGCGACGCTCGCGGACGAGACGGCTCTCGAACTGTCCGATGCCTACGAACGCGGCGGTGTGCTTGCGTTCTATTTTGCAGACCAGCTTAGGGGTACCGAAGACTCGGGCTTTGACGTCGCGGCGTCGATGAAAGAGATGATCGCGACATTTGACGCGACCAAGGAAACGGCCCGGCTCACCCAATTTGCCGATGCCCGAAAACGAGCGATGGCCGCTCGCGAGGCACGCAAGAGCCGCCCGATGACGCAAGAGGCCGTCGCCGATAATCCGGTGACCGTCAAACTGCTCGAGATCCAGCGAACGATAAACGCACATAATTACGTCCAGGCAAACGCCGACCTTAAAAAACTGCTGGCGGAAAATCCGAACGAGCCGCGGATCTATTACAACCTCGGCCGCGTCGCCAGTCTCTCGGCTGAGAGCATCACCGACCAGGACGCACAGGGTGCAAAGCTGCTCGAGGCACAGGTCTATTACGGCAATGTCCTCAGAAAGGCGACGCCGTCGACCGACGCCGCGCTGATATCGGTGACCTATGTCGCTC
>JAYVUD010000487.1:0-2316 GCA_043788335.1 Chloracidobacterium sp. | reverse complement strand
GTTGCGGGCGGCCTGTTCGGCGGCACTCCGGAGCAGCGGATGACCGCCTGTCGCGCTGGCTGAGACCACCCGTCCGGTCTCGTCGATGAGTACCTGGACATTTACGGATCCCTGAGCGTTTACAGCGATCGCAGTCGCCGGGTAAGTTGGTTTTGGCAAATAAACGGCCTTGCCGTTGATGACGCCGAGCGACTGCGGTGCGGCCGGCTTTTTCACGACCGGAGCCTTTGCCGGCGGCGGATCGATCGGGTCTTTTTCGACGACCGGTGTGGTATTCGAAATTAGTTCGGAACCACCAGCGGGTCCGGCACCGTTCGCGTCGCGGCCGGAGCCGACCGGGTTGGTATTTTCGTTGCCCAACGCAACGCTTCCGAGCGGACGTGCCATCGCCGTGTTGCGCTCGACCGAGATGCCGATAGGAACGAGCGTCGGTTCGTCGGGGCGGGACATGTTCATCGTACGAATGGGAACGTCGCTCTTGCTGGCGGTCTGCGTTGACGCCAGGTTCCGAGGTTTGGGCGGTTCCGGGGCGACGGCCGACATTTCGCTTGGGGCAAGCATCGCCTCGAGTTCGAAATTGCCGCTGCCGAGCGAAAAATCAGCGGCGTAGATGCTGATGACCACCGCGGTCGCAAAAAAGATGCCGACGACAACGGTCGACACTATAAAATACCTTCGCCGGTTTTTGAAATCGGCGGTTGCGGGTTCAGATTCGATCAATTTATCAAACATTTTCTTGTCCTCCTGTGGCGGCAGTACCATCCGCTGTTAGGTTAGACACCGGTTGGAGGATTTTGTTCCCGAAGTATTTTCGGCAGGTTCGAATTATGCAGTCAGAAGTGGGTTATACATCATTATCGCGTGGTTTTCAGTAATCAGGTCCTCGGTCAGCATGCCGTCGATGAGGCTGGTCTTACGTTGCCATATGCGATTGTGACGGGTATAGCCGCCCCACGGCTGCATTTTGATAAGGTGGTCGGTCTCATAAACTTCGTACTCAAATTCTGCCTTAACATCGGACCGGATCTCGCCATTGAGATACTCGTCATCGAGCCAGAGGTTGATCTGAAATGTGTCCGGCGTGTCGTTGCGCAATTGGAGATCGATGTAGTTGTATGCGAGTGTCGCACCGCAGGCGAAGGGTATCTTGCGGTTGATGTCGGGAAAAACGTCAAAACCGTGCCGATAGCGTTCGGTCACGGACAGCGGCGAGTGCAGAGCCATCCAGTATAGAAGATTGCCGAGTTGGCAAAGGCCACCGCCTACACCCTTTTCGATGCGGCCGTTATGAAGAACGAGTCCCTCGAGAAACCCTTTGGCTGCGGTCGGACGACCGACCAACCGCCAGATCGAAAATGTTTGTCCGGGCCGGATGACGACGCGATTGATCGGGGCGATCGCCAGCCGCAGGTTCGTGATCTTGTTATGCTGCAGGTACATCTCGACGTCCCGCAGAGGCCGCAGCATCATCGTTCGATGACTGAAAACCGGATGCTCGAGTTGAACATCCGGTTTCGGCCGGGCGAAATTGCGAAACCGCCGAAGCCACTCGAAACGGCGTTTCAGCACGTAGTATTCACGGCCGGCGAGGCTCCGTAAATAACCACGTTTGCTAGGTTTGGCGACATTATGACTCTTCATTAAGTTGCGGAACGAGAAATTGTGAAACGTGATTGTAACACAAAATCGTGGGCGTACGATCCGCGTTGCCGACCGTCAAGCGTTTTTCACCTGAATGATCTCGGCGGCGATGCTAACCGCTATCTCCTCGGGCGAATGGCTGTTGATCGGAAGCCCGATCGGCGTGCGGATACGGGCAAGGTCGTCGGCGGGATAGCCGTCGTTTTTGAGCGTGGTGAGCAGCGTTTTCATCTTGGCACGGCTGCCGAGAACGCCGAAGTATTTGAAGTGTCGGCCGGCAAGCTGCCGGATCACGATCTCGTCAAACTTGTACCCGAGCGTCATCACGACCACAAAGGTCTCGTCGCCCGACGCGATAAGATCGCCGATCCGCTCGTAGCTGTCGATGATCGTGATCTCGTCGGCGAACCGATTCTTTTCGATCGTACTGAGTTCGGGCCGGTCGTCGAAAATGCGAATACGAAAATCCATCCTCGCCATCAGTTCCGACAAAGCCAGAGCACAATGTCCGCCGCCAATGATGATGAGTTCGTTTTTCGGGCCGAGGGTCTCGATGTACTCGAAACCCTCAACATCGTTTGGCGTAGGGCTGTTGCCCGACTGTAAACTGAATGTTGTTTTGGTAATGAGCAGCGTCGCCGTCCGTTCGCGGTTTTGAATGGCGTCGATGATCGC
>JAYVUD010000486.1:0-8169 GCA_043788335.1 Chloracidobacterium sp. | reverse complement strand
CAACTCGTGGAGTGCGTTCGGTATGAACCTCGGCGGCGGCAGCAACCACATCGTCCAGAACAACTTTGTCTCAGGCGTTATTAACGATCAAACCGCCGGAACCGGAGCGTTCAGTGCGACATTTGGTGCATTCGGCATCCGTGTCGCTTCGGGCACCGGACATAAGATCTATCATAACTCGGTAAATCTATATGGTCCGATGGGCGGCATCGTCAGCACCGATCTGACGGCGGCGTTTGGTATCTCGTCGAACACGCTGACCGGTATCGATGTTCGCAACAACATCTTTGCCAACACGATCACCGGCGGTAACCCGGCCGGAACGCGGCACGTCGCTATGTTCCTGCCGTCGGCAGCCACGGTGACGATGAACCTGACCGACAATAACAACGCGTACTTTGTCGGAACCGATCCGAACGGTCGTCTCGCTCAGGTGGGCACGACATTCGGCACGGGCGAGTACCAGGCTTCGGCGTTTGATCCGACGGCGACGGTGCCGGCGGGCAACTTCAGGTCATACACCAGCACCCTGTCAGCCGCCGGAACCAACGACAACGCGTCATTTGCCTCGACGGCACTTGCTCCGTTTACGTCCGCTACCAATCTGCACATACCGAATGCGACGGCAACGCCGATCGAGTCGGCAGGTGCAGCAGTTGGCGTCCTGACCGACATCGACGGCGATACCCGCCCGAATGGTACGGCTCCGGATCTCGGTGCTGACGAATTCGCGGGCGTTCCGCCGCCGGCCAACGACATCGCAGCAGCGTCGATCGTCTCACCGGTCAATGCCAGCACGATCCCGACGGGCACGACGCCGACGCCGCAGGCGACGTTTACCAACGTCGGTTCGGCAACGCAGACGAATGTCGGTGTATCGTTCACGATTAGCGGACCGGGTGGTTATACGTACACCAATCCGCAGATCATCGCGACGATCGCTCCATTCCAGTCGGTAACCGTCACATTTGCGGCGGCTCCGACGCTCACGACACCGGGTGCGTACACGATGTCGGCGTCGGTGACGACACCTGACAGTAATGGTGCCAACAATACCGTTAACGGCGGGTTCAACGCGGCGGCACCGCTCAGCGGAGTCTACACCGTGGGCGGCGGCGGCAATTATCCGTCGCTGACCAACCCCGGTGGTCTATTTGAGCAACTCAACCTGCTCGGAGCTACGGCCAACGTGACGGCGAATATCACGTCGGATCTGACCGGTGAGACGGGTGCGGTCGCACTCAACCAACTGCCGGGCGGATTTGGCCTGACGATCAAACCGAGCGGAGCGGCGAGGACGATATCCGGCAACGGAGCGGCCCTGGGCATGATCCGTCTGTTTGGTGCGGACAATGTGACGATCGACGGTTCGCTGACGGGCGGCACAGACCGCAGCCTGACGATCACCTACGGCAACGCAGGTGGTACGGTCATCTGGATCGGTGCGGCGAGTGCGGCTAACGGTGCAAGCGGTAATACGGTCAAAAACTGTATCATCTCGGGCAACGCGGGCACGACCATCATCGCCGGCATCCTGGCCGGCAGCGGCACGACGCTAGGCAGTGCGGCCGAGGCTCAGAATAATAACAACACGGTACAGAACAACGCGATCTATCGCGTGCAAAATTCGATGTTCCTCAGCGGTGCGACGACGTTCGACCAAAATTGGAGCATCGTGGGTAATGCAATGGGCTCGACGGTTGCCGCGGACAAGAACCTTTTCCGCGGTATGCTGCTCTCCGCCGCTCAGAATTTCGTGATCAACGGCAACACCATCAGCGGCGTCCAATCGACGCCGACGACGACGGCCGCGATGAGCGGTATCCAGCTTGCGGGTACGTTAAACGGTGGTTTTGTGGTCAACAATACGATCCGCGATATCAAGAATGTCAGTGCCACCGGCACCGGTGCTTTTGGTATGCAGATCGGAGCGACCTCGGCCCCGGCAAATGTGACCATCGCCAACAACTTTGTCTCGGATATCACGGGACTGGGTTCGGCGACGGTGACGAGCAACGGATTTGGTCTCAACTTTAACGGCATAGGTTCAGCGGGCTACAAGGTCTATAACAATACCGTTAATATGAACACCAATCAGGGGTCGGGAACCACAGCTGCACTTTACGTCGGAACCGGCGTGACGGCGGCCGGAGCCCTCGATATCCAGAACAACATTTTTGCAAATACTCAGACAGCGGGTGCGACGCGATATGCGGTCTATGCCGCCGGTGCGTCGGGTGTCTTTAGTCCGATCAACTACAACGACTATTTTGCACAAAATGTTGGGTTCGTTAACTCGGCAACGCAGGCAACCCTCGCAAACTGGCAGACGGCGACAACGCAGGATGCCAATTCGCAGGCGGTCGATCCGCTGTTTGTCGTCGGTGACCTTCACCTCGCAGCACTCAGTCCGATGATCAATACCGGCGTCACACTGGCGGCTGTCACCACCGACATCGACGGCCAAACCCGGCCGATCGGTGCGGCATATGACATCGGTGCTGACGAATGGGTCGCCGGAGTCTCGATCTCGGGACGCCTGACGACACCGAGCGGCCAGGGCATCAAGAACGTCAAGGTGTCCCTCTCCGACGGTGGCCTGCCGGTGCCGATGGTGGCGGTCACGGGACCGTTCGGTTACTATCAGTTCGACAACGTCCCGACCGGTGCGACCTACACGATCAGCATTACCGCTAAACGGTTTGTCTTTACACCGTCGTTCCGAAGCGTTACGCCGTTTACCAATTCGGTAAATAACGATTTCATCTCGGACCCGTTGCCGTAACCCGTGCCCATACGCCGGGCGGCCCATCCGCCCGCATTCAGTAAATGAAAAAAAAGCCCCCGGACCCCTCCGCGGGCTTTTTTCATTTTCTAAACTCTCCCTGTCTCCTGTCTTCTTCCAACATCACCCGTCACCGGAATCAAGAACCCAGTCGCTACCGCTCCCGGTTCTGACATCTCCCCCGGAATTGGGACTTGGGATTTGGGACCTGGGACCTGGGACCTGGGACTACCGATCCCTCTCCCCCTTTTTTCACTTTTTCACATTTTCACATTTTCCCATTTCCCCTCCTCTCCCTTTCTCCTTTTCTCCCTTTCTCATCGTCCCCCCTTGACATATCGCCGTAAACCCTTATACTTCCATTACATTTTGTAAAAGACAGTTTTTAGTTCGTTCGTTTTGTAGTATCGAAATCACCCAGATTTCCAGTTGCTTTTTCTCTGGAAATTTCCCGCCTTTCGTTGTTTACACGAACATCAGTTTAGACAGCAGCACCGTTTTATTTCAGGAGTATTTACCCCCTACGCAAACCAAGGGGGAAAACCTTATGTTAACCCGTACCCGTCCGTTCCGCACCATCATCGCATCGCTCATCATCATCACGATCTCAGCCGTAACGGCAACCGCCGATTGGACTGATTACATCAATCCGTTTTCCTATTTCACGTTTGCGAAAGAGGCGGCGTCGGTGAAAACATCGCCAATACCAGCAGCGACCCCTCCGGTTGAAGTGGATCCTGCGGTTGGGCCGACGCCGGAAAGACCCATTGCGTTTGAGAAGGAAAGCGGCGGTGTGCTTTTGGGCCGCCCATCGACCGCTATATTGGACGGTGAGACCGAACCACAGATGTTGGCGCCAATGGAAACACAGGCACAATCTGCAAATGGCGATACGCCGGGAATGACAAACAGGCCCGATGCAGTGAATAATTACTCGGTCGCTCGTTCGACCGGAATAAGCTTTTCCAGTATCTCTGGGACTGGAACGAGCGTTTCGACTTGGAGAAACGGCACGAGCCTTGACGATAATCTGAGCGACAATCTTCCGATCGGTTTCCAGTTTGTTTACAATGGCGGCGTTTATACAAATTTCAGGCTTTCGACAAATGGTTTCATGACGTTTAATTCAACGTCATCGTCGACTGGCAGCGGACTCTCAAGCCCTTACTCATATACCAATACGATGTTGGCGTCTGCGAATGCTGCGGCTGATTTTTCGCCTATTGCTCTGGCTCCGATGTGGGACGACCTGACCATACCGGCAGCAGGCACCTTGTCTGGTAATGCCAAGTACCAAACCACCGGTTCGGCACCGAGTAGAATTTTGACTGTCGAATGGATCGGTATGGAGGTTTTTGGTAATGCTGGGCCGGATTTGAATTTTCAGGTCAAGCTTTACGAGGCGGACGGACATATCGAGTTTGTTTACGGAACTATGTCGGCGAGTACCGCGACCTATACCTATTCGACGGGAATAAATGCACAGTCGATATCAGCTGTGCCGACGGCGGCGGAGTTGCTGACACAGCAGACTGCCAATACGGCGACATTCAATAACACTGCCTCAAGTTCCTTGGCAACCGTTCCTGCTGCTAACACTCAGCTTACATTTACGCCTCCCGTGTCCGCTCCTGCGGCACCGACAGGATTGAATTTCACCGCAATCGGTCCGTCGGGCATGACTCTGAATTGGACGGACGTTGCGTCTACAGAAGCTGCCTATGCCATTTATCAATCAACTGACAATGTTAACTTCACACTGTTAACGCCGCAGCCGACCGCAAATGCGACCTCGCAGGCGGTTACGGGCCTTAGTCCGAGCACGACATATTTCTTCCAGGTCTATGCTGCCGGAGAAGGCTTGCTCAGCACTGCCTTGACGGGCAGCCAGGCAACCTCTGGTTTAGGCAATATTTCATCCGTTGGCGCGGGCGGTAACTGGAGCGCTACAGGAACTTGGGTAGGCGGCGTTGTTCCTACGGCATTTGATAACGTAACGATCGTTGACGGAGCAACGGTGACTATTGATACAGCGACCGCAGTTGCTTATTCGCTGACCGTTGGGCAGGGAACGTCAGGCGTCCTTCAGTATGATCAGGTATCGGCCCGAACGCTTACAGTGACGACTGACGTCACGGTTGCGGCGGGTGGAACATTCAAAGCTTCGGCGACTGGTTCGACCGGAACGGTTACGACGCACTCGCTATCTGTTGGCGGAAACATGACGAACAACGGAACGGTGAATTTCAGCACCACGGCGGGCGCCGGCGGAACGGTAGCAAATGCCGCAGCGGTGGGAATCACGTTTACGGGGGCTTCAACCGCAACATTTGATGTGAGCAACAGTGCTGCTGTAACAAATTTGAAGAGTTCGACGGGCGTTACGCTAAACAAAGGCACAACCTCAGCATCGACATTAAACTTCACTCCGGCGATCACCTATCAGTCGGCAGCGGGTGCGACCAACGTTACGACAACGATCACTGTCGGCAGCACCACTAACCTTGCACCCGGAATGTACGTTTCGGTCACGTCAGGAACAGGCGTATTCGCAGCCAACGCAACAGTATCGAGCGTCACCAATTCTACGACGTTTGTCGTTTCCGCCGCGCCTACGACGGCATTGTCTGCGAGTGCTGTAGTTACAGCTTCGAAATTTGGAGTTCAATCGGCATCTGCTCTTACGGGAGCGACGGCCGGATTTCTTTCTATCACTAATGGCACGTTCAAAGTTAACGGGTCGAATACATTCCTTAACCCATATTTCAACGCTGTAGCCTACAGCATACCGGCGACTGGCGGATTTTGGCTCAATAATGCAAATGCTACGGTAACGGGCCAGGGCGGTTCGCCAACAAATTCGGGTTTGTTAAGAATAACTGCCGGAACGATGAATGTAGGAACTGCATCAGGCAATTCGATGGGCAGCGCATCCACTTCGAGCTTTATCTTCGAAGGAGGAACAACGAATTTTACAGGTAGATTGCTGATCACGTCAGCCTGCACGTTCACGATGTCTGCCGGAACTATTAACGTTACAACCGTAGGAAATGCGGGATCGTCCTCACCCGGTTTTGGCCTTACCAGCACAACATCGACATTCACAATGAGCGGCGGCACAATAAATCTGGTCCAGGCCTCGACAGGAGCCACGCCGCAGGATTATCAAGTCAGCAGCACACTTGGCAGCATTTCGGGCGGCACGCTCAATGTCGGCACCGCGGCGACTGCAACGAATTTCAATTTCAGGATCCAGGGAGCGGTTCCAAATCTTGTCGTTGACAATACCACAAACGCCAAGGCAGCTACTTTGTCAGCTGCGACGACCGTTTATAGAAACCTCACGATCAACACCGGTGCATCGTTGAATACCAACGCGACGACGGGCTTTACTTTAAATATGCTCGGAACGACTGTAACCAACAACGGCTCTATTGTCGGAACTGCAGCCAGTGGCCGTTTTGATTTTGTCGGAACAGCAGCTCAGACCTATGTTGGTTCGGGAACTTTTGGAACAGCTGCGACGCCGTTCGTGGGAATCGGCGTCGGCATCTCGAATACCTTCAACGTTACGCTTAGCTCACCAATAGTTACGACCCGCGTCAATTTGTTTGCGGGACAATTTGTCAATAGTAATCAGATAACGATCGGTTCGGGAGCCGCTCTTGGATGCTTTGTCCAACGTGGCGGCGGCGGAACGACGGCAGGAACATTTGACGTTGCTCCGACTTTCAATCTTGGAACAGGATCAATGCAGGTCACCTATGCAACGGCGACCAATGCAGTGACGACAAGTGTCGAAATTCCGGCGACCCGCACACTTACTTTCTTAACGATCAACAATACCAACGGCGTGACATTGGCAGGTGGTGGCCTTACGGTTGGCAGCGGAGTGACAGGTACCTTGACGATGACGTTAGGTAACCTGATCACATCTAGCAGCAACCTTCTTACTATCGGCAGCACAGCGACGACGGCTGTTGCGAACGGCTCGACAACTTCTTATGTCAACGGCCCGATGGCAAGGACATTAGCCGCAAGCTTGGTTACAGGCAGCACGTTTACCTTCCCGATAGGAAAGAGCACATATAATCTCTACGAATTGGTCAACCCGACGACCGGCGCTGGCGGCACGCTAGTGGTTCAGGCCGAGGCGTTTGACGCAAATTCGGGCGGAACAGCCGGAACCGGCATATCCACTTTGAACACAACTCGCTACTGGAGCGCAAGCTCGAGCGGTGCAGGTTCGCTGACGAATACAACCGTTCGCTTGACCGAATCGCCAACGCTCACAGGCAACCGCCTCGGACAATCGGCGACGTTGGCCGGTACGTATAACTCGATCGGAAATACCGTCGTAAGCAATACGATCCTCTCAGGCACGACGACTTCACTCGGTTTCTTTAACCTTGGAAACTTTACGCTCGCGGGCGGCACTTACAGTGTTTGCGACGGCGGAACATATCTGACACTCAAATCTTTCTTTGACGCGGTTAACAGCAGTACATTAACCGGCAATATCGTTGTTAACGTTGCAGGTAATTGTGTGGAAACTGCTTCGGCTGTTCTTAACCAATGGCTCGAATCACCTGCCAACTCGAACTACACAATGACGATCAATCCGTCGGGCAGCGTTGCTCGAACGATCACAGGTGCGATCACTGCGGGAAGTCCGCTCATCGATCTCAACGGCGCTGACCGCGTGACGATCAACGGATTGAACGATGGATTCAATACACTTGCGATCTCGAATACCACTGCTTCATCGACAGGCGGAACGTGTACGGTCCGCTATATCAATGACGCTACGAACAATACTCTTACAAATTCAACGCTAACGGGATCGTATAACGGCTCGGTATCTACAACACCGATTGGCGGTGTTGTATGTTTCGGAACGACTACGGGCACGACCGGTAACGATACGAACACAGTATCGAACAACAACATCGGTCCGGCAGGAGCAAACTTGCCGACGGTCGGAGTTGGTTCAATAGGATCAACCACATCGACGGCAACCAACAACAGCGGCGTCACGGTTTCCGGAAATAATATTTCCGATTACTTTGGTGCGGCTGTCACCAGTGCCGGTGTTTATTTCGGAAGCGCCAGCACGGACAATACAGTTCAAAACAATAAGTTCTTCCAGACCGCGACTCGCACACAGACGACAGGTGCACAGCACTCAGCTATTCAGATCGATTACACTTCCGGCAACAATACACTTGTTTCCGGCAACACGATCGGTTTTGCAGCTTCTAATGGAACCGGAACCTACACTTTGGTGCAGGTTTCGTCTTCTACTTTTGTGCCGATATTCCTCAATGTCAACACTACGGGGACGGCGACCAGCGTCCAGGGTAATACCATTGCCGGTATTGCAA
>JAYVUD010000485.1:0-4515 GCA_043788335.1 Chloracidobacterium sp. | reverse complement strand
CGGGCGTAAATGTCGCTGCCGATATCCTCGAGCGCATGCGGATAGCCTCGGATAAAGGAAAGGAGGAGGCCAGAGTTGAGGGCATAAACATTGCCCGTGAATCGCTCCTCGAGATCCGGGATGTCATCCAGGGTGTGCAGGTCTCGGCTCCGTTCGGGAATGTGAAATACGCCCTGCAGGTGTTCGAGGCACTCGAAGAATTTCAGGCCAAGTAGCCACCGGGACGATCTCCGCCGCTCGATTGAGACTGCGTCGATCGGACTCACGCAAGTCTTACGACAATAGGATGGCTTGAAGGTCCGAGCTGATGACGTTCACTGGAATATTTGAACTTGGTGTAATGATTTGTGCCCGCTGTCCCAAGGTGTCCCAAGCGGGCCGTGGGACAGGGAACCTATTGCAACAATTGGGTTTAGCTCGTCTGTCCCGCGATCTTCAAAAAAAAATATTTTTGCCGAAAACGTGGGCGTCGCTGCGGGCGGGCAGAGCCGTCTGAATGACATATTAGGCGGATGCTCGTTCAGTTAACCACCGCCTACGACGAACGAATCGCACAACAATAGGCCGGGCCGGTTTCATCCTCTACTTTCGTTCTTGTCCCACGTTTCATTAAAGTGGGACAAAAGGTGGGACAAGTTAACCCGTTGTGTTTATTACCAGTAAGGCGTTTTGTCCCACTGTCCCACGGTTTTCTCAGATCCATCCCCGCGGGACAAGCCGCGGGACAGGGAAACTATTGAAACGATCGGGTTTAACTCATTTTGTCCCGCTGTCCCGCGTATTTTTTTTATTTGCGTTGTCCTGAAATAGGTTGTCAAATCTCCGCAAGTCCTGACCGGGGTTTACAGATCGCTGGTTGGTTTTCAAAGATCAAGCTTCTAGGTCTATTTTATCACACGTGTCAAGTGCAGGCGTGTGTTGTAAGTATGCAACGTGGCGGCTAGACCGGCAGTGGGCATGGTGATCTACGGCACGACGGGGTTGAGTGTTACGCCCTTGCTGACGCGCGGGCTTTGGCATTGCCCGCGTAAGCCCCGGGTGTTAGCAAGGGCGATTCATCCGTCGCTGACACGACGCGGGTCTTTGTGAGGGCTAACCGTACCGTGGGTTGAAACGCCACGGCTAAATTCAATTTATCGCTACGCGACATTCTGAATTCAATATGTCGATACGCGACATTATTGACGATCCGTGCGTGAAATCTAATCGCAAAAAAGCGAGCTCGGGCTGGAACTTTCGCAAGGAATCTAATTGGTTCGAAGAAACACGGCGGCGCCGAATGACGCGAATAGGATGACGCTGACGAAGGCGTTGGTGGTAAAGAATGCGGCGTTCATGCGGGTTAGGTCGTTGGCACGAACGAGGGTGTGTTGGTAGAGCAGCAGAATGCCGACGGCGATGACGCCGGCGAGGGCGGGCCAGCCGAGGCCGGTCGCGAGATAGAGGATGACAAGTACGATGTATGCCTGGAGGTGAAAGAGACGAGCGATCCAGAGCGAATTTTTGATGCCGTAGCGAGCGGGTATCGAGTGGAGGCCCGTTTTGCGGTCGAATTCGAAATCCTGGCAGGCGTACATCACGTCAAATCCGGCGGTCCACATCAGCACGAGTACGGACAATAATATCGGAACCTCGTCGTCGAGTGTGCCGCGGACGGCGATCCACGCCGCCGAGGGCGAGATCGCGAGGGCGAGGCCGAGGACGATGTGCGAAAACGCGGTAAAGCGTTTGGCGCAGGAATAGCCGAGCACGCAGATCAGAGCCACCGGTGAAAGGGCGAACGTCAGCCAGTTGAGCGAGTACGAAGCGAGCAGAAATATCCCGATCGAAACGTAGAGAAAGAACCAAGCAAAACCGACCGAGAGTTTGCCGGCGGGGAGTTCGCGGCCTGCGGTTCGCGGATTGCGCGCGTCGATATCGCGGTCGACGATGCGGTTAAACGTCATCGCCGCCGAACGCGCACCGAACATCGCGACCGTGATCCACAGCATTTGCCGCCACGTCGGCAACCCATTTGCCGCCAAAACAGCTCCGAGAAATGCGAACGGCAACGCGAAGAGTGTATGCTCGAACTTGATCATCTCGAGCGTGGTTCTGAGTTTTTGGAAAAGGCCGGCCATCGGTAAAATCAAAACGTGTAGTTTAACACACGCGGCCGCGATGGACATTTTCACACGGGACGATTATCAATGCCGAACGCCGGAACACACGATGCTATAACCTTTCTGCTGGCGGTGCCGACGGCACTGGCGGCCTATGCCGTGACGCACAGCGTGGCTTCGGCGTTGGTGGTCGGCGTGGCGTTCGTGTTTGGCGGATTGATGTTCGGGCCCGATCTCGACACGGTCTCGCGACAGTATTCGCGGTGGCTGATATTTCGCTTTCTATGGTTTCCGTACCGGCATTTTTTCAAGCACCGGTCGCGGTTTTCGCATGGGCTGATCTTTGGCGCTCTGATCCGTGTCGTATATTTTATGGGCGCGTTGACGGCGGCGGCGTTTGGGTGCGTTTACGCGTGGGCGGCATACACGGGCGGGCGGCTGCCGAACTTTGTCGAATTTGCACGGGTCTGGCAGACGATCGGCGAATTTGTGCGAGTGCACGCTGGCGAGCATTTTTTGGTGATGGTGTTTCTGGGTCTATGGCTCGGGGCGGCGAGCCACACGTTTACAGATCTCGCCGGATCGTTTATCAAAACCGGTCGCGTTGCGAAATTTCTCTAACGACGGCCGCCGCCCGTCCGCGTGGAGAGCAGGCGTGTCGCGTGGCGGCGAACGGCGTCCGAGACGTTGCGATTTTTTGACAGCGACGTCAGATCGCGAAGCTGCAGCCGCGACATGATCGTCATCGCGACGCCCATCGGCGTTCGCGGGTTACGCACCAAATTGTGCTGGACGTTGTAGCTGCGTGACCACTGACGGTTTGACCCGATCTGCCGCAGAATGTCCTCGGACAATGTGCGCATCGAGGCGATATTTTCGATCTCCTGCTCGCTGATCCGCGGGTTGTTGATGACGGCCGAAGAGACGAGCTTATTGGGGTCGCGGATGAGGATGTTGCGGGCTTCGCGGTCGCCTTTCATACCGAGACGGACGCGGTCCTTGACGCCCATTCTCATAATGCGGTTGAGCATCGAGACGCGTTCACCGGGCAGGTCCTCTTCCTCGTTCTTGAGTTCGCCGAGTATCTTGTCGAGCGTCGCCTGACGCTGGGCTTCGGATTCCTCGTAGATCTCCTCGAGATATTCGAGACCGAGCCACGAGTCGTCCGTTTCGCGGTCGAGTACCTCGATGTGCTGTGCCAGAAACAGTGCGTCCTCGGCCGAGATCCCGCCCGCTGCCATATCGGTCGCAAATTCGGCGTTTTCGACAAATTCGGCCGCCGCCTCTCTGCCCTGCGCACGCAGTTCGCTGGCGATCTGCTGGGCACCGCGTTCTTTCTCAAAAAATTCGCGTTTTGTCTCGGACGCCCGGCGTTCGGCTTCGGATGTTCGGTGCGAGTTGCGGATGATCGCGTCGATGATCGCCGGCTCGCTGATCAGAAGCTGCTGATTTTGCGAGATAAGCTCGAGCAGTTCGCCGCTCGTCGTCGTGCGGGCAAATTGGGCGATCGCCGAACCGGGCGTCTGCGAATTGACAATTATCGCCTCGTAAACCGCATGGGGCAGGAACGGTTGCGCGGCAAAGTAAGCGAGAACGCTCGGGGCGATGTTGTGGGATCGAAAACTGGACTCAAGCGAGTCGGAATTTTGCGTTGTGAGCGTCTGGCGGGCGTTGTCGCGAAGTTCGGCGTCCGTGCCGCCGTAAAACGCGACCAGCACCTCGAGCAGATCATGTTGCGGCAGCGGCAAAACGCCGCGTGATGCCGCGATCTGAGCTGGGCGTGGAGCCGTGCCCCCGACGATGGCCTTGACCACCGGATTGGTTGAAGTTATCTCGAAACTCATATCAAGTCGGAGATCACCGTCTATTTGGGAGATCAATTATCAGGTAAGACGTCGTCGCCCGTGCGGCATCGCAATTTTAACACAGAAACCGACAATCTTGACTAACTTTACTGATTAACATAGTTTAGAGCTTTGGGAATAATTCAAACATTCCCGCATCATAAGGGCCCATATAATAAATACCGGAACCGGATATTAGCACTAAAACACAATGATCAAAGAGCAACTTGAAAAATTAATCACGAACAAAGACGCGTGCATCGGCGTCATCGGCCTCGGGTACGTCGGGCTACCGCTGATCGTGGAATTTGCACTAAAGGGATATGTAACTATTGGATTTGAGGTCGATGAAAGAAAAGCGGCTGAGGTAAATGCCTGTCGCTCATACATCGTCGACGTAACGAGCGAGAATGTTGCGACATGCGTCGGGAATAATAAGCTGGTCGCGACCACCGATTTTACGCGGCTGGCGGAATGCGACGTCATCATCATCTGTGTCCCGACGCCTCTCAGAAAGACCAAGGACCCGGACATGTCATACATCCTGACCGCCGGGGCCGAGATCCAAA
>JAYVUD010000484.1:0-2036 GCA_043788335.1 Chloracidobacterium sp. | reverse complement strand
TGTGTGTCGGGTACTCGCTGAAATTGAAGGACATTGTCGTGCTCGATGTGATCCTCATCTCGAGCGGCTTTGTACTGCGGGCGATCTCCGGGGCACTTCTGATCGGCGTCGAGGTATCCGAGTGGCTAATCCTCTGTACGTCGATGGTCGCACTGCTCGTTGGTTTTGGAAAACGGCGACACGAACTGGTCCTGCTCGAAAACGCGGCCGGGAGCCATCGACCGAGCCTTGACGACTATTCGCTCGAGTTCCTCGATTCGATCATGGCGATCTGTGCAGGCTCGGCCTTGATCACGTACGCCCTGTATACGCGAGCCGAAGAAACGGTCGCCCGTGTCGGCTCACGCGGGATGTTGATCACGATCCCGTTCGTCGTCTACGGCATCTTTCGCTATCTGTTCCTCATTCACAAACGCCGGGCAGGCGGCGACCCGGTGCAGATATTGCTTCGCGATCGGCCGACGCTCCTTAATCTTTTGCTGTGGATCATAACCGTCGGGTTAGTGATCTATTTACCAAAATATTGGCATTTCGGATGACGCTTTCCCGAGTACTATTATTATTACTATTTGGCGGAGCTTGCTTGTTTCGGTTTGCCGAAGCTTTGCGTCCGATCGACCACGGATCGTGGCGTGAATCGGACCTCGGCAGCATTTCGCGCAATTTCGTCCGCGAGGGAATGAACCCCTTCTACCCACGCGTCGACTGGCGTGGAGACGGCCCGGGCTACGCGGAAATGGAATTTACGCTCTACCCGTGGCTGATAGCATCGACATACCAGATATTTGGCGTCCACGATCAGATCGGTAGATTGTGGTCTCTTGCATTCTCGATAGGGACCCTGTTCTTTTTTTTCAAACTCGCCCGCGAGTATCTGAGCCCTTTCGTGTCAACGGTCGCCTTCGCGTTCTTCGCACTGAACCCGCTAATTTTTGACATTTCGACATCGATCCAGCCCGAGGGATTGATGCTGATGACGTACGTCGCCTCGGTTTATTTTTTCGTCAAGTGGTTGCGAACCGAGCGCAGCATTGATTTTTGGGGCGCCGTCGTGATGACCGCTTTGACGCTGCTTGCAAAAGCCACCGCCGCTCACATCGGCTTGCTCTTTGCGGTTCTGCTGTTCGAGAAATTTGGCGCGAGCTCCCTTAAACAAAGCAAGGTCTTCATCTTCGGCATATTGACCTTGTTGCCCACTTCACTCTGGTATTTTCACGCCAAAAATCTATGGCTCGTCTACGGCAATTCTCTCGGCGTTTCCAATGAATATCACTGGCTCGGCGCCGACTTTTTGACTGATCCCGGTTTTGTTCTCGGGATCTTGCGAACGGAGTTTTTCGGTGTCTGGGTGGTGTTTGGATTGCTGCTCGGGTTGTTCGGCATCTTTGCAGGACTCCGCGAAAGAACCGCCCGACATTCGCTCGTTTGGCTTACTGCGGCATTCACATTTTATATAATTGCCGCCAGGACGACCTCGCAGGAATGGGCGAGTTACTATCACGTATTCAGCGTCCCGCCCGCCGCGTTGCTGTTCGGTTTCGGTCTTCAGAAACTATGGGATCTGGCGCGCGGTTTTGCCGACACTTTCAGTCAGCGACCACTCGCATCAAACCTCGGCTACGCTGCCGCAATTCTTTTGGTTTTTGCGTTGATACCGGCTACTTTTCTGCTCGAAGCCAAGCATGTGCGGGCCAGTATCTTGAACCATCGCGTCGACGAGACCGCTTTCGTCTGGGCAAAAGAGATCGTGCCAACAATGAGCACCGATGGCCTGATAGTGGCATCGGGCGGTAACTGCGTTGATAAAAAAGGCTACCAGTTAGCGTACAATGCCTCCTACATGTTTTACTGGCTTGATCGCAAGGGATGGAATATTTGTGTCGAGGACCAATCGATCGAACAGGTCCGAAGCTATGCCGCCAAAGGTGCCAAATATTTTCCGGCAGAACGACGGATGATGAACGAGAAACCCGGATTCGAAGACTCGCTCCGGGCAAATTACCGCGTGTTGTCTGAGACGAACGAGTTTGTCTTGT
>JAYVUD010000483.1:0-5370 GCA_043788335.1 Chloracidobacterium sp. | reverse complement strand
CTCGATCTCCACGAAGGGAAATGCTACGTCAGTCTGGTCGGGTTTATGTTCCTCGACACGCGTGTGCTGGGCGTGCCCGTGCCGTTTCACGTCAATTTCGAAGAGGTCAATCTGCGCTTTTACAATAAACGCGAGGCGGACAACGAAACGCGGCGGGCAGTATGCTTTGTGAAAGAGATCGTGCCGCGTTTGGCGATCGCGACCGTTGCCCGCGTCATCTACGGAGAGCCGTACGAATGCTGGCAGATGGGCCATACCCGCACCGAGACGAACGTCGGCTATTCGTGGTCAAACTCAAGCTGCAAAAATAATCTCGAGGTCGAGATAGTCGAGAGCCTCGGCGTGCCCGCCGCCGGTTCGCACGGCGAATTTATCATTGAGCATTATTGGGGTTATACTGCCCGCGGGGCCGGACGCGTCGACGAATACAAGGTCGAGCATCCGAAATGGGAGCTCTTCTCGGTCAAAAACGAGCGGATCGATGTCGATTTTGGCAAAACGTACGGCGACGATTTTGCGTTTCTGAATAACGAAAAGCCGTACTCCGTGCTGCTCGCAAAGGGCTCGGAAATCGCGGTATATAAGGGCAAGAGGATCAAATGATCATCGGAATCGTCGCCATCGCCAAAAACTTTGCCATTGGGCGGGCCGGCCGTCTGCCGTGGAGCTATCCGGCGGACATGAAACACTTTAGGGAAACGACGACCGGGCATGCTGTCCTGATGGGAGCCAACACGTGGCTCTCGATCGGCCGGCCGCTGCCAAAAAGGCTAAACGTTGTCCTGAGCGGTTCGAGCAGCGTAACGCCGCCGGCCGAGGTGATGCGTTTAATGACCAAGGACGAGGTCCTCGATCTGCAGCGATACCTCAACCGTCACCTTTTCGTCATCGGCGGTGCCCAGATCTATCACGATTTTGCCGACGTTATCGAAAAATGGATCGTCACCGAGGTGCCCGTGTCAGTCGAGGACGCCGATACATTTATGCCCACGGATTTTCTCGCGCGGTTCGAGGAAACCGAGACCGAGGACCTCGGCGACGGACTGGTGGTAAAAACACTCTCTAGAAAAATGATTTTGGTGTAAGATCGTTGGAAATGCCGTAACGGAGGATTGGCTTATGATGGGTGGACGAACCTGGGACGAGTGGATCGACGAATACTCTGAGAGTCATCAGCATCCGATCAATCAGCTAACGCACAAATTTGGGATACCGATGATCGCGTTGTCATTGTTGCTGATACCGGCGTGCTTATTTGTCGGCGGCATGTGGCGGATCTCGGTCGGCCTGTTTGTCGTCGGGTGGATACTGCAGTTCATCGGCCACTGGTTTGAGGGGAAACCGCCCGAGTTTATGAAAGATTACCGCTTTCTCTTTGTCGGCCTGCGGTGGTGGGTCAAAAAGACGTTCGGTTAGCTCGGCCGGCCTATTTCTTTGCCGCCGGAATGCGTGTCGACGTCTTGGTGACCGTAAATTGCCCGCCGTTCTGGCCGGGCGAATTGTCATTGATACAAAACTCGATCTTTCCGCGTTCGTCCGGAAAGTTTCGCCAATTGCCGTTTGATCCGCGAGCCGCGATCGCCATCACGTTAGAAAATTTGCCGTCCGCATAGCGTGTCCTGAACAAAAGGGCGCCGGTCGGAAATTCCGGGTAGATGCGTCTCGACTTGGACGCGGCATCGTTTACGCCGCCGGCGGTGACGCCGACCTTGACGCCGCCGACGTCGATCTTGCCGTCGATGGTGGTGCGAAACTCCTCGAGCGGAACGGTATCAATGTCTGACAACTGCCATCCGCCATTAGCGTAGACGGTAAATGTACCTTTCTTGGTCGCCTCAGTCGGTGGTGTGAAGGATGGCTGCGGAGTCGGCGACGCGTTGGGCGATGGTGACGGCGAAACGCCCGGACTGGCCGATGGTGTCACGCGGGGCGAACCGCTCGGTTTCGGCGACGGTGTCGACCCGTTGGCTAGCTCCTGGCGTGAATAGAGAAAATAACCGCCGACACCTGCAATGCCGACGAGCAGGAACAAGAACACGACCGCGACGACACCGACGATCACATAAACACTCTTCCCGTTCTTTTCAGATCCCGGTGGTACCGCCCGTTGGTCTATCGTGGGAATCTTGATCTCCTGCCGAAAATATCGTGTTTCGATGCTCGGGCCCGTCACCGTCGGCGGGCTGACCTTAAGCGATTCGGTTGTCTGGTCGCCCGGTATCCAAACCGTCGGATCTGCCTCGGCTAGAGCGGTGCCGCACTGCAGGCAAAAACTCATCGCGTCGGTATTTTCATTTCCGCATTTTGGACACTTTTTCATGGGTTCCGCCAAATTCCTTCTTTGCCAGCTATCATATCCCAACCTCAAGTCACTAACAACAACGATCTTCTGCGGCCGCACGGCGCAACGCCGATAGTTCCGGTCGCCGAGATCCGATCTCGCACGCCAAGCGTCCCGTGAACCATCTTCCAACCGATCGGTTTTGCTTGCGCTCGAAAGTATTGGCAAAATAGAGTGATCGGGGAAATAGTTCGAACCGGACGCGTTCGACGATCGGCACAATTTATCGGCAAGGCCGTCGACTCAGCGTCCGTTTGCAGCTCGGGGCCATCCACAATCTAATTACGGTACTAATTCAAATGACAACAGCAACCAAAACGAAAACCGACATCGACCAGCTTTGTATCAACACGATCCGTACGCTCTCGCTGGACGCTATTCAAAAGGCGAATTCCGGACATCCCGGATTGCCACTGGGTATGGCGCCGGCGGCATATGTGCTGTGGACCAAATTTTTGCGGCACAACCCCAAAAATCCTAAGTGGTTCGGCCGCGATCGGTTCCTGCTGTCGGCCGGACACGGGTCGATGCTCCTCTATTCGCTGCTCCATCTGACGGGTTATGACCTGTCGATGGACGAGATCAAACGCTTTCGCCAGCTGCACTCGAAAACGCCGGGGCACCCCGAAAATATTCTGACGCCCGGCGTCGAGATCACGACCGGGCCGCTCGGGCAGGGGTTTGCCAATGGCGTCGGAATGGGCATCGCACAGGCTCATCTCGCGGCTAAATTTAACGTCGCGGGCGGAAAGGTCGTTGATAATTATGTCTATTGTATATGCTCGGACGGCGACCTGATGGAGGGCGTCTCGTACGAGGCAGCCTCGCTGGCAGGTCATCTGCAGCTCGGTAATCTGATCTACCTTTACGACGATAATCAGATCACGATCGACGGTTCGACCGACATTGCGTTTACCGAGGACCGGACAAAACGTTTCGAGGCAGCCGGTTGGCACGTCGCCGAGGTCGCCGACGGCAACGACGTCAATGCGATCGAAAAAGCGATCAGAGAGGCCCAGAAGGTAAAAAACAAACCGTCGCTCATCCGCGTCCATACCATCATCGGTTACGGCATGCCGAAACAGGGCACTAGCAAGGCACACTCCGACGCACCGGGTGACGAAGCCGTCCGCGAGACCAAACGCAATCTCGGCTGGCCCGAGGACAAGCAATTTTACATTCCGAAAGATGCTCTGACGCATTTCCGCACCGCCGTCAAGGCCGGTGCCGCCCTCGAAAAAGAGTGGAACGAAACGGTCAAAAAATACGAAAAGGCGAACCCCGAACTCGGTGCCGCGTTTCGAGCGATCCGCAGCGGCGAACTGCCCGAGGGCTGGGAAAAGTCTTTGCCAAAGTTCGAAAACGTGGCGTCGGCAGCGACGCGTGCTTATAGCGGCGAGGTCATCAACGCCATCGCCGATGCATTGCCTTCGCTGGTCGGGGGTTCGGCGGATCTCAAGCCGTCGAACAACACCTATATCAATTCGTCGGCAGACATCCAGCCGGGAGCGTACCAGAACCGCAATATTCACTACGGCATCCGCGAACACGCGATGGCCGCGGCGATGAACGGCATGGCTCTTTACGGCAGCGTGATCCCGTTCGGCGGAACATTTCAGACGTTTTCGGACTATATGCGGCCGGCGATCCGCCTGGCGGCACTGTCGCATACACCGACGATATTTGTGTTTACGCACGACTCGATCGGGCTCGGCGAAGACGGCCCGACGCACCAGTCGGTCGAGCACCTCGCCGCTATGCGGGCGATCCCCAATCTCGCCGTCATTCGCCCGTGCGACGCCCACGAGACGCGCGAAGCGTGGCGTGCCGCCGTCAAACGCACCCACGCCCCGACCGCCTTTGCGCTGTCCCGTCAGAAGGTCGCAATAATTGACCGTAAGAAATTTGCGGACGCCAAGGGCCTGCATAAGGGTGCGTACATCCTCGCCGAGGCCGAGACCACAGCAGGGGCCGCAACGTCGCCGAAATTGATCATCATCGCCACCGGTTCCGAGGTCGGCCTCGCAATGGAGGCGAGAGAGATACTCAACGCCGCCGGTACGCCGACCCGAGTCGTGTCGATGCCGTGCTGGGAATTTTTTGACGCCCAAACGCCCAAATACCGAGAGTCGGTCCTGCCCGCCGCCGTCAAAGCCCGTCTCGCCGTCGAGGCCGGCGTATCGATGGGCTGGCACAAATACACCGGCGACGCCGGCGCGATCCTCGCCGTCGACCGCTTTGGCGAATCGGCCCCGGCCGAGGACGTGTTCCGGGATTATGGATTTACGGTTGAAAATGTGGTCAGGAAAGCGAGGTCGATCAAATAGCTCCCAGCCCAAGGACCATTGACCGGAACGCAGGCGGGGTCGCCTGTATTAGCGATCGTAAACGTTGCCTCGATGCCCGACCTTGACCACGGTCACGATCAATTGATCGTCTTCGATGGAGTAAATGATCCGATAGACACCCTGACGAACACGATAGCGCTCCTGTCCCGATAATTTTTCGCTTCCAACGGGGCGCGGATCGACGGACAGCGAGCGTATCCGCGCGAGGATACGATTCACATCCGCGTTCGGTACAGGCCGAAGATCCTTGTACACCGACCGCCTGAAAACGATCTTATAATTTGCCATCTGCTTTCAGTTTGGCGAGAAGAGCTTCGTACGAGATCACCGGTTCCAAAGCACGCGTTTCGAAAGCTTCGAGATCCTCCTGGTCCTCTCGTAATGCGAGGCGAAGTGACTCATTGACGATGTCGGAGATCGTGCGGTGGGTATGAGCGGACTTTAATCTCACCGCTTGGTGAAGCTCCGGTTCTAGGTAGATTGTTGCTCGTTTTAGTTCAGTACCCATTGCTACATCGTAACGGCGGAACGTTAGAACGTCAAGACGTTTATATTAAGCGATTCGACTAAGAAATTCTACCCGGACAACACACCGCGGGATGAAACCGGAAAAAGGTTTGTCCGGCTCAGGAATAGGGTAGGCCGAGCGGAACGTGGGGGAAATTCGATCGGGGAGACGGT
>JAYVUD010000482.1:0-3673 GCA_043788335.1 Chloracidobacterium sp. | reverse complement strand
TCCCCGCTGTGCCGGCAACCATAAAGAATGCGATGACCATCAGCAATACGAGCGGACCAAACGATGAGATGTAAACGCCGATCATCAGGAAAAACGGCTGGACGACGTCGTCCCAGAGCGAGAAATCTTCAAACGTCGGCATGAAATTTTCGCCGAGCTTGCCCTGCGACATATTCTCGACCGTATTCGCCAGGATGCCGAACGTCAGCGTATTTGCCAGCATCGCGCATATTATCGCCGAGCTGAGCATAAAGATACCGTCGAACCCGACGATCGATTGGCCAAGCGAGAACACGGCGAACAATATTGCTCCCAATATCAGGCTCGTCTTGAAACGGAACGGATAAGCAAAGGCGTCGATGAGATCGCTGAATCCGAAATGTCCGCCGCTCGGTGCGATATTGATCGGACGATACGTGTTGTCTGCGGTCGCGGCCTTGGCGATCGGGTCGCACATCGCACCGCAATACGGGCAGATCTTGACAGAACCGCCGTACGAGTTTGGACAGGCCTTGCAAAACAGGCTCAGGCAGGTCGCGCAGACAAACGACGCCGGCACGTCGGGATGCATGCTGCAAAGCTGCGCGCCGGTGGGCGGAGCCTGTGCGGTGACGGTCGGCGGGCGAAAGTTGGGCGGATTGGTCGACGACGTGCCCGGGATCGTCGTCGGGCTGAGCTTCGTCATTGTCACGACCGGCGGCGGCAGAGTCTGGCCGGACTCTTTGGCGTTAAAGACGGCGACGAGCGACGGCACCTTGCCGGCCTCGATCCAGCGGAGGTTCCCTTTACGGACCTTGTCCTGGCGATGCATGACGCCCTCGTCGATCCAGGCGGTCATCTCCGCAAAATCGGTGTCGAATATGCGGCCGCGGGCATCGACCTGCCACTTTTCCTGTGTTTGCTCGGTGTTTAGCATATGCTCGTGTTATGGCGAAACTGCCCTTAAAGGGCCGCCCGCTGACGCAGGGGGTTCTGACAGGATCAGGCGACTAGTCGGTCGAGGGCCTTGGTCTCGTGCTCGGCGGCGGCACGGATGGCGGCGAGTTGGCGGACGATGCCGTTGGCGACCTCGCCGGCGTGACAGGCGTCAATCAGAGCCTCAACGACGTCGGATTGGTAACGGGTTCCGACAAAGCTCCGCAGTCGCTCGAGAGCCGGTTCGAGTTCCATACCCTTGGAATACGGCCGATCGATGGTCATCGCGTCAAAGGTGTCGGCGACGGAGATGATCTTGGCCTGCAGCGGTATCTGGTCGCCGGTCAGTCCCTGCGGATAGCCTTTGCCGTTGACCATTTCGTGGTGCATGTACATTCCGGGCAAGAAATCCTTCATCGCGGGGATCTGCGACATTATCTTGTAGCCGGCCTGCGGGTGCGTCTTCATGATTTCAAACTCGGCGTCCGTCAGGGCCGCGGGCTTCTTTAGAATGGCGTCGTCGATCGCGATCTTGCCGACGTCGTGCAGCAACGCACTCATGCGGAGCGTGTCGAGCTCCTGTTCACCCATCCCGAGGCGTTTGCCGATGGCGACGGAGATGCGGGCGACGCGTTCGGAGTGGCCGCGAGTGTACTTGTCTTTGCCGTCGATGGCGGCGGCGAGGGCCTTAACGGTACCGACGAAAAGTTCGCGGTTCTCAGCAGCGGCCTTGGCTAGTTTGGCGATCTGTTCCTCGATCTTGTCGGTCATCACGTTAAACGTGTTGCCGAGCGTGCCGATCTCGGTGATATTTTTGGCATCGACGCGTGACGAAAAATCACCGTCGGCGATGCGCTTGGCGGCGGAAACAAGGTGGAGCAGCGGGTCGGTCATGTGCCGCGAGAGCAGGTAGCCGGCGATCAGGGCGAAAATGGCGAACGCCATGCTGATGATCCACGTCTGAGAACGCATATCGCCGACGACGGCGAGGGCCGTGCGTTCGTCCTGCATCGTGATGACGCCAAAGCTCTTGTCCGGACTGATCCGGGCCGTGGAGTACGCTCCGATCATGTCAAACTTTCGGCCGCCGTTTTCGGTCGAAAACGGCACCAGAGCAGACTCGACCTGATTGCCGGACTCACGCCAGTCCTGGACTATCTTGAGATCGTTCATCGAGACGCCGCTCGCCGGGAGCGTCGGGTCGGGGTGGAATATCGCGTTGCCGTTTTCGTCAACCACGAAGATGATCGGCAGGCCGTTTTTCCAGAGGTCTTCGTCCTTGATTGACGTAAATCCGACGGTCACACGCGAAACGTCGCGAAGCGAAGCAACGGCGACGATCTTGGCGGGCTCAGACCCGGGCACCGGAACGCCGATCGAGAACGTCATCACGCGATCGCCCGTCGAAGCGACGGTTTGCAGTTCGCCGGCGTCAACCTTGCCGTTGGCGAGGCCCGGAGCAGCGGCGGCGGCGATGACGTCGACGTCGTCACGTTTGATCGATTCGGCTCGAAAAACGGAGAGTGAATCGGCACTGGGCGGTTTGATGTAGAGGGCGAGAAGGTCGGGGTTTTCCTTGAGGATCGCTCCAAGTTTGAGTTCCGTCTTTGGCGTTGAGAAAATCGTGTTGGAGTTTGAAAGCTCGATCGCGGCGGCGAGATTAGACACGAGGTCGCCGTACCGTTTGCCGAACATTTCGATATGATGTGCCTTTTCCTGAACGAGCTGGATCTGATATCGGTTCTCTGCCGAGCGCAGTTCGCTGCCCGAACGGTTGGACAGCATCCACCCCGTCAGCACGAGCGGCACGAGGCCAACGAGCAAGAGCGTCGCAATGACAAAATAGATGAGGCTTAGTTTTTTTGGTGTCGAAGGCATCAGCGGGAAGGCGTAGAGGTTCCGCCTACTTAATAGTAGAACATTGAGACAGCGGTGGTCAACAAGTTTTAACGGTAGGTATGAAACGAATGCCATTCGGCAGAAGGCGGCAAGCGAATCAGGTGCTAGTAAAGTGGCACCAGGGATGGTCAAAGATGGCTGGAGGTACCAGCAAGATGCTGTCCAGGTCACATCAAGACCCCGTCCAGGTACTATCAAGCGAAATCGAGAAATTTCGCATTTGGCGAAAATCGGGCTACGGTGGTTGAAAAGCAGATCGCCTATTTCGCCGAACATATACTGGCGCCGGATCTATGCCGGTGAAATCTTCGACATCTGTGCCGACTGTGCAACATACGCCAAGATGTGCTACACTTTTTTAAGCTTACAAAAAAGGGAGGAAAACGAATCTAATGAACCAATGGGAAAGCTGTCCGTATGAAAAGAACCGCGGCAGATGGAAACGGCCGATAGTCTCGCTCAATCCACGCGGACACCTCCGGTTGTGCGGCGTGACCCACCGAATGCTAAACGAACCGACGCTCTACGTCCTGATGTACGATCGCCTGAACGACTGCATCGGCCTCAAACCGGTCAAACCGGGCACGCCCAACGCCTACCCCGCCCGCCGCCGCGGCGGAGCCGGCCGCATAGTCTACGCCGCCCGCTTAATGTCGCTCTTCGACATCCGAGTCGAAAACACCATCCGCTTCCCCGACGCCCGGATCGACCACAACGGCATCCTCGTCCTAAATCTGCGAAAAGCAACGCCGGTCCCGGTGCGTGAAGTAAAAAGAGAAAAGGAAGAGGTGAAAATGCGGAAAGGTCTTGTTACGTGATCAGTAGTCCCAATTGACGTGGCTGATCGGGAGCCTGTTGA
>JAYVUD010000481.1:0-16392 GCA_043788335.1 Chloracidobacterium sp. | reverse complement strand
CTATCTTGCAGGCGGCGGTGGCGTCGTCCAGGCGGGCGACGGCCTCTTTGGTCGGCTTGCTGACGTATTCCGGCTCCACCACGTTGCGGGGGTACATGGTCGTCGTGATGGCCCACCCCTGCGTCTTGTGCTTGATGACTACGAGGCCCATCGACAAAGCCCCCGTCAGGAAACTCTTGTTGTGGTACTGGTTCGCCGTGCAGTCCATCACGCCCGTCTGGTAATTCCAGACGTGGATCATCTCGTGCAGGAGGGTGCAGATCAGGTCCGAATATTCCAGGTTGGGAAAATCCGAGCCGACGATGATCGATTTGGTTTCCGGGGAGTACCGCAGGGCGACCTTCTTCTTGGCGTTGACCGCGAACCGGACGACGCCGAGATTCCCGGCGAATAACTTGACGTTCAGGACGCGGAACGCCCGACTCAACTCCGACACAATCGCAGGCTTATCCATACCCTTGCCTCTATACGTCTGTTTCTGGTTCGATGGCGATGTACTGACCCGAGACGACAATCGCGTGATGAGAATATTGCGGCCCGGACTCCGAGTCGGACAGATATGCGATCTTGCCGCACGCCCCGCATATCATATTCATTTTTTCGTCGAAATGATACCCCTCCGAGAAGGGAATCCTCACTCGACAATGGGGGCAGGATCGGGGTTTAGCCATATTTATTCCCATGGGCACATAAAGAGGATTGTAGCCTGCGAGTGGCACCAGGTCTATAGAAACCCGTGAACCGGCGTTACAGATCCCGGTCTAGCATTACAACCGACCCGAATCGTGGTAAGATACTGCAAAGGAGACGATAAATGACGAAAACTAGAGAACTCGTTCGTAAAATTCACGAGAATGGTCCGCACGGCGTCGTCCTGGCGATCACCGGGGGCGGGGCCGAGGCCGTCGGCGAACTGCTCCGGTACGGCGGCGGCTCGAACACCCTCCTGGAGGCGGTGATCCCCTACGACCAGAAGTCGTTCGACGACTTCGTCAAAGGGAAGCCGGACAAGTATTGCTCGGCGGGTGCGGCCCGTGACCTCGCCATGGCCGCATTCATGCGTGCAGTCAAACTCAAAGGCGACCACAGCGGAGTCGGCGTCGGTGTCTCATGCTCCCTCGCCAAGGGCGGTAGTGAACGTGCCGAAAGACAACATCTGGTCTACGTCGCCTTCCAGACCCAGGATCTCACCGGCACCTACGAATACGAAATCGACCGGGACTCGATGTACGCCGGGACCGGGCATGGGCCGGAAGCCCGCGAACTGGAAGAAAAATTCGCCTCCGACAAGATCCTCAACGCCGTGGTGGCGGGCCTCGCCCTGGAAGGCCGTACCGGATTCCTCGAAGACTCCCTACCCGTCAAGCGGGTGGAGAGCAGCGTCGTCCTGGGACTGCCGGGGCATAAAGAACTGGTGCGGGGGCAGGCGGACGTGACCACCCACGCCAACGGCGGTCGGGGGAAATATATGCTCTGCGGGGCGTTCAACCCCGTCCACGAGCGACACCTGGAGATCGCCCGCAAGGTCCACGAAGCCTACGGCCAGCGGGTGGACTTCGAGTTGTGCATCCAGAACGTGGACAAGCCCCCGCTCAACTACTACGACATGCGGCAGCGGCTCGAAACCCTCCAAGCCGAATTGAACGGACAATCCTGGGCGGGCGACATACACTTCACCCGCCTGGGGACTTTCGTCAGGAAGTCGCTGCACTTCCCCGGCACGACCTTCGTCGTCGGGATGGACACCTTCCTACGCATCGGCGACGAGAAATACTACGCCGACCACGAAGACATGTTCCGATCCTTCGAGAGGGTCGAACAGTGCGGCTGTCGGTTCCTGGTGTTCAACCGGGTCGTCGCCGGTAGGACGACCACCCAGGCGGACGCCGAAGGCATGCCACGCCGCCTCCGCAGGCTGGCGGAATTCGTGCCCGACGACCTTCTGCCGCCCAGCGACATGTGCAGCAGCAACCTTCGGAAGGGCGGCTGATCCCCGTGCCCGAAGCGAAAACTTGCTCGCACGAGCATAAATACGGGATGTCCATCATCTCAGAAATCGAGTATTGCCCCGGCTGCAACATGTGCTACTATTACCCGATCATGCTGATGGACGATGTCAATCAGCTACGGGTGATAGGTGATGTCATAGACAAATGCCCCGACTGCGGGCTGTGCGAGGACTGCCATGACAAGCGAGCAAACGGAAAGGCTTACTGCCCTGCGTCAACAATTCAGGACGATGCCGTATGGCTCCGAATTGACGCCCGAAGAGAAGACCGAAATGTCCTCCCTTTGTCGGCTTGAGAAGGCCGAGGACAGGGAGCGGTTTGGGGAGAGCTACCCCTGGATGGTGGACCTGCTCTACCGGCACGACCCCATCCGCCTCGCCACGGCGGGGGTTCCGCCGGACGAATACGAAAACGAAGCCCGGATGGTCCTCCACGAGATCCACGGGATGGGGGAGAGGCCCAAACTCGGACAAGTCTTGCAAATAGTACACGGGATATTCCGACACCAGTTCGGTGAGGAGTACGTCGGAATCGCCGAAGTCCCCTACCTCCTAATCTCGCGAGAGATTTGTAACTCCTTCGACTCTAAACTCGCCGTCTAAAAAACGAGGGCGATTAGGTGTTGATGTGGCGGTTTTTTGTCACTTCTTGACAAAAAGAAACAAAAACCGCCACGCTCAAATCATTTTTCATGCGGTTGATCGTTGTATGCACCCACAGAATAGCCACATTAAATGTGGCTATTCTACATTTGGCAATGGCTTAAAAAAGCCGCTGACCGCACACGGTCACAGCAGCGACCCAAGCCCCGGCCTTGCCGTTGCAGGTCGTTGACAACCTGGGGCACTGCGGGTAGTAATATCGCCAAGCCGTGACGGTATAAGTTCCGTCGTGTTTCTTGCATCTCATGTCTGTGTCCTCCGTGAATTAACAACCTCATTTATATGTAGATTCGATCCGTCAATTTTTCAACGCTTTTATGTCGGCTTCCGCCTCCTCCCTGGCTTTTCGCAAGACTTCCTGGGCTTTTTCGTCCCGGTCAAAAAGCCTGAGCGTCCCACGCCCCTCGTGGTGGACCCAACTGTTGCCGCACACGCCCTGCTTGTAACCGTGCTTGCCCATCCGTGCCGCAAATTCCGCCGCCTCGCCCCCGGCGTAGCCGTATTCTTTCAGACCGCCGACCCGCTTGAATAATTCCCTGTGGCACATCACGCAGTGCATCGGGAGGAATCCCTCAGTCAAGACCGCGTCCGCCTTGAAATCATGATTCAGGGATTTCAGCAAAGGGTGCCCGTCCATCGGGTTGTCGGTCATGGGCGAAACCATTTTGACCCCCTTGTCCCGCAGTTGGAGCAAAGAGTTGCCGAGATTGAATAACCACGAAGTCCCCTGCACCACCACGTCCGACTGGACCACCAGGACGTGCGGCTGGGGTCGCCGGGTATCGGCCAGGGCCGCGTTGACGCAGGCACCGAAGCCCTTTTGCGTCTTGTGCTGAATCGCCTTGACTCCGGGCACTTTCTTGAAAGAAGAGATGAACGTCTTATTGCGGGATGCGTCGTCCACGAGAATAATTTGATATCGATTAGTCCTGACGGTATTGAATATACTCTCCATCAGGCGACTAACTTTATCGTACTCCCCGTGGAAGGGGATTATGATGTCCACCGGACTCATCTTGAAAGGCACAGCCGCCATACCCCGTGTCGGCATTACTTGGTCCGCTTCCATTATACACCTATTTTTTTCGTTATGGTTTCACTCAAGCCGACCGGGCCGGGCAGGTGAAATACTTCACATCCATGCCCCCGGAACTCGCCCAAGGATTCATCGTCATACTTGTCGCCGATCCCGACGAAAATAAATTCACACCCGTGCCGACTGGTTTCATTCAGGCGAACCGGGATCTCGAATTGCTTCCGGCTCTTGGTCGTGTACCTGTCCGTCACCAAAATGACGTACTTCTCATCGGCATCCTGGGAGGCGAGCATGTCCAGGACTTGCATCAGACAATCCCCCGCCCGGTAATTCGTCGGCTCTGCGTAAGATTCCAAGGCCGCGACACTCTCACCCTGTTGTTTCGGCATGTGATTGTTGTCGGGATGCCCAACATAAAGTCTACAATTCATACCCAATTTAGTCGCGAAATCAATTAGCTCGCCTTTAACTATATCTATGTACCGGCGACTGTCCGCGTGGTGCTGCGGGGACAAGTCCAGCGTGAACCCGAATGCTATCTGGCGGTCGAAGTGGATCATGAAATAAGAGAGTAGGACGGACGAATGCCTGACCTGAAAAACTTAAAAGAATACATCCGGGCGATGGAACACGTCACCCACTTCCTCCGTCAGTTACTCGACGAGGAGAAGAGGATCACGCCGCCACCCGCCACCGAAATAGAACGCCTCTCCGAATTCACCGACCTGCGGCTCATGACCAAGAGCGACATATGGCCCGACGCCATCGACCCGGAACTAATCGGCGGGGATTCCGCCGAAGACAAGGCCAACCGGGCGGAAGGCATCCTCCGGGACTTCGTCAAAATCGACCTGACGGGGAAGCGGTTCCTCGACTACGGATGCGGAGACGGTTTCGTGGCGGCAGCAGCCGCCGCTAATCATGGGACCGCCCTTTCGGTCGGCTACGACCCCGTGGCGACTGGCTGGGAGTCGCACCCGCCGATGCCGCACAAGCTCACGCTCACGACCCACCTTGCCGACAACGAATTCGACGTTGTCCTCCTCCACGACGTGCTGGACCACGCCTCAGACCCGCTCGAATTACTCCAGCAAGCTAAATTGTCGAAAAAACTTGACGGGAAAATATTCGTCCGATGCCACCCCTGGGCGTCCCGTCACGGCACCCATCTGTACAGAAAACTAAATAAAGCCTACTTGCAGTTGGTATTCACCGAATCGGAACTGATCGCGATGGGCTACAAGGGTGAGAAGGTCATCCGCCCGCTGGACCCGGTGTCACAATACCGTAGACTTTTCGCCGAGATGGATTTGCAGATCGTGGAGGAATCGACCATATCTCAGCCGGTGGACGCATTCTTCACGACCCGCCCCGCCGTCGTCAGACGCATCAAGGATAATTGGAAGGGCAGCCTGGACCCCGAATTGGCCTCCGGGTCCAAATACCCCCATGAAATCATGCAAATCCAATTCGCCGACTTCGTGCTGGTTTGAACTACCGGGTCGGTGCGGGATCGCATTTGACTTCCCGCCAATACTTCGCCGAACGATCCCTGTCGGAGACTACCGGGTCGGTACAGGGCCACATGATGTTGATGTCGGCGTCATCCCATCGGATGGATCGCTCTTTAGAGGGGTCGTACATGCTGGCCTGGAAGTAGACCACGGACGCCCCTTCCGTCATCGACAAGAAGCCGTGGCCGCAATGGGCGGGGACGAACATCTGGGTCGGCTTGTCGGCATCCAGGATTGCTCCGAACCACTTGAGGTAGGTGCCAGAATCCCGTCGCAAGTCAACGACAACGTCGAAAATACGCCCATGAACGCACGTCACCAGCTTCTCGAAAGGGGCAAGGTGGATGCCCCGCAACACATTAAATCCGCTGTGGGACCAATTGATTTGCTGCCACACGGGAGCCTGAGAATAATCCAGGCCGTCGAACGGCAACATGCGGTACTCGGCTTCATTGTACATCTCTTGGAAAAAACCACGACCGTCGTGATGGCGGTCCACCACGACGGTCTGGCATTCGCTAACTAGGTTGGGTAGGGACTTCACTGAGCATCTTCCTGTATCTGGAGACAACGCCTTCGACTTCCTTGAGGGCCAGCACGGCGGCATCCGGGTTCACAATACACTGAGAAAGGCTGCCGTAATGCTCTTCGAGACATTGGAACAGGAGGGTCTTCACCTTCTCCTGCAAGCCGTCGTGTTTCGGACCCCAGGGGAGATTGGCTTTGTTCTCATTATAAAGAGTTTCCAACTCCTTTTCCTTCCTCTCGAAGTAGTCTTCGATCTGGGCCAGATCCCACTCGCCCCGGCGGATCGCCTTCAGTTGCTCCCGATTCCTCTGCAAGTCCAGGTCGCCCTCCGTGAGGATCTGCTCGATCTCGTTCAGGTTGCGGACGATGTGGTAGGCGAACTTCGGGTCGAAACCCATCTCGTCAACCACCGCCTTCCGCTTACCCGTCCGCTTCTGGCTGCCGCACTTCTTCAGTTGGGCGTAAGCGTACCCCTTGAAGGTGTGCCAACTTCCCAGGTGGAGAAAAATCTTCCGCTGCTCGCGGACCATCTGCCCCACCCTGGTGGAGTGCAGCACGCACCACTGAGGCGTGAACAGGCTGTCGATCATATTCGGATTGTTCATCATCACCAACTGGAAGAAGTCAACGATGTTGTAGACGTTGATGTCGTACTCCTTCTCGGCCCCCACGTCCTGGATGTGATGTTGTTGAAAATTGCGAAAACGATTACTACCATCTTTCGCATCCCCGAACCCCAAAATTTCACCACGAAGGTGCGGGAACAATTCCTCCTTGGGCGGAATGCAGAACGAATAGATGTCGTTATCTGAAGTGTCACTATTGACACCGTAGGCGACACTGCCCATTAAAGTTTCATACGCAATATTGTGGGCGATCCAGTGGTTCCCACCGAGATTGGTGAGTCCCTTGTCGTACAAATCCTTGATGACATTCATAGTAAACCCAAACTTTCGTTGGTTACGGCTCGGTCGCCATAGCAAGGTATGGAGAGAAACATTGTTATTCTTTCCGAACTTTCAGACTTATCTTCTTCTTGTCGGGCAGTACGATTTCCACCCGCTCGTATTTTCCCTTCGACTGGAAATCCACGTCGATGTCCCGCATGACCTGGATCACTATCGGCTTGACCGGCGGCAGAACCCGGAGTTCGAGCTTCAGAATCTTCGGATTGAAACCCTGGGGCTTCGTCACGAAGAGCGTTGGTCTACACATGGCGTTGGCGTAAAATTTCCCCTTCACCCGGATTCCGGTCGGTGTCGCCGTGGCGGACCACTCGGATTCGGGGGCCGGGGGTGGGGCGACGGCAATCATCGCCGCCAATACGATCTCTAGCATCTCTCTCCTTTACTTAGACACGGGTGGGGCTTCCGGGTTCACGACTTTCGGGCCGGTGGTCGCGGATTCGATATACCGGGACAAGATCAAGACCAGGCGGTTCAGGCCACGGTAGTGATCGTCGTTGCGACGTTTCCCGATGATCGACCAGGCATCGCCGTGACAATCGACGAAAATGTCGCCGAATTGCGGCGTGCGTCCCAGCCTCCGAACGGTCCTCTCGAACGCGAACTCTGCCTCCATCTCGTCAGGATGGTCTATCCCGAAAGCCGTGGGGGCGGAATCCGATCTGGGCAATTCGTATATGGCCCGCAGTTTCACATTGGTCAGCCGGTCAATGATCTTTCGCCCCGTCGTCTCCACGAACAATTCGTCAAGGAAACAGGCACCTTGCCGGAAGTAATCGCCTATGTTCATTTTTTTCTCCTTATAGCCCCAAATCCCGGATCGTCAGGATCGACCGGAAGTTGTATTTTGCCAACAATTCTTTCGCCCCCGCCAGTCGGTCCACGACGGCAACGACGCCGACCACATTCCCGCCAGCGGACTCGATGTGGTGGATGGCCCTCAAGGTCTGCCCGCCCGTCGTGACCACGTCCTCGACCACGAGTACCTTGTCACCCGGCCTCAGATCCCCCTCGATGAGTTCGATGCTGCGGGCCGTCGAATTGGATTCGACGCGGACCTTCGGCTCTTTCCTGACGAGGAACCCACGGACGGCCTTGGACAATCCGTAGTACAACCTGCTGTGTGCCACCAGAATGCCGCCGACGAGGGGGGCGGCACCCAGCATGGGACCGCCCACCGAATCGAAGGCGATGCTGCGGACGATTTCCGAGCAGATGATGTCCAACCCTTCACTGTGGTTGGTGATTTTACTCATGTCGATGAAGTAGTGCGACTTCGCTCCTCCCGACAAGTCGAAATCGCCGAACTTCAGGGCGTGTTCTTTGACCAGTTCTTCGAGTAGGAAATGTGCCATGCTTAGATTATACCACGACCACATATATACCGTATGAAAATCGACATGAAATTCAAACGATGGCTCGCGGAGATGGCTAGTTTTTCCATCCCCCCGGCTGAAAAAGTAGCCGTGCCGTGCGGCATGATTCATGTACCCGGCGGCATGCCGTGCAAGGACGGATTCATCGGTGCCCTGGACATGCGGTTCGAGGGGCCACCGGCATACGAGTCGCCGTTCAACAAATTCAACAACGGGTCGAAGTTCATCGCGAAACTCCCCGGCATAGTCCCGACCCAATACCTCGTGTATCATGGGGGCATGGAGGACACCGCCGTGATGCCCGAAGACAAGGCGAAGGCAATCGGCTACCCCGCCGTCCCCGACTACTGGTATGAGAGGGCCGAAATACTGGACACCGATTACAACGTCGCTAAACCGGCCCTGGGGGATCACACGGGCGAGCGGCAGAAGATGTTCGCCGGGAAGTAATCAGGACCATTTCAATCCAGGCACCATAGGGAAGCCTTCGGGGTATATTTCAAAAAGGCGATCCAGGGCGTTGCCCGGATTGATGCCCTTGCTACGCAAGTAATCGCCGAGTTGCACCGCCTGGGATTTATTCAGGGACGCAATACGGTCCCCCAATTCCCTGATATCGGTTTCCATTTCGACTTCTCCGAAAATCAGATGGTCTTGGACGCCGCTGCGGCCTTCTTGCACAGCTTATTCAATTCGGCGGAAGGGATGGGCAACGCCGCCTCCAGGGCGTGTCGCAACTTTTCGGCGTCCGCGTTGTAAATGATATGCCTGTCGGACCCGCCCGGCTTCGCGAAGTAGACTGTCGCGACCGTCTTCGGCCCCTCCATCTTGTACTCTACGCGAGCGATCTGGTTCAAGTTCAAATAATCCTCGCCGATCTTTATAAACATAATATCTCCTTAGTTGATATTTCCAATATAGTCTCCTGCCAAAGAAAACCGCCCCCAGATATCTTTCTGGGGGCGGTTCCGTTATTCGATACAGGTCACTTCTTCGGCGTGCTGATGTCACGCATCGAGATAGCGGTGAACTTGGGCACGCCAGGGTTGCTCGTAGCGTTGTTCGCTTGTCGGACCCGCCGATTGTACTCAGCCTTTTTCGCCTTCTGCTCCGGGGTGTATTCCTTGTGGACGGGGACGCCCAGCGTGTAGACGCCAGGCTTGATTTCCCATCGCCCCGCCTTGTCGCCTTTCTTGATGAGGTTGCGGAGGTTGAAGGGGGTGGCGAAGACGATCTCTCGCCCATCCTTCGTCAGAACCTTCGTCAGGACATGGCCCACGAATACATCAGAGAATGCGGCCCCGTATATGGGGTTGCCCCGCAGTGCCTTCGCCAAAACGCAATGCCGTGCCCGTTTCACCACGTTCGTGCCGAGGCCGCATTGCTGGTGGGCCTCGTCGATGTGGGCCTGAGTGATCCGCACAGGCAATTCGTCGGTCGATTCCTCGCGGATATACCGCTGCTGCTTATTCATTTTTTCGATACCTCTGTGAGTCCTGTGTCTCATGGACATGGATTAGACCATACAATTGCAACCTATTCTATGGCACTTTTCTTCACCCCGTTTTCGCAGCCAATCCTCAAACTCAGCCCGATCATATCTACCATTCTTCGACATGTTGTCAAACGCACGCAGGGGACGCAGATTTGCAAGGCAGTTAATTATTTTCGTGTCTTTGATGCCGTAATCAAGAAACGCCTTGATTGGGAAAATATGATCTATATGCCACTTGCCTTCCGCAATGTCGGGCCAGTCGGGACAAGAACATATATGTCGCCGAAGCTCCGCTGGAGTGTAGCCAACGATATCGGCAGATTTGAATTTTTTGGAAACTCCCAATGCCTTCAGCGTAGATCGGACTAAACTCCCCATACGTCCACTGAACCTCCTTCTGAACAACGCCTCCTCCCTATCGGCTATCCACTTATAATGAGTTTGACCCCTTACCGAGTCGCACTTATCACACTTCTGTCCTTTCAATAGACAAAACATGCGAATTTGAGACTGATTTCCGCATGAACAAATATATCGCATGTGCGTATAATTGTTCACATATTCATCTTCCAGACACACCATATCCCTGTTCCCAAATTCCTGATGAACTTGTTCTATGGTATACCCACGTTTCTTGGCATTACTTCTAGCGACCCCACATGTGCCACATCGCCTGCCGATGCGAAACCTCGCCCATGTCGTCGTAGACTCGTTCCCGCAGCAGCAAACATACGACAAGGGCTGCGTATTGCTTCGGTATACATCCGCAAGCAATACGCAGCCCTCTATCGCGAACCGCTCCCGCACTACATCAATCGTCAGTTTCCTCATTGGACTCCTGGTTAAATAAGACAGAGAAATCGCCCTTCATGAAGTGGTCGATTTTATTCGTCTTCTTATTTAGCCGGTGATCTACAATTTCATGTCGCATAAAATTGTACGTCCTGACCTTATCCCCGCGACCGGAGTCGCCCAGGACGGCCTTCCGGGTGCTGTCGTAGGCCGACTGCTCCCTCTCCGACTTCATCGTGTGGACCCTGGCGGTCAGGATGCGGAGGGCTTCCTTCTTGTTCGCCCCCTGGTCGCGTCCGTTGATGAAGACCGACAGCCCCGAGGGCTTGTGTTTCATCCTGACGGCGGAAGCGACTTTATTGACGTTCTGCCCCCCGGCCTTCTGCTTGCCGGTCTGCGTGATGATTTCCAAGTCCTGGTCCCGCAAGGGCACCAGCTTGTTCTCGGGCGGGAGGGAGAGGACGGCGACGGAGATCACGGAGGTCTGGCGGCGTCCGCTCCGCTCGGTGGGGGGGACACGTTGCACGACGTGCTTGCCCGGCTCGTGCTGGAATGATTTCCAGACGTTACGGCCCGTTACCTTCATGAGTGCATGCCCGTTCTCTTGGGAGAGGGTTTCGGACTTCAGGCCCATGATGGCGGCGTACTTGTGGTAGACGGTGAGGAGGTCGGAGACGAACAGTTTAGAGTCCGAGCCGCCTTCGCCGAATTGGATCTCGACGAGAAGTGTCGTGGCCTGCTCAAAGACAAACCATGCCCTGTGACGTGCCCTGTCCGTTCCTCTGCGAGTGGTTGCCGTTCTTGTTGCTCATCAGACCGTTCCTCCATTTGAATGATTGTGCTTGCTGTGGTGCGTTGAACCAAGCCCCTTCCCTATGAGTATAGGGAGGGGGCTGCGAAAAGTCAACTCAAGAAATTATCCCAATCCTTGACCCGGTAGTTGGACGGGCAGACGTTGTGGATGGGCCGCTTCGGCTCCTTGAGGAGCTTCATCCCGGCCTCCTTCGGCGTGCGACCGGCCTTCTTGGCGTTGCAAGGCGTGCAGGCGACCACGACATTCTCCCACGTCGTCTTGCCGCCTTGGCAGCGTGGGGCGACGTGGTCCAGGGACAATTCTTTCATCCCCGGCTTGCAGCCGCAATACTGGCAGTTGTGAACACACACGAAATTGGCGATGTAAATATGCGACCCACTCACCTGAAGATCGTACACCAGCCCATCATATTCGACCCGCTTGATCTCGGTAATCTTGGAGATCAAGCGGTTGCCGACTCGATTCCGATCAATCTTTCCCGCTTTACTCCGCTGCCACTCGATATAAGGCACGACCGACAATGACGCCACGGCGTTGAAATCGGCGGCATTGAAATTGAGCGACTTGTAGATGCGACCATCCGTCCGAATGCCGGTTTTCGACAACGAAGGACACAGGCCGAGCATCAGGGAAACGACGTACAAATCCCGAATGAGCATTGGACGGGACATCATGACCGTGCAGCGAGATTGGTCGCTGTTGAAGGCGGCATCTCCCCTACAGACTCCGTAGAGAATACCTTCCAGGAAAGCACGGTTGGGCTTCATGCCCACATGCTTTGCGTCCTTCTTCCCGAAATTTTCCGAGAAAAACAGAGAGAGCAAAGAGGAATGACAGATGACGTTACCCTTGTTGCCGTTCACTTCCCACACCGACTCAAGGCCGAAGATACTTTTCAACAGGGCGGAAATTTCTTCGGCGTATGCCTTTTCGGTCACTCCGTTCAAAGAAAAGTTCACCGTGGTATTTACCACCGATCCCTCTGCCAAGTAATACCCGCACAAGCGACCGAGGGCATTGTCCAATTTCAGGTAGCGATTCTGGGGAAGGCCGCAATAATGTTTGACCTTGCCTTCCTCAAGTTTGACGTAGGGCAGGTGTCCCATGGCGAATTCGAACAGGTCGAATTCGCCACTTTCATCCGGCATGGGCGGAACGATTTCGGCGATCATGCTGCTGGCCGACAGGCGGTCGGCAGGGATGCCTTCCTCGCCGCCAACCGCATCGCCATTCCAAGCAAAACCGAGGATTTTATGGTCCCCGGTGCAAAGGAGCGGATCGCCGTTGCACCGATGTTTAATACTCAGCATTTCGCCGGGTTCGGACTGCCGGATGTGAACGTATTCGACGACCTGACTGTTTCCGTAGGCGTCCAACACACCGTCTCCGACCACGACATCGGAAATCGCCTTCAGGCTGAAATCGGCCATCATCACGAGGGTGTCGCCAACGAAGCAAGTGTTGTTGTCCCGGCGGTAGATCGTCCGCCGGTTGTACTTCACCTTCTGCTTGGCGGGCTTGTCGTACCGTGTGAGGACGATGATAGTGGGCATTCGGAAGACGTTGTTCACGCCCCTGATGCCCTTCTCGCCGACCTCGTTCTCGCACTGGACGCAGACGCCGTCCACGATCTCGTTCGTGGGAAGGATCTTGCAACAGTCGGAGCAGTAGTAGGGGTGCGGTGCGATTTGCCGCCAATCGTCCCATGCCATGGTGCCGGTTCCGTAGACGCAATCCAGTACCTCGGCCTTCGGTTGGCCGTTGCGGTGAGTCCCGGTCAATTTGTTCATGGCACTCTCCAGGGAGACGATGTTGATCGCCATCCACGCCTTATTGAGTACCAGCACTTGTCTGTGAGTCACCGCCATGTCATCCTCCGTAGCTATCTATGAACCGGCGGGCCTGATTTCTCCAGTTCTCACAGGTCCGCACCGCCGAGTCTACCTGTTAGACAGTCTCGGCGGGTGTAGGTTCACGACTTTCTACCCCTCCGAGAATGATTTTTTCTGCTCCCGCACGGCGGACCTCTTTTCGTCCAGCGTGGATATCCCTTGTGACACCATGCACCTGTATGTATCCCAACCAGCGGTGTTGTCGCTTCTTCAACTCCCCCGCCATCGCCGTAGCCAGTGTTTCGTTACGCCTCGTCAATTGACCTGTACCCCCGTTGCGGCTTCGTCGCCTTGGTCTTGCGGGAAACTTCCTTCCGCTTCTTCGTGATCGTCTTCTTGTATTCTACGGTGTGGAAGCTGATACTTTCAACCGCCTTGTCGTATTCGGCCTTCACCTTCTTGTCGAAATCACTCCTGAACTTTTCCAGGGCGGTCTTCATGGTGACGGTTTCGTTCTTCAACGCCTCGGCCAGGTGTCCCTCGGACTCGGTCAACAAATTCTTGTCTTCCGAAACACGACGCTTGATGTCGCTCTTGAAGTTCTTCAGTTCGGCCTTGAGGGCTTCCCCGTCCCTCTTGAGGGCTTCCACCATTTCCGATTCCATCCGCTTCAGGGAATCGGCCAACCCCTCCCTGACGAGGTCCATCGCCGTCTTCCACTTGAGTTCGACGGTCTGCTTGAACTCGATCTGTTCGACGCTCAATTCCTTGGGGGTCGTCCTCTTGACCACCAGGGCCACTTCCTTCACCTGGTTCTCCAGTTTGACCGCGAGCATGGAGATGTCTTCGTCCGATGCGTGCTGATTTTCACTCAGCAGCGTACTCTGCCGGGTCAATCTCCTCACCTGTATGACAAGGCAAAAGAGTACAAGGCCGAGTCCGACGTATAAGAATATCATTTTGTTTTCGCAAGCATCAGGCCGCGTTTCACGCCGTCGTTGATGGCGAACTCGATGCCACACGCCTCCAAGCATTTTCTGAGCAAGGCGACCATCTCTTCCTGCGTGGCCTTGCCGCCCAAGTTTTCGACGCCGAATTGACAGAACTCCCTGTATCGGCCTTCCTGCGGTCGTTCGTACCAATAGCATCGGGCCAGGTAGAACACCTTGACCGGATTCGGGAGGACTTTCGACCAGTCCTCCTTATATATTCCCTGCACCACCGCAGTTATTTCGGGCACCAGGCATATTTGTCAGCCCCCCGGTCGTCGAAAGAGTACATCTGGTTCAGTATTTCCGGCCCGGCCTTGTCCACGAACGGCTGCGTCTCCGACAAGGCCGACGGGATGAACCTCTGGTATCCCTCGCCCATGACTATTCGCCGCAGCGTCGTCGTTATTTCGGCGAAAGAATCCGCCTCCGGGCCGAACAAATCACGCTCATGGCTTGTCCTTATCCACATGCTGGTCGGTTTCACACCCCGCACACAAGAACCGCTGCGGGTCGGCATGTGGCGTCTCCCCTTCGCGGGGCACGAACACCAGGTCTATCAGCCCGAATTCCCCGCGACACCAGTAGCACTCGCGGACGTTGACAGGCAGTATTTCGGTGTGGCCGTCCAACACCATGATGGACTTGCCCAACCCCAGACCCCACGGGTCCGTCCGCCGGGTCGCCTGATGCGGACCCGTCTTCATGTAGATGGGCTGCTGGGTGTCCCCCAACTTGAACTTCGTCCCCTCGGGCACGTCGTTGAAGAAGACCCACATACTGTCCCTGCTCATAGCAACCTCAACTTCCCGAGCGGACCCTGTTCGCCCGTTACCAGATCGATCTTCTCTTCCTCGTCAGGCCCGACGGAGAGGCAAGTCACGGTGGGCCTGTCGAAGACCGTGAGTCCGTCGTCCGTCACGAGTTGGACGTGCAGCGACAACTCCTGGGCTTTCCGGTAAATTACCATCAAGTCCTCTTCGGAGCGGACGAATACGACCACCTTGCGGTAGTTGCCGACGATCCACTGCATGTCGGAGTCGGACAAGTCCAGAGTCACCGTCCACCCCGAGGGAGTCTTCACCGCCCGGCGTCCGATGGGTTCGGACAGGAAAAGGTGAGCGGAGTGGCCCGCCTGGGCCATCTTCTTGCCCAGGGGCACCCCCTGTAAATCCTGCCGCCACACTATGACCTGTTTGTGCTTTGATCCAACCCTAGCGGGAGGGGCCAGCACTTCCTTCTCGAAATCCATGTCACTCTTGTCTTTGAACAGCGACCAGAAGAAGCAAAGTATATCAACCCCAGGCATCTGATTCAATACGAATTCGTTGAGCGATTCGTAATCGACGCAGATGCCTGGGGTAACGCTTGATGTTCCCCGCCCGTGGGGTCAGTATGCCGGACAGGCAGAGGGCGACACGCCCCGAATGCGGGAACAACATTCACATCTCCACAAAACCTTCCCCGACGGGGACGAACAAGAAGCTGAACTCCGAGAAAATGAAATCGAATTCGACGCCGTTACTCAGCAGAATTGAGTGGCGGAAGATTTTATTCCCCCCGACCTCCCCCAAATAGTCCCACTCGTCGTACAGCCAATGAGCGACATAGTCGGGACGCTGGTTGGCCGAAGCGAATTCGGGGCGATAGAAGCCAGCCCCCTCGTGGATGGTCTGCCCTGACGTTGCCGCATGTCCGAGCGTGGCGACGTGGCCGGGAGCGGCCAACTTGTACCGCATGACGCAGACGTATTTGTGATCGCCCCAATTCTGCTGGCGGACGACAAATTCCACCCGCCTGGGGTGCCCGAGGGCGAAGCACGCCCACTTGTCGAAATCCGCGTCGTGCAGGTGGCAGGTCTTCATGAATCCCTTGACCGACTGCGGCAAGTCGCCGTCGATCTGCTGGAGCCTGGAATCGTATGCGGCGAGTTGGGCGTCCCAATCAGTTTCGTCGTACACTTCGTCCTGGCTCCTGCTGTACCTTTCCGCCGTGAAATATTTCACACCCTGGTCCCCTCGCCCTTCAGATTCATATTTTGGAGTTCCTTCAAGAAATCCTCATCCGGCGGCAGGTCGTCGTCTTTCTCCCCTTCGGGCACCGGGTTGGCGAAGGAGGCGATGATGCGGACCCGGTCGGGCAGCATGGTGAATCGAGTGTGGCAGCAGACTGAGGAACAGAATCGGTCGTCGTTCTTGCGGACCTCCAGGCTCCACTTGAGGGGGCCGTGGCAGTGGGGGCAGACACCGCCGGTAATGCAGTCGTGATAGTTGTAGACCTTGTGCGGGTCGCCCGGCACGATCTCGACGGACTTGCCGCCCAGCAGGTCTGTGAAGGTTTCGTCCATTATTTCCTCGTACATGGTGGCGAGGGCGTTCGT
>JAYVUD010000480.1:0-4840 GCA_043788335.1 Chloracidobacterium sp. | reverse complement strand
TTTTCCTCGGAACCGGGGTCAAGGAGCCTTGGCTGCGGCGGGAGATCGCCAATTCAGGATTGACCAACATCACGCTCCTAAGCTCGAAACCGCGGTCTGAGCAGGTCGTATTTCTAAATGCGTGCGATGTCGCCCTTGTTTCGCTGGTTGCAAAAATGCGCGGCGTTTCAATGCCGAGTCGCACGTACAATATTCTGGCGGCCGGCAAGCCAATGCTGGCAATTACGGAACCGAATAGCGAGCTGGCGATGGTTATCGACGAAGACCGGGTCGGCTGGCACTTGCCGTCCGGTGACGTTGACGGATTTATCTCGCTCGTCCGGCGAATCTACCTCGAACGCGGCAGACTAAGCGAGTTTGGTGAGCGGGCACGCCAGGCGGCTGTCGAAAAATACTCTCTTGACAAGGCGCTCGGTCGTTACCGTTCGGCTTTGGGCTAGTAGTTACAATATTTTGTTAGAGATCTGCATATTTTCCGGAGCATTTATCGTGACGTATTTCGGCGTCGCGCGGTTTCGGTCGTGGACGCTCAAACGGGGCGTTCTGGATCATCCGAACGAGAGAAGCTCGCACGATACGCCGACACCCAGGGGCGGCGGACTGGTGCTGGCGATAGTGGTAATGGCGGCCTATATCATTGGGTCGTATTTGCTCGGATACGATATTTCGGTCGGATTTGCTGTGGGTGCTCTCCTGATCGTCCTGATCAGCTGGCTCGACGACGTTTATACGATCTCGTTTGCCTGGCGTCTTTTGGTTCATTCGGCGGCGGCGGTTTTGGTCATCTATTCGTGCGATTACGTGACCTCGATCCCGACGCCCTTTAGCAGCCAACCGATTGAATTTGGTTGGTTCGGAGCCGTCATCACCTTTGGATGGATCGTATGGCTGGTCAATGCCTATAACTTTATGGACGGTATCGACGGAATCGCGGGCATTAAGGCGACTGCTGCGGCAATCGGATGGATATTACTCAACGCCGCCTCCGATGTCCCATCGGTCTATATCCTGAGCGGGACGGTGCTTTTTGCATCGCTTGCTTTTCTGCTTCATAATTGGCCGCCAGCCCGGATATTTATGGGCGACGCCGGGAGTGCCTTTCTTGGGTTCGTTTTTGCATCGCTACCGCTTATCGCTGGCCGTAACGACGCCAATCGCTCGGGGATCTTGCTGTTGGCGGCGATCTCGTTTGTGTGGCTTTTTGTATTTGATTCGGCCTTTACACTTATCAGACGTGCAATGCTCCGCCACAAGGTCTGGCATGCTCATCGCGAGCACCTATATCAGCGGTTGGTGCGTTCGGGGATGTCGCATCGGTCGACCACGCTTCTATACGGCGTGATCTCAATGGCCGTCGCGGTGTCGACGTCTCTTTTGATCAATTCCGGAAACCCTCGTTCAGTTGCGATCATATCGATGCTGCTTGCGGCCTCGGCTGCTGTCGTTGTTGTGGTGTGCTGGCGGAGAAATTGTCTATTTGGCGATGTCGCCTGAACTTTTTTATGCACGAATTCGCAATCGAATCCTACGGTGTCCGCATTCGCTTTTCGAGCAACAGAAAGCGTGAGATAGAGCGTATGTGTTCCGTCGCGAACACCGTATTGATCGGAAACGTGCGGGAAATACTATCCGAACTGGCGGAACACCATTTTCGAGTACTAAAGACGAACGAGGGATTACGATTTGAACTTGATGGAGAATTTCTCGGTGACAACCCAAATCGTCGCGGTTTTTATCACTATTTCGGCGCCCGTGTGAAACTAATCGTGGCGGAGCACGCTAAGGACCACATCTTCATTCACGCCGGGGTTATCGGGTGGAAAGGAAAAGGTGTACTCTTTCCCGCCGACAGCTTTCAGGGGAAAACAACGCTGATCGCGGAACTCATCAAGCGAGGGGCGACATATTACTCCGACGACTATGCAGTGTTGGATCTGAACGGACTCGTTCACCCATTTGCCCGAAGGTTATCGATGCGCGATCGAGAAAATGTTGCGATACGACGGGAAGTAGCCCCAACCTCGCTCGGGGCTGCGGTTGGCGACGAACCTCTTAGCGTTGACGCGGTGATCCTGACATATTTTAAGAGTAACGGCCGTTGGAAACCGAAACGGTTGACGCCGGGTCTGGGTCTTATGGAGATCATTCCATTCACGATTCCGCTAAAGACTAATACTAACAGTGCTTTAGCTGTCTTGAAATCAATCGCCAACCGTGCCATAATCGCAAAGAGTTCGCGAAATGACGTTGAACGTTGTGTTTTAAAGATACTGGACTACATTGACAAAGTTATTTTCTAGGTTACACTATTCTGGATTGTTTGCTTTCATTTTTGCCGGAGGAGATTTATGACTATTTCTAATTACCCACAGGTTCGCCAAAAAGGTTTGGTCATTCAGGAAATGCCCAACGAAGTTCTCGTCTATGACTTGGACACCAACAAGGCCCACTGCCTCAACGATAGTGCCGCGGTCGTATGGCGATCATGCGATGGCACAAACTCGGTTGCTGACATCGTCCGATCGTTTGAAAGATCGTCCGGCAGTAAGGTTACCGAAGATTTTGTATGGCTGGCGATTGACCAGTTAAATGACAGCGGTCTGCTCGAGTCCGGTACCGCTTCGCGTTTCGCGGGTCAATCGCGCCGCGACGTTTTGAAGAAAATCGGGCTGGCGTCGATGGTGGCGTTGCCGATCATTGCATCGTTGGCAGCTCCGCAGACTGCCCTTGCAGCTGCGTCGTGTTCTTGTATCACTACAGCGAATTGTACGGGTACATGCCCTACGACATCCTGTACCTTAGGTTTCTGCGCGTAGATTGGATTTGAATAAAGAATTAGCGAAATGACTTTGGGACAGGAAAACTGACTGTCCCTTTTCGTTCTGCCCTCGAATTGATGGGTCGGCAATTTTCGGATTCCGTTTCGAATATGATTCGGTGGAATAGCTTGGTGAGGCTAATCCATCGAGCTTGTTATGCTGAGGTAGTCTGTGCTTTCCGGGCTTCCGTGATTGAACCGATCCTGATCAAGGGCCTCGCTGCCCATCTCAATTATCCCGACGATCATTTCCGAAACTCGGCCGACGTTGACCTAGCCGTTTCACCATCCGATTTTGACGCGGCGAAAGAGATTTGTGACTCCGGCACTCCGCACAACGTCTCGATCGACCTGCACAAAGGCCTGCGTCATCTCGACACCGTCGGTTGGGACGATCTCTTTGCAAATTCGGTCTTGGTCGACATCGACGGGACGCCGATACGGATGCTCCGGCCTGAGGATCATCTGCGGGTGCTTTGTGTTCATTGGTTAAATGATGGCGGAGCTAATCGTGAGCGGCTTTGGGACATCTATTATGCCGTGGCCAATCGTCCGGCAAACTTCGACTGGGACAGATGTCTGAATGTTGTTAGCTCGAAACGGCGCCGGTGGGTCGTTTTGACGATCGGTCTGGCACATAAATATCTTGAACTGAATCTCGACGATCTGCCATTCGCGGACGAGGCAAAGACGATTCCGCGTTGGCTGGTCCGGACGATCGAGCGTGAATGGGCATGCGACGTTCGCCTGCTGCCGATGGCGATGTTTCTACGCGATCCAAAAGGGCTATTCCAACAGATAAATAAACGTTTGCCGCCAAATCCGATACAATCGATAGTTGAAATGGAAGGCAGTTTCGACGCCCGCTGGCAGCTACACTATCAGGTCGGCGGGGCGTTAAAACGTGTCGTTCCGTCGCTGAAACGTCTCGCGGCCATTGCGCGACGCGTCAAAAAATAATGAATTCAAACGGTTCGCAGATCACTCTCGCTATCGAATCCGCCATTAGCGGTGGCAGCATTGCCATATTTGCCGGCGACCTGTGTGTCGACGGAATGGTTGGTCCCGTCGGCATATCCCGTGCCGAAGATCTGCTGCCGAATATCGAATCATTACTGCTTAGAAACAACGTTCCGACGGCCTCAATAGGTTCCATTATAGTGGGTGCGGGCCCGGGCAGTTTTACCGGTATCCGGATCGGGATCGCGACGGCGATGGGTCTGGCGGACGCGTTGAATATACCGATCAAGCAATTCTCAACCCTAGCGGCGATGGCTCTCGCGGCCGAAACAATCGGAACTTTGACCGTGTGTTTGCCGGTCGGCAGGGAAATGACCTGTGTTCAAACGTTCGACACCCGAACGGGAAACTCGTTGCCATTATCAGAGCCGAGTGCAATGAACAACGACGAAATGGCAGAATTGATGGCAGCCGCAACACCACAGACTATCGTGGTCAACGATTCGATCTTTGAATCCATGCCTGCCGATCGCCAGGCCAAACTCATCAATATCGGATCGGATCTTGCGTCGATTCTCGCGCGATCAGCCAGCCGACTCACGCCTCTCGACGAACCGCTTTTTATCGGCAAGCGAAAATAGTGGATAATTGGGTTAATGAGTGCCGCACGAATACGAAAGATCGATATATCCAATATCGCCGATCTGATCTCGATAGCCGATGCTACCAATCTCAACCGCTGGACGGCTCAGCACTACATTGACGAACTCAAAAATCCGCTCTCGATCATGCTCCGGCTCGAATCTGACGACCTGGAGACGCTCGGGTTCATTGTCGGTCGCCTCGTCTCCGCCACCGATAGTGATATCGCGGTTGACGCCGAGATCTATAACATAGGCGTCGCCCCGGCAGATCAGCGCTCCGGTTGGGGTAGATCATTGCTCAAGGCTTTTTTCGAGATCTGTCGCGAAAAACAAGTGCGGTACATCTGGCTCGAGGTTCGCGAAAACAACATTCCGGCCATCGCACTATATGAAAAAAACGGTTTCACCCCGATCACCG
>JAYVUD010000479.1:0-2122 GCA_043788335.1 Chloracidobacterium sp. | reverse complement strand
GCGGGTCCTCGCCGCCCGGTGCTCCCTTGTTCACATTGACCGTTTTGCCGCCATCGGTCGACTTGCTCACGAAGGTGCTGACCGTGTAGAGAATGTCGGGGTCCTGCGAGTCGACCCAAACACCCGAGCTAAAGGATCCCTGACCGTTGCCCACGCGCCTGTCGCCCTCGGCCATGTGCTTCCACGTCGCTCCTTGGTCGTCGGAACGATAGAGGCCGGAGGGGTTGCCCTGCGGAGGATTACCAATGACGTAGATTCGCTGGCCGTTCGTGTGCATCGCGACGGCGACGCTGATGCGTCCGGAGTAAGCCGGCAGCGTGTCGACCTTTGTCCACGTCTTGCCGCCATCGGTCGATCTGTAGAGAGCCGTGCCGTTCGGACCCGACGGGGCCGGTCCGCCAAATCCGCCGCCGCCCTGCGACGTGGCGAACATCACGTTTGGCATGTCGAACGCGAACGCGAGGTCGCGCGTGCCGTTGGCGTTTTCGGGCTTGAGGACATTGGTCCACGTCTTGCCGCCGTCGGTCGTGCGGTAGACGCCCTGGCCGGTGTGTTTGGCGTCGCCCTGCGTGGACGCAAGCACGAGGTTTGGGTCTTTTGGATCAATGATGATCCGGTTAATCTTGGTGGTTTCCTCGAGACCTATGTGCGTCCACGATTTGCCGGCATCTGTCGATCTGTACATGCCGTCACCCGACGAACTGCCGACAGAGTCGCCCGTGCCCGCATAGACGATGTTAGCATCAGACGGTGCGACCTGAATCGACCCGATACTGTCAACGTTGGTGAACTGATCGAAGATCGGGAACCACGTCACACCTGCGCTCGTCGATTTCCAGATGCCGCCGGCCGGTGTTCCGACGTAGTAGACGCCGGGCTGGCCGATAGCACCGGTGACGGCCGAAATGCGACCGCCGTGAAATGGACCGATATTGCGCCAGCGGAGACCTGTGATCAAGGATGAAACGTCGCCGTCGACCGCCGGCATTTCCGCCATTGATATGTTGCTCGGAGAGCTCGCCGCGTCGACATGCCGTCCGAAATTAAGTTGAAAAACGATGGCGCCGAAAACAAGCACGAACAATAAACAAGCCGAAACCGAGCTGCGCGGTAGAGTTGATCTCATTACAAAAAAATCTCCCAGATCTAGAATACGGACGAAGGTAACACCAATAATATAGCAAGACAGCGAATCGGCACCGTTCGCCCGCTGAAGAGGTCGATTTAACGGAACTGCCACCCAACAACGATATTAAAACGGATCGCTGATCTTACGTCTGCTTAAAATATACATACGAGAACTAAGCGATTTTGTTTTGATATCGTCCACAAAATCGAAATTAAAGATATCAGATCGGCATTTTTCACTCCTCCGTCATTTGTACCAAAATGCGGGTACCGATCGACCGCAGACGTCATTCAAATGTAAGTCATCCAAATGCTGCGAGAAATACGCGGACGACTATGGCGACGAGTACGGGAGATAGGCGACCCGTAAACAGGTACAGCATCTTAAATGATGCGTTCAGGCTCGGGAGTGTGACGATGTCAGGTCACTATCCCGAGCTCTTTTGCGCGACGTAGACCGAGTTGACGGATGTTGATCCGGTGTACGGGTTCGGAAACTCGACGTTGTGCGCCGCGGCGGTGCCGAATATCTCGCTGAGATGAGCCGTAAATTCATCGCTCGACGGGTCATCGGACCAGAGGGCGAACGTTCCGCCCGCGGTCAGTTGATCTCGAACCGGTGAGAGTCCGTCGGCGGTGTAGAATGCGTGGCTCGATGGTCCCAGAAAATGCTTCGGCGAATGGTCGATGTCGACGAGCACGGCGTCAAATTTTCGCCCCAGTTCGAATGCGTCAAACCCCGTGCGGGCTAGTTGGAAGAAGTCGCCCTGGCGGAGATCGCATCTGGGATCCGCTGTCAGGACTTGGCCTAACGGCACGAGGCCATCTCGGTGCCAGTCGATAACTGCCTGAAACAGGTCGATGACGAGCAAGCGGCTTACATTCTCGTTTTTCAGTGCCTCAGCGGCGGTGTAGCCGAGCCCGAGACCGCCGACAACGACGTTTACATGACCTTTGAGCGGTGCCAGGCCGAGCGTTGCGAGCCGCCGTTCGC
>JAYVUD010000478.1:0-5109 GCA_043788335.1 Chloracidobacterium sp. | reverse complement strand
GCATTTGTCGGACGAACCGCAAAGCTTCGAACTCCGCTCAACCTCATCACCAGATTGTCTGCCAGACCAACGCCAAGAAAATCGTCTCGCGGATCCTGAGTAAGATTTTTAAAGGGCATGATCGCGATCGCAGTCGGCTTGCCGCCGGCTCTCCCGCGCACGGGGCGGATGATCGAAAAATACCCAAGCGTACCACCAACGATGAGTACGATCCCTGCGAGACCGGCCAATGGGTACCATAGCTTCGATCGTGTTACAGTCTTGTTCGTCTGTTTATGATCGATCACCAATTTGGTCTTTGTGATCTTTTCGACGATTATTTCGCTGTCCAAACGCTCGACATGCGTGCTAAAGCGATATCCTCGTCGCGGAACAGTTTCGATCAGCCCATCACCGTCTACTTCAAGCACCTTTCGCAAAGTGTGGATGTGTATCTTGAGGTTTCCCTCCTCCACGAAACTGTCGGCCCAAACGCGGTCCATCAGTTCATTTTTTTCGAGCAAGCGGCCCGGATTTTCAACTAAATATTGGAGCAGTTCGAACGCCTTAGGTGCGACCGTGATGATCTCTCCGCCCCCACGGCGCAATTGCTTTTCAGTCGGATCGAGCCGAAATTGACCAAACTCATATATTGGCTTTCGGCGATCCATAGAAAAATCCAAGCATTAACCGAACATTAACCGTCGCTTAACCACAATCACGATATAGATATCACATTATAGTTTTCGGGTAAAGTAATTTATGCACACATCGAGGACCGAGATCGCGTTTGAACAGCAGGAAACGTGGCGGATCCGTCACAGCGGCGGATTTAAGTCGACACGCTGCCCGTATTGCGTCGAGGATTCACCAATGGTCGCCGCAGAGATCGCAGCGAGAGTCTTCGATTTAAGCCCGCGCGAGATTTACCGACTGGTAGAAGAAGGAGCGATCCATTTTTTAGAAACCCCCGAGCTTAACGTATTGATCTGTCTCGGTAGTTTTGACGAGAAAAGGCTTTCGTCCGCCGGCTTGTCGAACAGTCATTTGGATTGCACGACAGTATTTGGAATTTGATAAGTCAAATCAATTCGACGCATTTGGAGATAAAAATGAAAGATTTATTTAATGTTTTGCTTGTGACGGTTCTAGCTTTTGGGATCATCGTTTTCGCAGGTTTTCGCGAATCCTATGGCGCGACCTTGGTTGTCAACGATTTTTCCGATGCCGAGAACTGCGACAATTTAATGAGCCTCCGCGAAGCAATCGACATTGAACAAGGCAATCTTACTATCATTCCCGATGCAGTATTTTCGCAGATCATCGAGACGTCCGGCTTGTTCGCAACGCTGTGGGTCGGACCCGACCCGCATGGATGCGGTGCCGGCGTGTATTGGTGGGTGCAGGGCGCTCGCAATAATTCACACAAAATAAACTTTGCTCAGGGTAGTGGCCTTGTTCATATTGCTACGCCTCTGCCGCCGATCCGATTTAACGGAGCAGAGATCAACGGGAGAATGCCGGACGGCAACATCGTTACTATCGATGGTTCGGGAACGGGGGTTGGTGTCGCGGGTTTGTCGATCAACGATCGCAATGTCAACTTCCTCAACATGCAGATCCAGAATTTCGGCGGTGACGGCATCATTTGCGACAGTTGTGACAACTCACTCTTTCGCGGATTGATCATCCACAATAACGGCGGACACGGTATTTCCATCAAGTCGACTTTCTCATCGTACGGCAATCCGCAAAATGACATTATTGGCGGAACCGCTTCCGACCAAGGCAACATCATTTTTAGCAACGGTGGTGACGGCATCCGGATCACGGCTGATCTCAACTATGACCGGTTCAATGAGAATATCTCGATCCTCAATAACCGGATCGGAACGTCTAACGGCCTAACTGCTGCCGGCAATGGCGGACGCGGCATAACCCTTCAAAACGCGTTTGGCGTGACGATCGGCGATCCGTCCGGTCAAACCAAAAATACTATCAGCGGGAACAACAACGACGGGATCGCGATCGAGGGTTCGGGGTCGGTGAGCAACCTGGTCATATGGAATAACATTGGAACTGATATTAATGGTAATAACGCTCTCGGCAATGCGGCCAGCGGCATATCGTTTCTCGGCGACGCCGGCTCGGGAGCCAATTTCACATCGAGCTTTGCAAATCGCGTTGGGTCTCCGGGCCTGGCGAATCTGATCAGCTCCAACAATTTCGGGATCTTTATCGCGGACACAAGTACCTCGAACAATATAGTCCAGAGCAATCTCATCGGGACCGGCAATGGTGGCAACACCAATCTCGGCAATCGTGCAGACGGAATATATTTTGTCAACGGAACGCTAAATAACCAGATCGGTGGAACTGGTGTCAATGAGGGAAATCTCATCGCCTATAACCGTTCGGGTATCCGTGCGGACAGCGGCGTTCGCAACGCATTCCTGCGAAATCGCATCTTTTCAAATGTTGGGCTTGGGATCGACCTCGGCGGTGACGGCGTGACGCTCAATGACAGTGCGGACGTCGACAGCGGCCCGAACAATCTCCAAAATTTTCCCGTTATAACCTATGTCAATGCCCAACTCGGCGGCGTGAACATCCAGGGCACTTTTGACAGCACGCCTAACCGAACTTTTACGTTCGATTTCTTCGGTAACGATAACCGCGATGCGAGCAACTACGGCGAGGGCCGCTATTATCTCGGCTCGACACAGGTAACGACCAATTCCGGCGGTAGGGCCGCATTTAACACGACACTACCGGCCTCGCTGAGCCAGGTGAGTACATGGGTGACCGCGACCGCAACAGATGGTCAAAACAATACTTCGGAGTTTTCACTTGCACGCAATATCTGTTCAGACATGACGCTTTCTCCATCATCGGTGATTGCGTTTTCGAACGGCGGCTCGACAACGTTTAACGTCAATATAAGTGCCGGCTGCAATTACTCGGTGCGGAGCAATGTTCCGTGGATCTCGGCGGGGTCCGTCACAGGCAACATTGCAGCCATCACAATAGGCGTAAACCCGTCGGCTCAACGAACTGGAGCGGTGGGCATTTTCTTCAACAATGGCGAGCTAAATACATTCACTAACTTCACCGTGTTTCAAAACGGTGGCGCCCGCCTAACTAATTTTGATTACGACAGCGACGGTAAATCCGACGTATCGGTTTTCCGTCCTTCGAACAACTCATGGTACATCAACCGTTCGACCACCGGTTTCGCCGGGTATCAGTTCGGTGCTCCCGGTGATGTGATCGTTCCGGCCGATTATACCGGCGACGGCAAGACCGACATCGCCATTTGGCGGCCGTCCAATGGCAATTGGTACATCCTGCGAAGCGAAAACTCGACGCTACTATTCGGCGGAGCGTTTGGGCAGAACGGTGACGTGCCTGTCCCGGCTGATTACGACGGTGATGGTCGGGCAGACTTTGCGGTATTTCGACCGGGTGCTCCGGCATATTGGTATCTCCAACAAACGACAAATGGTTTTGGAGCAATTCCATTTGGCATGACCGGCGACGTGCCTGCTCTTGGTGATTTCGATGGTGACGGAAAGAGCGACATTTCCGTATTCCGCCCATCGCTCGGGCAATGGTTCCGATTCAATAGCCGCGACGGATCATTTTATGGTGTTCAATTTGGCCAATCCGGCGACAAGATCGTCCAGGCGGACTACACCGGCGACGGCAAGACCGACTGTGCCGTTTTCCGGCCGTCCAATAATACCTGGTACATCCTTCGGAGCGAGACTCCGACATTTTACGCCGCCGGATTCGGCCTCGCCGGTGACCTCCCAGCCCCCGGCGACTACGACGGTGACGGCAAAACAGACATCGCCGTCTGGCGGCCCGGTGCCCAGGGCAATTTCTACATCCAGCAGTCAACCGCCGGATTCAACACCATCCCCTGGGGCCTGACCGGCGATAGGCCAACGGAGAATGCCTACGTGTACTAAAGTGCGAGAACCGGACGGCTTGTCCGGTTCTCTATTCCGAGTGCAAGCTTTAGCATGTTCCTTCGCCTGCGACGGGACATGCTAAAGCCTGCATTAATCACCAGCTATCGCACTCTGCCCATTTCGACCAACGTCCGGACGAATCATCCAAAAGCGGGCTCCTTTTCACTTGTGGAAACGAAGCCGGTTTTGGGCTATTTTGCAGTTCGCGGCTTTGCGTTTTTGACGTATTTATCGAACCACGTGATCATCTCGTAGAGTACGTGTTCCGTTGTCTCTTTGGCACGGTAGCCGTGGGCCTCGAGGGGGAGCATGACCAAACGTGCCGTGCCGCCGAGACCGCTCATCGCAGCGTAGAGGCGTTCGGACTGGATCGGGAAGGTGCCCTGATTATCGTCCGCTTCGCCGTGGATCATGAGCAGCGGATCCTTGATCTTGTCGGCAAAAAAGAACGGCGAGACATCCTCATAGAGCTTTGGTGCCTCCCAAAAATTACGGCGTTCCGATTGAAACCCGAACGGCGTCAGCGTCCGATTATACGCTCCGCTGCGGGCAATGCCGGCCCTGAAAAGACGCGAGTGTGCCAGCAGATTTGCCGTCATGAATGCACCATAGCTGTGCCCGCCAACCCCGACTCTGTCCGGATCGACGACGCCCATCTCGACGCCCTTGTTGATCGCCGCCTTGGCCGAATCGACGATCTGCTGGACGAACGTGTCATTGACGGTCAGCGGATCACCGACGATCGGCATCGTCGTCTCGTCCATGACAGCATAGCCCTGGAGCAAAAAGAACAGGTGCGAATAACTCCCGATCTGCGTAAAACGGCTCGTCGAACCCGACACCTGTCCGGCGGTCGAATTGTCGGTAAACTCGAGCGGATACGCCCAGACGACGGTCGGCAGACGAGTTCCCTGCTTGTAACCCGGCGGCAGATAGAGCGTAAAGCTGAGGTCCACGCCATCAGCACGTTTGTATTTGACGAGCTGTTTGGTAATACCGCGAAGTTGCGGGACCGGATCTTTGAAATCGGTGATCTTGCGGTCAAATACAGCGATGCACTGTGTTGCCGGCGGGCACCGCTGGTGATGAAACAGGTTCGGCGGATCGGCCGGCGACTCTTTGCGGGTAAAGAATGAATAGCCGCTGTTGTCGG
>JAYVUD010000477.1:0-10087 GCA_043788335.1 Chloracidobacterium sp. | reverse complement strand
CCACACGTTCCACACCCGAAAAAAGGCCGAATCAGGACTAAATACTCCGAGTTATAACCGGAAAACGGGTCGGTCCCAACTGCTGTACCACACAAAATCGCGGTTTTCCCGACATTTGAGCGTGGACTATTTCACACCTGTGCAGATTTACGCGGGTGCGTCGTGATATTGACGGCAATTCGGCAGCCTGGACAGCGAAATGGCGCTTTAGCGAAAATTGGAGTAACGGGGTTCGACTATGCGGGCTTATTTATTTTTTGCCGCTCTTGACCGGATTGTTAACTATGTCGCCCATGTTTTCGACCGCGGCGGCGGCGGGGTTGGCGATGGTCAGGGTCTGTCGTTTGCCCTGCATCAGGAAATTTTTGCCGTTCCATTTGTAAAACGAACGCGTAAAATAGCTCGGGCAGCATAGCTGTTCATAGTCGCCCGTGATCTTGCCGGTCTCTATCGGGCCGAGGATGAAACGGTCCTGGCCGTATAGCTCGACGACCAATAGGCCGTCTGCGACCCGCAGATCCTTGAGCCCGCCGTCTGATCGGTCGCCGGTGCGAAACGACCAAAATAACTGCGGCTCGCCGTTTTTCCACGAATACACGTAGACGACCTGCGGCAGAGCAGACCCGCCGGTCTCGATCTTGAGCACCACGAGAGCCTCGTCCTCGCCGTCATTATTGACATCGAGAAACTTTGTCGTAACGTACGACATCCCGATTCGACGATCGGCCTTGGCCATGGCCTTTTCCTCATCGGTCTGGTCACCGTTGACCGTCGCTCCTATGGCCTGGAGCTTGCCATTGGTCAATTTGACGTCACTGCCGTCCGGATTTTCCCAGCCGCGGGGCAGTGGATATTCGAAATTCTTGAAATCAAACCGCCCGATCGGCGATGACGTGGTCTTGTTGCGGTCGTCGAGCAGTTCGGCGTTAGGATTCGCCGGCCCGGGCGTCGGCGTCGGCGTCGGCGTCGGCGTCACTGTCGGCATAGGAGTTGGTTCCGGGGTCGCGGGAACAAACGCCGATGGCGGCGGCGCCTCGACGCGGGTGCCGCAGGCCGATGAAAACAGAAACCCGGATAGGAGAACGAGAATAATAAATAATTTCTTACTCACAAATTCGGTTTAGCGTAGGCACGCCACTGCACATAGACGGGCAAAGCCCGAACGCTATTTACGCCCGCGTCAGGTTCCGGTATTTGATGCGGTGCGGTTGGTCGGCGTCGTGGCCTAATCTCCGTTTGCGGTCGGCTTCGTATTCGCTGTAGTTGCCGTCAAAATATTCGACATGGCTGTCGCCCTCAAACGCCAAAATATGCGTCGCGAGGCGATCCAAAAACCAGCGGTCATGGCTAATTACGACGGCGCAGCCCGCAAAGTTTTCGAGCGCTTCTTCGAGCGCCCGCATCGTGTTGACGTCGATGTCGTTGGTCGGTTCGTCCAGCAGCAAAACGTTTGCACCGGTTTTGAGCATCTTAGCGAGATGCACGCGGTTGCGTTCGCCGCCCGAAAGCTGACCGACAAATTTCTGCTGGTCGGCACCCGAGAAATTAAATTTTGAGACGTACGTCCGGGCGTTCATCACCCGCGTCCCGAGCGTCACATTGTCGAGGCCATCAGCTATTTCGTCGAAAACGGTCTTTTCGGCATTCAGGCTGTCGCGCGACTGGTCGACGTAGCCGAGTTTGACGGTCTCACCGACCTTGAAAACGCCGCTGTCGGGTTTGTCCTGCCCGGTGATAAGACGAAAAAGCGTCGTTTTTCCGGCGCCGTTCGGGCCGATGACGCCAACGATGCCGCCCTTGGGCAGCGTAAATTCCAGTTCCTCGAACAAAACGGTGTCGCCGTACGCCTTGGAAACTTTGTGTGCCTCGATGACGACGTCGCCGAGACGCGGGCCCGGCGGAATGTAGATCTCGAGGTCATCTGCGTGCTTTTCCGATTCGGTTGCGACCATTGCTTCGTAGTCGTTGATGCGCGCCTTCGACTTAGCGTGGCGGCCTTTCGGCGACATGCGGATCCATTCGAGTTCGCGTTCGAGGGTCTTTTGCAGCTTATCCTCTTTACGTTCTTCCTGTGCGAGACGCGTGCTCTTTTGATCGAGCCACGACGAATAATTGCCCTGGTACGGTATGCCCTGTCCGCGGTCGAGTTCGAGTATCCAGCCGGCGATATTATCGAGAAAATAACGGTCGTGCGTCACCGCGATGATCGTGCCCTCGTATTTCTGCAAGTGCATTTCGAGCCACGCGACGCTCTCGGCGTCGAGGTGGTTGGTCGGCTCATCGAGCAGCAGAATGTCGGGCTTTTGCAGCAGCAGTCGGCAGAGAGCGACGCGGCGTTTTTCACCGCCCGAGAGGCCCTTAACGATCGTGTCCGCCGGCGGGCAGCGAAGCGCGTCCATTGCCATCTCGAGCCGGGCGTCGAGGTCCCATGCGTCCGCGTGGTCGAGCTTTTCCTGCACCTCGCCCTGGTGTTCGATCAGCGCATTCATCTCGTCATCATCCATCGGCTCGGCAAATTTCGCGTTGATCGCCTCAAATTCCTTGAGCAGATCGACGGTCGACTGGACCGCCTCTTCGACGACCTGCTGGACGGTTTTTGATTCGTCCAGTTTCGGTTCCTGTTCGAGATATCCGACCGAGTAGCCCTTGGAAAAAACGACTTCGCCGTTAAAATCCTTGTCCATTCCGGCGATGATCTTTAGCAGAGACGACTTGCCCGCGCCGTTGAGGCCAAGCACGCCGATCTTGGCACCGTAAAAAAATGAAAGGTAAATGTCCTTGAGGACCGCCTTTTTATCGTAAAACTTATTGACCTTGACCATCGAAAAGATGATCTTGTTTGGTTCACTGCTCATAATTGCTCGTCATCACGGAACGCGGGGCGTTCCGGTTCAAAAACCTAGATTGTACCGTAAATATCGGCTCGGCAAAAGAACGCCTTTGTTTTAGCGAGTTTTGATTCCACCAAAAGCGAACATATACTTAAGGTTTTGGCGATGAATTACCAATTAGACATCACGCTCCTGATTCTCGCCGCCGCCCTGATCCTGTTCATTACCGAGTTGGTGCCGTCCGACCTCGTTGCCCTGCTCGTCGTCGTCGCTCTCGGCGTCACCGGTGTCCTGACCCCGCAGGAGGCATTTTCCGGTTTTAGCCGATCGGCGGTTATTACTATCCTCGCCATATTTATACTCGCATCGGCGCTGCAGCGGACCGGTGTGACCGAGCAGGTCGGCAACCTTTTGCTCAAATTCGGCGGCCGCAGCGAACTGCGTTTGACCGTGCTCGTGATGCTCGCCGGAGCGTTTCTGTCGCTTTTTATGAACAATATCGCGGCAGCGGCGGTCCTGCTGCCGGCGGTGTCGGGTGCCGCCCGAAAGGCGTCGGTTCAGACATCGCGTTTGATGATGCCGCTCGCATTCGGAACGATACTCGGCGGCACGGCGACGTTACTGACGACCGCGAATATCATTATCAATTCCCTGCTGCACGACAGTAATATCCGCGGCTTTGGCCTGACGGATTTTGCGCCTGTAGGCATCCCGATCGTTATCGTCGGTATCGCCTATATGGCGATCGTCGGACGGCGTCTGCTGCCCGGCGAATCGATGATCGAACGCTCGATCGCACCGAATAAGGAAGAGGCCGCCGACCTCATTTCCGCCTACAATCTCGGTGCCAATCTCTTTCGGGCACGCGTCCCGGACGACTCGTTCCTCATCGGCAAAACGCTCAATGAGAGTACGCTGAGACAGGATTTCGGCGTCAGCGTGGTTGGCATCGAACGCCGCAAAAAACGCCTGCTCGCACTCACGCCCGAGACTGAGATCAAGCGGGGCGACACGCTCTTTCTCGAGGGCAACGAAGCCGATTTTCGCCGGCGTGACGTCGAGCCGTATATGGAATTTGTGCCGAAAGACGAGTGGACCGAGGGCGATCTCGAGTCACGCTCGGTTGAGGTTGTCGAGGCGATGCTCAGCCCGCGTTCCCGCATCATCGACGAGACTCTGCGGTCGACGCGATTTCACGACAAATACGGTGTCAGCGTACTCGCGATCTGGCGCGGGACGCACCAGATCGTCACCGATCTTGCCGATGTCCGGCTTGCTTTCGGCGACGCACTACTACTGCAGGGAACACGTGAGCGTCTCGCCGTCTTGTCGGGCGACCCGGACATCATCCTGTTTGTCGACGGGCCGGAACGCGAGATCACATTTCCGAGCAAGGGCCGTGCGGCCCTCATGATCTTTGTCACGACTCTGATATTTGCGATCGCGTTCCCGAATATTGTCGGTGCCATCATGCTCGGCGGTGCACTGATGATGATGCTGACCCGCATTCTGACGACCGACCAGGCGTACGCCTCCGTCAGCTGGAAAACGATCTTTCTCGTCGCCGGTATGTTGCCGATGGGGATCGCTCTGACAAAATCGAACGCCGCCGGAATGATGGCACAATACGTCGTTTCGGTTCTCGGCGGATTGGGCCCGGCAACGTTGCTTGCCGGCTTATTCATCGTAACGGTCGTGCTCGTCCAGGCGATCAACGGAGCCGTAGTCGCTGCGATCATGGGCCCGATCGCCATCAACATCGCCCTCCAGATGAATACCGACCCGCGTGCAATGGCGATGGGCGTTGCCCTGGCGACCTCGATGGCGTTCATCACACCGCTCGGCCACCCGGTAAATGTCCTCGTCATGAGCCCCGGCGGCTATAATTTTCGAGATTTTGTAAAGGTCGGATTCCCGCTGACAGCCGTGATCTTTGTCGTCGTAATAGTGGGTATGCGGATCTTTTGGCCGATGTAAACGATTCTGAAAGGAATTGTTTCGATAAAACGGTGCACTGACAATGACTATCGGCAGCGACGCTAATATTCGCCCGAATTTCTTAAAGGCTCTCGCCTTGAGCAAAGTTTGACCCGCTCAATGACTTGGTTTTTTATTTGCCTTCAACGTGGTCTTCGCCAAAAAAAGATCTCCATCGTCTTTGATTCAAAGATCCCATATGTGAAAACTTAGGGAAGCGAGTCCGGATCGTGAAGTTCCGCGGTGATATCCATTTTGCCGTGCATCACGCGCCAGACATCAATTTGCTGTTCGGTTTCAAGGTAGAAGATAAGGAACGGAAATTTTTTCATCGGCCAGAAGCGGATGCCCGCCAAGCTAGGTTCATATCCATATTTAGGCGAACCCATTGCCGGGAAATTAGAAATTAGCTCGATCGCACTTTCAAAGTCGTGCAAAAAGTTTACGGCAACATCAGTCCCAGCAGCGGATAAGTAATGATCACATGCGCGATCAAGATCGTCTTCGGCCCGGACGCGAGGGACGACGGGCTTACTCATTTCTTTTTCGCCTTCACGCGCTGACGCATTTTCTCGAAGTACTCCGCATTCCACACGTTTTCACTTTGTGGCGATGCGGCCCCTTCGAGAAGCATCTCTCGCAGTCTTACCCGATCCTGTTCTTTTCGCAAAAGTTCACGAACGTACTCGCTGCTGCTGGTGTAATCGCCCTCGGACACCTGTGTATCAACAAATGATCGAAGTGTCTCAGGCATAGAAATGTTCATCGTGCTCATAGACCGAAAATAACATTTTTGGCAAAGTTTGCCAAACAATTCAGCCCCGCAGTCCGTAATGGAGCCTGATTGCCCTCGGTTTACTCAGCGGATCGAAATGACAATCTACGGCGTCACGAATGTTCGCGCGAAGTTCATCCACGCTACCACCCTGAGCAAAGATCGATTCGCCCGACGCCCTCGCGTTGTAGCCGCCCTCGACGTCCCCTTCGATTAGAAAAACGATCTCGCTCATGTTTGCACAGATGATAGACTATTGAATATCGAAAGGACGACCTTATTTAGTTCTGCATTAATCACAGGAAACTTTTTTTGAAAAATTCGCGAAGTTGCTCGAAAAACGGAAACAGATGATTAGGGAAGTTTTTAATCTCCGTGAAACTTGACGTAAATATGTACTTCGTCGTTGTATTTTGAGATGAAACCAATAATTGGCTCGAAATACGCGTTTGCCTCTGTCGAAACTGCTTTCGAAACCAGCAATTCTAGCTCATTAACTAGCACCTTCTTTTGAAGCATATTAAACGTCGTATCGCCGAATTCGTCAATGAATTGTAGACAGTGGGTTTTTCGCAAGGTATCTTCCGGCATAAACCGGTAAAGTGCCCCGATAAACTCACTAATCCTTACTGCAGCCGAATCAACAATTCCGCCTTGCTCTGTTTCAATAGTGATGTCACCCGTCATTCTCATCAATCGACCCTCGATGTTCGTTTCGCGACCTTTTCGATTCGATCCCGTCGCACGTCAAACCCGATTCCCGGCCCTTCGGGTGCGGTGATCGTTCCGTTGGCCGAAACCTCGACGGCCGGTTCGATGATGTCTTCGTGCCAGTAACGTTTACTTGCCGAGACGTCGCCGGGCATTGTGTAGCCGGCGAGGGTCGAGATGGCGATATTGTGGGCACGGCCGATGCCGCTCTCGAGCATGCCTCCGCACCAGACGGGCATTCCGGCGTCGCGGCAGATCTGTTCGACGAGTTTCGATTGCGTGTGGCCGCCGACGCGGCCGTTTTTCAGGTTGATTATTTTGCCTGATTTGAGCTCGATCGCCTTACGGGTGTCATCGGGCGATTTGATCGGCTCGTCGAGGCAGATCGGCGTATTGATCGCGGCCTGGAGTTTGGCGTGGTCAACGATATCGTCGTACCCGAGCGGCTGTTCGAGCATCATCAGCCCAAATTCGTCGAGGCTTTTCAAACGGTCGATGTCGGCAAGCGTGTATGCCGAATTTGCATCGCCCATCAGCAAAATATCGCCAAATTCGGCCCGCACGGCTTTGATCACATCGTAATCCCATTGCGGGCTGATCTTGATCTTGATGCGATTGTATCCGGCATCGACCTCGACGCGGATCTTCTCCAAAAGCTGTTCGACCGAGTCTTGAATGCCGATAGAAACGCCGCATTCGATGGTTTGATTCACCCCGCCGAGGTGCCGCCAGAGCGGAACGCCAAGCTTTTTTGCTTCGAGGTCCCAGCACGCCGTTTCGATGCCCGCCTTTGCCATCCGATGCCCGCGTGCCCATTTCATCGCGTCCCAGACGTTCGCCGCCTTTTCAAACTCACGGCCGACGACCATCGGAGCCAGTATCTTTTCCGCCGTCACCCACGCCGAATCGGTCCACTCGTCCGAATACCCCGGCCGCTCCCCGCACGTCACCTCGCCCCACCCCTCGGCGCCGTCCGCATCGCAAACCCGCACCAAAATGATACGGCGCTCGTAAGTCCGCCCAAAGCTCGTCTCAAAAAAATGGACAAGCGGCAGATTGATCTCGGTGAGTTCTATAGACTTGATCGTTAACATATCGGTAAATTTCTAAGGTTAGTAATTGATGGCGCGAATTGCAATCCCGCGGCCGTGTGACGCTGATTCCGCTCACTTGACGACCTCAAACTGGATCGATTGGGTCGCGATCTGCTGTTTCGGGTTTGCCAGTTCATCGGTTACGACCACCTGTAGGATGTAATCGCCGGGCAGCATCTTGCCGCCGAGTATGACGGCACCGGCGTCACGGAGCCGGGCGACGTCCTTTTGGCCGACCGTCTCGACCGCTTTCGGTTTGCCGTCGAGCACGAGTTGGCCGTCGCGAAATACGCGGATCCGCGATGCCAATCGCGGCACTCTCGCCTGGTCGAGCTTGGCGTTGTATATCTCAAAACCGTAGCGGAGGATCGTGCCGAGTTTGACGCGGCGCAGAGCGGTATCGCTGGCGGCGTTGATGGTTATCTGCCGGGCGTTGGCCTCTGAAATGCGGTCCCATTCGGCGACCGATAGATTTTGCAGAACGATGCTTGAGACGGTCAGCCTCTCTTTTTTGAGGTTCGGGACCTCGATAAACTGGCTCGCCGACCCGATGCCTTCGCCGGTCTCGTCGCGCAGTGCGACCCGGTATTGATAGGCACCCGGCTTTTTGACCGGAAACGTGAAATCGTACATAAACCCGTCCTCGACAAACCGTTTCAAGCTGTCCGCGGGTATCGTCAGCGTATACGTCTTAGCGATCTGATCGACGATCTGACCATTGTCGCCGAAACTCGCCGCGAGAATGTCAAAGACGGCCTTTTTCGCTCCGTTCTTGTCATCGACGAGCTTAATGTCCTTGGCCTCGACGTGCAGCAGCGAACGAACATACGAGCCTCGGACGGCGTCATTGCCGAACAAAGCATTGAGCCTGAGCGGAATGCCGCTGACCGCAAACGGCGATGTCAACGCGTTTTGAAGCACCTGTCCGGGCGTCTGTTTTGCGGGCACAACGGGCGTTTCGCGTTCGGCGACGCTGAAAAATCCGCTCCGGTATCGCGTCGATGCACCCTTGCGGGACACCTTGACCGTCAGCTTGTTGAATCGGCGTTTTGCCGGATCAAACGTGTCCGAGTCGGGTTCGTAGGCGACCAGATAATAGCTCTGGTCGTCGAGCACTCGCCGTACGCCGCCGCTCAGGTCATTGTTATTGACGATGGCAAAACCACCGGTTTCGTCGGACAGATATTTTAGCCCGTCCTGCGTATCAAACAGCTTGTTTCGCCTGTCCGCCAACTGGCTCTCGACCTGATCAGCCGTTCGGCCGCCCGTATCGTCCGCCGCCGAGAGCCCGAGCGTCTGCAGGCCCCGCGGGTCGACCGCGTAAACGACGACCGACGCCCGATTAGCCTGGTCGATCAGGGCTTTCAGAGCGTCGAGGATGATCGAGCCCTCGCTAAACCCTTCGGCGTTGATATTTGTCAGGGCAAATCCGTCAGAAAACAGGATTATGGATTTGCGGCCCGGCAGTTCGGACATACCGCGAACGACATAGTTGACCGCTCCGAGCGTACCGCTCGCAAAATAGCTCTCGCGAAAATCGTTAAATTCGCGTTCCGCTCCCTCAGGCGAACGGTCGCCCGCGGCGGACGCATCTGCCGGATCGACCGGGTCGGTCGGCGTGACCGATTGCATCGGGGCAAACGCACTGATGCCGCCGTTGCCGATCGGGTTCCATTTGACGCGTTCGATGGCGGCGTAGAGCACGCGCTTGTCGGATGTAAATTGCTGCAGGGCACCGATGCCGGCCCCCGTGCGGATGATCGCCACCAGATCGCCGTCCTGCATCTGCTCATCGACAAACTTCTTTAACGCACGCCGCGTCTGATACGCACTCTCAAATGACAGCGTCAGGTCGTCGACCACGAGAGCGACCGTCCGGCGGATCTTGTCCGCCCGCAGCACCGACGGCGGTAGCGGGATCGCGTTTTTATCGACCGCGACCGGTTTCTCGACCGTTTCGCGAACCGACGAGATGAACGAAAAATTGGTGATCTTCTGCTTTTGCCCGTTTTCGAATATTTCGATCTCTTCCGGTTTGATGTCGGTGATGATCTTGCCCTTTGAGTCCGTGACCGAAACATCGACCTGGATCAGGCTGGTCGTGATCTTGACCACGTCCGTGTCGGGCGTCGGCGTGGCCTGCGGAGTCGGGGTCTGCCCAAAGATGCCCGCGGTGCTCAACAAAATAATGGCGGCTGAAAATACGTACTTCTTCATCTGTGATAACTCCGACCGAGCTCGTCTGCTTATCCCATCATTTTAGCACCGATCAGCCCAAGAAAAGGCATTGCGAAACGCCCCGATCGTCCTAAAGATAAAACAATGCCCGAGATCTGCAGATTCTTCGGTATAATAAAAGGCATGTTCTGGGAGGTGAACGAGCCGCATCATTTGCCGCACTTTCACGCTTATTATCAACGTTCGGTCGCGGTGTTTTCGATCGACCTGGGCCATCTGCACCACGTTCGTCTTGAACACCATCCTACTGTGTGGTACAAGTCATTGTGGATGTTGAACAACTCCTCCATTTTATAGAAACCCCGACATTCCATCGACGGCTTGATAAGCTGGCCGGTATGTCAACGCTTTTCGCGATTCAGGCCGAACTGTCTGAGGACCCGAAACGTGGGGCGGTCATTCCGGGTTCCGGAGGGGTCCGAAAGGCTCGAATCGGCGATTCGAGCGGGGCACGAGGAAAG
>JAYVUD010000476.1:0-11252 GCA_043788335.1 Chloracidobacterium sp. | reverse complement strand
ATCAACGAGAAAAAGATCTCGAACATGCGTGATCTGCTTCCGATCCTGGAGCAGGTTGCTAAGATGGGCCGTCCGATGCTCATCATTGCAGAAGATGTTGACGGCGAAGCACTCGCAACCTTGGTTGTGAACAAACTTCGCGGCACGTTGAACGTCGCTGCTGTCAAAGCACCTGGCTTCGGCGACCGCCGCAAGGCAATGCTCGAAGACATCGCTGTCCTCACGGGCGGCAAGGTCATCAGTGAAGATCTCGGCATCAAGCTCGAGACCATCACTCTCGAAGACCTCGGCAAAGCCAAAAAGGTTACCATCGACAAGGAAAACACAACACTTGTCGAAGGCAGCGGTTCGGGCGAAGCGATCGACGGACGCATCAAAACGATCCGCAATCAGATCGAAGACACGACCTCGGACTATGACCGTGAAAAACTGCAGGAACGCCTCGCCAAGTTGGTCGGCGGTGTTGCGGTGATCAAGGTCGGTGCCGCTACCGAGATGGAACTGAAGGAAAAGAAGGCCCGCGTTGAGGATGCAATGCACGCAACCCGTGCCGCGGTCGAAGAGGGCATCGTTGCCGGCGGCGGCGTCGCCCTGGTTCGTGCCGGAAAGGTCCTCGACAATTTCCAGGCCGATGGTGACGACCACGACGAGCAGATCGGCGTCAAGATCGTTCGCCGAGCTCTCGAAGAACCGCTTCGTCAGATCGCACAAAACGCCGGTAAAGAGGGCGCCGTGATCGTCGAAAAGGTCATCGCCAGCGAGATCGAAAGCTACGGCTTTAACGCCGCAACCGAAGTCTTCGAAGACCTCGTCGCAGCCGGCGTCATCGATCCTGCCAAGGTAACGCGTACCGCGTTGCAGAACGCAGCCTCGATCGCAGGCATGATGCTCACCACCGAAGCCATGATCGCTGACGTCCCCGACGAAAAAGGCGACGGCGGCATGGGCGGCATGGGCGGCGGCATGGGCGGCATGGGAATGGGTATGTAGTGTCAGTAGCCCGCACGTAAGTAAGGGCAACACTGTCGTCACACAACCACAGCGAAGTTTTCCCCCGCTTTGCTACGAACTGCAATTTAGTTCGCACGTGAAACAGAAAGGCTTCGTCTGGCAGCAGGCGAAGCCTTTCTTGACTAGAGGAGATTTATGAATATAAATTCGAATCACGAAGCCTTAAGGTTTCAAAGACAAACGATTTTGCGGAGATTTGAGACGCGCGTTTTCCGAGTCAAGATGGCGTGGGACGGAGGAGATTACTATTTGACCGCGATGATTCAAAAGAATGATTGGACAAATGTTGACCATTTAGGAGATCTTGGTTGGGAATTTGTTTCCTTTGTTCCGAACCACGAGGTGTTTATAAGTGATTCTTTTGCGGCGTCTGAACTTGAACTCATACGGATGGCCGTTTTCAAGCGGGAACTTGCCGCAAATGAAGAGATGTGGACGGACTTTAAGGCTCCCAGGTGAACTTATAAGATAAAGGCATGGGCGACGCCCTCCACTTGGCCCTGGCGTCATATCACAAATGCGATTTCCTGCTTACCTGGAATTGCAAACATCTTGCCAACGCTAATAAATTTGGTCATATCCGGCAAACCAATGATAAACTTGGATTGTACACTCCGCTCCTCGTAACGCCGTTGGAGCTTTTGGGAGAATCACTATGAATACCGAAAAAGACATAGCGATCGACCGAGTCCGCAAGGTCAGACACAAAATTTCTGCCAGCTTTGGTCACGACACGCAGCGAATGTTAGAGCACTATTTGGAATACCAAAAAAAATTCGCCGACCGCCTCGAACCAATGACGAAGCCACATTATGAAGTAACGAACGAGGTCGCTTTCAAAAAATGATCGCCGGCCGCATGCTCACCACCCAAGCCATGATAGCCGACGTCCAAGACGACAAGGGCGGCGATCCAATGGGCGGCATGGGAATGTCATTGTCAGTAGCCCGCACGTAAGTAAGGGCTCGACGCAACTACATTCAACGCACAATACGAAAGGCTTCGCCGATGTGGCGAAGCCTTTTTATTGCTGATCAAAGTATTAACTAGTTTACCGAGTAAGCCTTCGGCCGTTTGCGAGGCGAAAGATCGCCAGAACCACGATCGCACCGATGATCGACGAAATAAAGCTCGGGATATTATTACCGATATTGTCAAAGGAACTTATCATCGGATAGCCCAAAAAATATTTGCCGATGAACCCGCCGACAACCGCTCCGAGGATACCCAGAATTGTTGTCATGATCACGCCGCCGCCATCACGGCCGGGTAAGATGAACTTGGCCAGATAGCCCGCCAAAAATCCTAGAACCAACCAAATAAGTAAAGAAATCATTGTTTTTCTCCTTTTCGCCGCTCCATTACATTTACGTAAAACAGGCCGCACTCCTTTTTTCAATCTTCGCAGCTCTGCCCCTCCATTCTTGCACAAAATACGCGCCGGTGCTACGGCTGGCCCGCAGGACGCAAGGAAATTGGGAAAATGGGATCCTGCGAGACCACACTTGGGGCGAGGCCTGCGACATTGCGATACTATCCGTTCTTGGAGAATCGCAGAAGCTCTGGCCGGACCCGCTTCTCCATACAGTTGCGGCAAAGTTTAGGACGCGAATCTAGACGAACCGCCTGCGACAAGCATTTTTTTATAGACATATCTGTCCCGATGCGATAACATTTGCCCAAATACATTCAGAAACTTTCCCGCTGAAACGCGGTATTTTCCAAGGAGTATACTTATGACCAGATCGTCGTTATTGCTGATCGCGGCTATCGCCGTCGCATCATTTTTCGCCCAATCGGCAGCGGGACAGTTTGGGATCCCCAAGATCACGGTGCCGAAGATCACCAAAAAGGATGTTCCCGCGACTCCGACTGACGCGGATCCGGTCAACCGAACCTCTGATTCGTCGTCGTCAGTCCGGGGCGGCAATGAGCGCGGCAAACCGATCCCGGGAGCAAAGATAACCTTCTCCACCAACCCGGACGGCTCGAATCCAAAGACCAGCTTCAGTTCGTCGGAGTACATTTACGGTCATCTCGATCTCGGCGGCAAGACAGTATTTGACGCGTTCGGATTGAAGAATATGGGAGCGGCAAAGTTCTATTCCATCCATTACCACATGAATATCCTACCGCCGGGCAAGGAGGCGTGGGAACACGATTGGCACAACGGAGTCAACTACACGCTGATGACGAAAGAAGACGCTCAAAAAACCTACTGGAACTTTGACGTGCTGCCCGATCCTGCCAAGATTTCGACGCTCATAGGCGCTATCGACGACGACCTGAGCTATTTCAATTCCGCCGGCGGAATGTACTCCCAGTGGTATAACGCTGATTCGGCACGAAGTAAGTTTCCCCAGAGCGGGACGTATACGATCGACATCGTTCTTTTTGGCAATTCGTACGATGACTGGGGCAAATCCACTGGTCAAGACGAAAAGTTTCCGACCGTATCCGCCAAATTTGCGTTTCAATTCAGCGGCTCAGACGGGCAAACCCTTGTCGCGAATTCGGTGAAAGCCAAGGAAAGCGTAGAGTCCGCCAAAAACAGGCGGGAAATGCTCCACGCGATGCCGGACTGGTGGTTCAAAGGTGCCACCCCGGCGGAACCAAAACTCGCGGCTGCTCGGCTCGTCCCCATGATCAAGGACTTTATCAGCCAGTGGAAGCTGACCTATGTCAAACACATGATAGTAAAGCCCGACGGTCCGCTTTGGACGATCCAAAAGAATGACGTCGGACTACCCGAATACCGCATGGTGGTCCCGTATATTTACATCATTTACAAGGACCCGAAGGATAATTCGTGTCAGCTCGGAGCCCTGTACATGCGCGAATCCTACTCCGGGGCCGGCACGTACGGCGAGCCCTATCTTGGCGGCATCCGCGAAGTGCAGTATATCGACTGCTCCGCGGTCAAGTGAGCTCAGGAGACACATGGGGTTAGGCGAGCGATTCTTGAGTCGGCGGAGCCGACGCGTATAGCGTTAGCCCCATGTGGAGCGTTTCGCGGAACGTGGGGGACGGACGCAAACCAATATCCGAGCGTGTGGAACACGCGGCATAAGATCATGTCGCATACTCCGCACGCTCGCGTCATTTCGGGATTTCTAAACCCACGTTTCGAGATCACTCCACGCCGGGCTACAATTATTTCTCCCCTGTCGCGGCTTAAATCAACGTTGCCAATCAGCAGCTTCTTATTGAATTGCCACGCTCTTCAGAGCGTTGGCCGATCACCCACTTACATCCCCGGCTTTAGCCGAACATTGGGCTAAAGCCCGAATCCATTTAAGACACCTAAGAGGCTGCCTGACAAGTTCCTAAAGTCGCTGAAGGCGACAAATGTAATAGCCGGGTGTGAAACGCGGGGGGGGACGGCGCCGCAAAACACCTTCGACCCCTGCAGGGTCAGATATTCACGGCATTTGGTCGTCGGGTTTCACCCGACTCTATTGTATCTGTCCCTTCCAGGGACTTTTCAGACGGCCTCATCCGGCGGCGTTGTTCCCCGCCTTCAGCGTCGGCATCAATATGGACACCGCAACCTGGGGTTCCACATCGCCCGAGCGAAAATCGCGGTGCCTGACCTCGCACCGTTTTCTAGCATTCGGCTGAATATCACAATATTGCCGGTCTGCTCTGAAAATACACCTACGATGGTGACACGGGGCGTCATGTTCGGCTGACCCCAGCTTTCGTTCTTGCGAACGCTCGGGCTTAATGCTACATTTCCGGAGACGAAATTCCACGGACACGCTCAATAGCGTTGATAACCTGAATATCCGGCGGGACAGTTATGAACGGTCACGAAGAATCTCCAGATGAATTTCAAAGGATGATCGACGATGCCTACAAGCGGGCATACGAAAAATTTCCTAAGTCGGGTGCTAAGCTTCTCTATCGTGGCACTAACCAATTCTGGGTTGCCAACCTGATCGCCAACGCCGAACGAGAACTTCGCATTGGCGAGATCTATACTCGACGGACCATCAAGTTGGCTTCGAGTTGGGCTTGTGTAACTCTAGAGGAGACGGGCGACCTCGAGTACTCGTTGGGATCTTTCGAAGAATGCGTGGAAAACCTTCCGCCTGACCCACTTCCATTATGAAATATAAAGCCATCCGAGAAGAGGAGCTAAAAAACAAAGTCGGCGGAGACTGGTTTAGCGCGTTTGATACGACTGAGATCGTTAGGAACATCGACTTTTGTGTTCTTCCCAAACAAGACTCACTCTTCGGTCGAATGCCGCTGCTTTGGGCTGAGGCGAAAACCGGCGACTATGACGTAGCGACGATGTTTGTGCAGCTTATCTTGACCATCGGCAAAGCGCGCACGTTCGACAAAACGCTGCCGCCCGCATTTCTTGGGGCTTTTGATTTCAAAAAGATCGCGTTTGTTCCATATGTAAGCATTCAGGATATTTTCTATCTAAATGACTTCGACTGGACGGTCACCTCCAGCAATCACTTCACAAAGGAATTTGCTCTCATCAAAGGACGGATTGAGGCTATCTTAAAGTCAGATACTCACCTGTATGATTTTGAGAAAGATGAAAAGGAACTCAACTTTTTCATCAAAAACAACATTGCAAAGGCGACCGAATCCGGCAAGATCAAGATCGACAAGAATAATTTCATTCCGATATATCTTCGCTGGCTGGATTATGTAAAACCCGCCATCGCCGTAAACTGGGACGACCTCAGAAAGGCAAGCATTTTAGACAGCGACTTTTATCTGGCCGATCTCTTTGTGGATGACAAAGACACGTCGCGGATCGAGGACGATACGACCATTCGGGATAATCTTTTCGTTATCTACGAAAATCAGGGCTATAAAATTGCAAAAGAAGACATCGGACAGATGTTCGACGCTACCATCAGCATTCGCAACAAAGAAACGTACCAGCAATTTTGGAAACGATATAAGCGCCCGCCTTTAGCAGAATTTCAGGACTACATCATCGAGCGTCGCGACCTACTCGTCCCCCAGGACATCCGCGAAAGAAAAGGAGCGTTCTTCACACCGCGAAAATGGGTCGAGCTGTCGCAAAAATATCTCGCCGACGTGCTGGGTGAGGACTGGCAGGATGAGTACTACGTTTGGGACTGCGCCGCCGGTACGGGGAATCTGCTCGCGGGTTTGACCAATAAGTACAACATATGGGCAAGCACGCTCGACCAAGCCGACGTCAACGTCATGCACGACCGCATCGACCACGGCGCCATCCTCTTAAAAAGCCACGCGTTCCAGTTTGATTTTTTAAACGACGAATTTAGTAAGCTGCCGCAAGGTTTGCAGGACATCATAAATGACGAAAATAAGAGGAAGAAATTAGTCATCTATATAAATCCGCCGTATGCCGAAGGTGATAATAGAAAGGGCATAGGAAGGCGTGATATACAAGTAAGTAGAATTCACGATAAGTATGCGAAACAATTAGAGGATGCTAATCGGGAAGTTTTTGTCCAATTTTTAGCTAGAATTTATTTTGAAATTCCGGATTCTATCATCGGCGAATTTTCCAAATTAAAAACCCTGACCGGGGCACATTTTCAAACTTTTCGTAAAAACTTCAAGGCTAAATTAGAGCAGTGTTTTATCGTGCCTGCTTGGACATTTGACAACGTTAAGGGTCAATTTCCAATTGGTTTCAAAATCTGGGATACGGAAAAACATGAAGAATTTTTTCAAATTCAAGCGGATGTTTTTGATGCTGAAACAAATTTTATCGGCGAACATGGATTTTATTCCAATGTTGGCTCCGCGTATTTTAGTAAATGGGTAAATTCTTTCAAACTTAAAACGGGATTTTATTTGGGTTGGCTTGCTCGTGTTACCCTAAATGATTTTCAGTCAAATAGCACTATCAACATTCTAAATGGAAAGAACCAGTTAGCACTCGTTCGAGGCATTGAAATTTATGATAAAAACCTAGTTGAAAGTTGTGTTTGTTTAGCTGTCAGAAAGTGCCTTACAGCAACTTGGCTCAACGACCGCGATCAGTTCTTATATCCGAACGATGGATGGAAAACGGACGATGAATTTCAAAATGATTGCCTAACGTTCACGCTCTTCAAGAACGAAATTCAATCAAAATTCGGGATAAACCATTGGATCCCATTCACGGAAAGCGAGGTCAACGCAGGCGAAAAGTTTGAGAGCAGCTTTATGACCGACTTCATTGGCGGCAAGATCACGCCAGAAAGCCAAGTCAGCGTTGGGTTGTTTGAGACGGAGGCAGAAAACAGCATTTACGACAAGACGCCTAGACAGTTTTCCGCCGAAGCTAAAGCTGTTTTCGACGCCGGACGCGAGTTATGGCGGTACTATCATTCGCAAAGAGACATCAACGTTAACGCGAGTCTCTACGACATCCGCGAACATTTCCAAGGCCGCAATGAACAAGGCCGAATGAACTCAAAAAGCCCGGACGTGAACTACTCCGCACTCATCGCAAACCTCCGGCAAAATCTAAACTTACTCGCCGCCAAGATCGCACCGAAAGTTTACGAACACGGCTTCCTGAAAAAATAAGAACGCCGTACGATGCTGCGTGGTAGTATTATGAACGCATGTTGAACAGAAACTTATTTCAGGCGGCCGTTCTCGCGGTTTTGTTTACGGCGAGTTGCTCCTATACCGACTCGAAGGCTGGCCGAACTGCCGAAGAGTTTAAGGAAGAGACGACTGTGGCCACTATCGAATTTCTAACGCGGGAAGGCTGCCGGAACACGCCGAAGATGCTCGCAAATCTTAGGCTTGCAGTCGAGCGTAGTCAGCAAAAATATCGAATTGAGATAGTTCAACAGGCCGAACTCAAGGCTGACGACGAAAGGTCCGGCTATCCGACGCCAACTCTGTTGGTCGCGGGTCGAGATCTCTTTGGAATGGCCGCGCCTTCGCCCCCGTTTCCAACGCCAACCTGACGCCTCTACCCGGGCGGGGTCCCGTCCACAGAAAAGATCGCCGAGATCTTGAATGAGCACCGTCCGATGTAGACCTGCAAACAGGTTCAGTTGCCCGACCATTCCTGTCACTTTCGGCGAGGAGATGGGGTCTGACCTGCGATTCTCCTGAGTCGGCGGAGCCGACGGGGATAGATTTAGCCCCATGTGGAGCGTTTCGCGGAACGTGAGGGACGGACGCAGACCAATATCCGAGCGTGTGGAACACGCGGCATAAGATCATGTCGCAAGCTCCGCACGCTCGCGTCATTTGGATGGTTCTAACCCCACGTTTCGCGAGCACTCCACGCCGGGCTACAGTTATTTCTCCCGTGTCGCGGCTTGAATCAAAGTTGCCAATCAGCAGCTTCTTATTGAATTGCCACGCTCTTCAGAGCTTGGACGGATCAATCAACAATATCCCCGGCTTTAGCCGAACATTGGGCTCAAGCCCGAATACTTTTAAGATACCTTAGAGGCTGCCTGACAAGTTCCTAAAGTCGCTGAAGGCGACAGATGTAATAGCCGGGTGTGAAACGCCCGGGGACGGCTCCGCAAAACACCTTCGACCCTGTAAGGGTCGCATTATCACCAATTTAATCCGACCCCTGCAGGGTCGGATATTCACGGCATTTGGTCGTCGGGTTTCACCTGACTCTATTCTATCTGTCCCTTCCAGGGACTTTTCAGACGGCCTCATCCGGCGACGTGGTTCGTCGCCTTGAGCGTCGGGATCGACCCGGACACCGCAGTCTCGGGTTCCGCGTGCCCGGCGGCTGAAATGAAACTTTTCTTTCGAAAATGTTACTTTTCTTCAACAAAATGGTAAATTCCACTTGAAATGTGGATTTTTATTTAGTATGCTTCTCTTAGTTCGGTTGAACGTTAGTTAGTTAGTTTGATAGTTAGTTAGTTAGTTCGATGGTCACTTCGGTGACCGTTCAGTTAGTTAGTTAGTTAGATTGTTAGTTAGTTAGTTCTCAACCGGATCAGAAAATGCTCGTCGGCCTCAAAACCGGCGGGCATTTTCGCTTGTTTGAGAACTTCTTTCGCCAGAACGGGACGTTTTCCGGAGGCGCCCGTCATCGATGACCGACGCCGTCGATCTCATTAGCTGCCGCGTCGTCAAACCCACGGTCATTTTCGTACGGCCCGTATGCCGATATCGCCGCCTTTTCCCGTTGCACTTCTCGCGATCTTTACTCCTGCATTTCCTCGATATAGTGCGAGGTGCCGAGCGTGGTGATGTTTATCGTAAAACCGCTTTGCTTGGAGCGGCGATACTTGCCCTTGTTATCACGGATGTACCAGATGTTTGGGCGCCCCGTGAGTGCGTCGCGTGTTTCGACAAATATCTCATGGCCGTAGCCGTCCAAATCGCGTTCGAGATCGAGGATCGAACGTCGCCCTGACCCCTCGGCCACGGGTATCGAGCGCGGATCGATCCCTTCGGACGACGGCACCGCCTCTCCAGCCGCCGGATCGGCCGGACAGCCGTACCGGCGGTCATCGTCGAGATCATCGTCGAGATCATCGTCGTGATCATCGTCGAGATCATCGTCGTCAGACTCGTCATCCGCCTCAGGTTCCTCGGCCGGCCCGAGCCGATCGAGAGACTCGCTTGTTTCCACCCCGTACACTAACTTATGAGCCTCAGCTGTCCATTCCCAAAACAGCCTCGACGCCGTCGATCTCGAGACATTCAGCTCTTTTGCGATCTCGCGAAACGTCATCCCATCGGCCTGCATCTTATTTACGCGGCAGACCAGAGCACTCCGCACGGGGTCGAGCTTTGGCTCAAATCGCGAGTCAAATCTAAATCCCGACAGACTGTACGGGTCGAGTGATCTCGTACAGCCGATCGGGTTCTGACTGCCCCAGACGACCCTATCGCCCCGCGACCGAATATGGACCAGTCTCCGATTCTCGCGTCCCCACATGCCGAGGGCAAATACGCTGTCCGCAAGCCCGCATAACACACGCGACCGCCTCAGGTCTGCCTCGCTAATGTCCTGCTTTTGCGGCGGCGGTACCGAATCTGCGAGCACGAGCACCGAAACGCGTGTCTCGTGCGACAGGCGTTTCATTTCCTGCATGACCTTGAGCGTGTCAAATGTACCGTTGTCGGTCCGCATCACTGCCGAGAGATCGTCGATCACGACCACCTCAAACCCGCCTAATTTCACCGCCTTTCTCACCCAGTCACACAGTTTCTCGCCCTCAGGCGGGCGTTCGCGGTAAAACCTCTCGGCAAACTTGTATTGCGTCTCCATGCCCCGGTGGGTGTATCGCCGCAAAAACTGCCCCTCGCTCAGTAAAAGGTCGACATACAGCACGCGGTGTCTCCGCCGCGGCATATCCAGGCCCGTGAGCGGCCGTCCGCGTGCCAGTGCCTCGGCAACCTGCACCGCCAACAGACTCTTTCCCGCGCCTGCCTCACCAAACAGCATTGCCACCTCGCCCGTCCGCCAAAACCCGTCAAACAGTGGCGGCGACGGCTTTTGCGTCAATGCCTCGGCGATCACGGCATTTGCCTTTCGAGGCATAACGAACGTCGCCTCGTCCGCCTTGCCCGCTATTTCGTTTAGATCTACCGTTTCCATAAATATCCTTGACTTTTCATACGGATGTACGCATAATTGCATTGTACGTTATCTGATACAGTGTAGCACAGATAATACGCACATCAAGTTTTTTTTTGGAAATTCACGATCTTTGGGCGATCTTTGACAATAAAGCCAGTGGACACAGCAGTTTACCTGTCCCACGAATACGTGGGACAGACGTGGGACAAGCGTGGGACATGGGTCAGAGATTCTCGTCCGGAGCGAGCGGAAACAACCCGGAAGATATGGATCGGGGATAAGTAAGAGAGGCCGATGACCACTGAAAACAGGATGTCCCGGTGGTGCGGGTTAGCGAAAGCGTGTGGAATAGATCACCGCAAATGACGCAGACGCCAGGCCCGGCTCCGAAACTTGGCCTGAAAGACCGGCTTTGTCCGCGTCATCTGCGTTCGACAAATCGTAAACGCGTTCAGCTTTCACGTTTTGGATATCGAAGTTTACGACGTTGCCGACTCAGGGCGGCCTAGGCAAACAGCGGTTAATTCGTTTTCGGCTTTGGCGGCGGCGGCAATGTGCGTTTGGCGGTCCATTCGGCATCGCCATTGCCTCCGAACGAAACGCTGCCGCTGATCGAGTCACCGGTGACCTTGCCGGTCAGGTTCATTTCCAGATCGTGGCCGTTGTACTGGATCCCGTACGAAAAGCTAAGCTCGTTGCCCTTGAC
>JAYVUD010000475.1:0-2556 GCA_043788335.1 Chloracidobacterium sp. | reverse complement strand
TGCGCCTTGACCGCCCAGTCGGAAAACTCCTGCCAGCGGTCGTCCCAACCGGCTTTGTGCGATGAAAGATTAGCAACCATCGCTGCCAGCGCAGCTCCGAGTGACCCCATATACGCTGCGACAGACCCACCGCCGGGAGCAGGCGACTCAGACGCAGTCTCGTCCGCAAACGCCGTGCAGGTCATATCGACGAGCTTGCTTGTCGCAAACGCCGCCGCCATGTTGTATTCGATGATCTTTTCCGCCGGGTTGAATGGCTTGAGGTCGTCGAGGCCCATTGATTTTATCGCGATCTTGATGATCTCGGCATCGGTGATCCCGTGCGAACGCCGCTGCTTTGTCAGGTAATACAAACCGGCGTCGATGATGGCTTTTTTCGGCACAAGCCCGACGATCTCGAGGCCCGTTACACGCAGGCCGCGCTTATGAGCTTTCTCGCTGACCTCATCAAATGCGGTATGCAGCGGCGTGTCCGCGAGGTTGGTAATGTTCATCGAAACCTGCGCGATGCCGTATTCGTCGATATACCAGCCGATAGCTTTTGTTCCCTTGAGCGTGCCCGGGATCATCACCGGCTCGCCGTTCGTGTCCTTGACGGCCGTTCCGGTGATCGGATCTCCCTCGCGTTTCACACGGCCCTTTTCGCGAACGTCAAAGGCGATAGCATTTGCCCTGCGTGTCGAGGTCGTATTCAGGTTAAAATTTACGGCGATAAGAAAGTCCCTCGCCCCAACCGCCGTTGCCCCCGAACGTGCAACGCTCTCGTTAAACTCCGACGGCCCAAAGTCCGGCTTCCAATCAGCGGATGAGATCTTATCTTTCAGCCCTTCGTATTCGCCGGCACGGCAGTTAGCAAGATTACGGCGTTTTTCTTCCGTCGCGGCATTTTCGTAAAGGTAAACAGGAATGCCGAGTTCATCGCCCAAGCGCTTGCCCAAACGTCGGGCATACTCTGCGGCCTCTTCCATCGTGACATTTGCGATCGGCACTAGAGGCAGGACATCGGTCGCACCAAAACGTGGATGATCGCCTTTGTGCGCTCGCATATCGATCAGCTCTTGCGCTTTTTTGACTGACTGGAACGCCGCTTCTATCACTTCGTCGGGTGTGCCGACGAACGTCACAACTGTTCGGTTCGTGGTTACGCCCGGATCGACATCGAGTAATTTGACGCCATCAATGCGTTCGATCTCGTCGGTGATCTGCTTGATCACGCCCATATCGCGGCCTTCGCTAAAATTAGGCACGCATTCGATAAGTTTCTGCATATATATTTTGCCGACTGTTATGCGAAACAGACGGTCAGTATGACTTTATTATATGACAACGATGCGTTACTAATCACCGGGATTTATAAGATCGTAAGGCAGCCGCTGTGACAGCATTCGGGCGGTGATGATGAGGCCCGTCCAAATCAGAAGCGAGACGCAGGAGACTGCCCAACCAATTTCAGTGACGAGATCATCCTCAAAAATCAGCCCGACAAGGATCACAGGCAGGGATACAAAGGCGAGCCGCAACGCGGTTTTCTTTGAGCGTTCGACCGTTTCGAGCATCTGGACGCGGCTGATCTCCATCTCCATATATTCTTCGTCGGAGTTGAGATTTGAGAAATACTCCGTCTCGTTTTGTGTCCAGCGACGCAGGGCAGACGTCTCAGCCAGACGGTTAGCGGTCGAAAACTGATGAATGACGTGAGCGATCTTGCCTTCGCGAAGAGCCATTTCGGCTAAGCCGCGGGCAGCACGGAAATTTTCGCCCACGCCGTCGATCACATTTTGAAAGACAATTGCAGCACGTCGCCATTCTCCCAACTGGAAATAAAACTCACCGAGACGTGCCAGCAGATCACCGTCATCGCCCGCACGTCGCTCAGAGAGACGAAGAGCCGCGAGAGCCTTGCGTTCAAGACGCCGGTCTCGTTCAACACCGGCAAAAGAATGAAGACAACGGGCAAATTCGAACAAAAGGCGTGCATCACGTGGACGCAAAACCAGTGCACGGCGAAATGCCTCGAGAGCCTGCAGCAAGTAGCCCGACAAACGAAGCTCATTGGCTAGCGACTGAAGATCATCGGCCTTTTCTTCGTCAGGCAGCAAATCGTGACGGTTCTGATCTCTCGTCTTGCGAAAGCCGTCATTCTGATATGAGGTCACGAGAAAGTCAGCGGACGGAATACGCGCAAACTCCGCACGCATCAATGTTTCTTTTGGGTCGGCAAGATGCTCACGCAATTCGATCGACCGAACGTCGAGGATGTCATCGGTCAGCTTGGGTAAAATGCTTTTAATCATTCGCCGAAAATCTTCACCACCCGAGGCGATAGCAATGCTCAATCCTTTGCCGCGAATGGTCGTTCGGTAACGGTAATGAACATTACCGCCTCGTTTCAACGCCCGTATCGACTGTGACTCGACCTGTTCGATATCAGTTATCTTAAGGCGACGACGAGTGCCGTTAAACCAAGACCACACACGCGGTATCAGGCCGGTTCGCTGCAGGCTTTTGCCGTCGAAACTGATACGGTCATTCAGTGCAAAAAATGGAAGTAGTATC
>JAYVUD010000474.1:0-11341 GCA_043788335.1 Chloracidobacterium sp. | reverse complement strand
GCTCCGATCCTGTTGATATTGGTTAACGGGCAGATCGATTATGCGGGGCTCGATCTCGGACTGTTGTTCAGCGTCAACAACGTCCTGATCGCGCTGATCATCGATTGGGCGGTGACACAGCACGCTTCGGTCGCGGGGCGGGTACTCAATTCGCGGCCTTTCGTCTTTGTCGGGATGATGAGCTATTCGATCTATCTGTGGCAGCAGCCTTTTCTGCTCAATCTCGGTGCCGTCATCGACCGCTACGTGTTTGCCGAAAACGCGGACGCCCATTTTGCATTCCCACTCAGTCTGGTCGGATTTGCGGTACTCTGCTGCCTGTCGTATTTTGTCATCGAGCGATATTCGCTCCGTCTCCGTCAAAATTGCGAACCCCGCCTGTTCGCCCGCAAGCAAAATGCCCTCGCCGTCGAGGCCGCCGAACGCTGAAACGTGCATTTCGGCTTGATAAATGGCTTGCAATAGGCTCATAATTTCCTCGATCTGTCAGTGCACATCAACCAATTCGAAAGGAGTTCACAGCGTGTATAAATTGCGTCTTTTCTTAGTCCTGGCGTCCGTGTCATTACTATTTTGCTCATCCATGACCGCCCAGCGACCGGCCGCCAATGCCGCGTCGCCGACGCCAACGCCGGCCGGCGATTCGACCAGGGTTACGGCCCCGCCCGCGTCACCCACGCCGACACCGGCACCGACGCCAACGCCGCCGCCCGATCCGATGGGCTCGTCGGTTTTCTCAGGATTGCGGTTTCGCTCGATCGGGCCGGCGGTTACATCAGGCCGCGTCAGTGCCTTTGCCGTCGACCCCAATGACCGTTCGAAATACTACGTCGCGGTCGCGTCCGGCGGCGTCTGGAAAACCGTAAATGCCGGCACGACATGGACGCCTGTATTTGATAACGAAGGTGCGTTTTCGATCGGTGCCATCGCCCTCGACCCCAAAAACCCCGCGACTGTCTGGGTCGGCACCGGCGAGTACAACGCTCAGCGAAGCGTTGCCTACGGCGACGGCGTGTACCGCTCGGACGACGGCGGCAAAAGCTGGCGCAATATGGGCCTCAAGACCTCGGAGCACATCGGGCGGATCGCCATCGACCCGCGTGACAGCAACGTCGTTTTCGTCGCTGCCCAGGGACCGCTGTGGTCCGCGGGCGGTGAACGCGGGCTCTATAAGACCACGGACGGCGGCAAAACCTGGAAAGCCGTGATCTCGATCAGCGAAAATACCGGCGTCACCGAGGTCGTCATCGACCCCGCAAATCCGGACACGATGTACGCCGCCACCTGGCAGCGTCGGCGGCATTTTTACACGCTGATAAACGGCGGCCCGGAGAGTGCGATATATAAATCGACCGATGGGGGCAACACTTGGGCGAAACTCCGTTCGGGCCTGCCGCCGGGAGACCTCGGCCGCATCGGCATCTCCGTTTCGCCGGCAAATACCAACGTCGTTTACGCGACGGTAGAGGCGAGCGGCAATCTTAGCGGCATTTTTCGCTCGAACGACCGCGGCGCCACGTGGGAGCGGACGAGCCCGAGCATCGCTCAGGGAATGTACTATGGCCAAATAATCGCCGATCCGAAAAACGTCGACCGCGTCTATATCCCGAATGTCGTATTTCAAGTATCTGACGACGGTGGCAGAACGCAGCGTCCGCTCGGCGAACGCCTCAAGCACGTCGACAACCACGCCATCTGGGTCGACCCGAATAACACTGACTTTATGCTCGTCGGCTGCGATGGCGGCATTTACGAGTCGTTTGACCGCGGCTCGAACTGGAATTTTAAGGCTAATCTGCCGGTCGCACAATTTTACGACGTGACCACCGACAATAACCTGCCTTTTTACCACGTCTACGGCGGCCTCCAGGACAACAATTCGATCGGCGGCCCGGCACGCACCAGGAGTTCGAGCGGCATTTTGAATTCGGACTGGTACACGACCAATGGCGGCGACGGATTTCAGTCGCGGGTCGACCCGCTCGACAGCAACATCATCTATTCCGAAAGCCAGAATGGCGGCCTCGTTCGCTCGGACAAACGCACGGGCGAACGCGTCGACATCGCCCCGATCGAGGGCAAGGGCGTCGAATCGCAGCGATATAATTGGGATTCGCCGATCATCATCAGCCCGCACCTCAACACGCGGCTCTATTTCGCCGGACACAAGCTCTACAGATCTGACAATCGCGGCGACGATTGGAAAGTCATCAGCGGCGACCTCTCGCGCGGCCTCGACCGCAACGCCCTGCCCGTGATGGGTAAGATATGGGGCCCGGATGCCATCGAAAAGAACGTGTCGACCGCTCTCTACGGCAACGCCTCGGCACTGTCCGAATCGCCAAAAACGCAAGGCCTGATCTACGTCGGGACTGACGACGGCCTTATCCAGATCACGGAAAATGACGGCCAGAACTGGCGAAAGGTCGACAAGATCGCCGGCGTTCCCGATATGAGCTACGTCGCACGCGTTTTGGCGTCGCAGCACGATGCGGGCACGGTCTATGCCCTATTCAATAACCACCAGAACGGCGATTTCAAGCCGTACATCGTCAAGAGCACGGACAAAGGCAAAACGTGGACGTCGATCACGGCCAACCTGCCCGAACGCGGTTCGCTGTACGCGATCGCCGAGGACCACGTCAATCCGAGTCTGCTGTTTGTCGGAACTGAGTTTGGCGTCTTTTTCACCGTTGACGGCGGCGGCAAGTGGATCCAGCTTAAGGGCGGCCTGCCGACGATCGCCGTCCGCGATATAGCGATCCAAAAAACCGAAAACGACCTCGTTTTGGCGACGTTCGGCCGCGGCGTTTATGTAATGGACAATTACTCGACGCTGCGTCAGGTCAAAAAGGATGTTATCGACCAACCATCCGAGCTTTTCCCGGTCAAGGACGCGCTGATGTACGTTCGTTCCAGTACGTCGTTCGCCGGTTCGCAGGGAGCCTCGCTCTACACGGCACCGAACCCGCCGTATGGTGCGGTCATTCCGTTTTATTTGAAGGAAGCCCCGAAAACACTCAAGCAAAAACGCCAGGAGGCCGAACGCGACGCAGAAAAGAAAAAGACGTCGGTAAAATATCCGTCGATCGCTGACCTGCGGGCTGAAACGGAGGAGGAATCGCCGTCGCTGATCTTTACCATTACGGACTCGGACGGCAAGATCGTCCGCCGTCTGAACGCACCGGCGGGCCAGGGCATTCAGCGGGTCGTCTGGGATATGCGTTACACGGCTCCGTCGATATCGGCGACACCGCCGCAATTGCCTGCCGGATTCACCCTGCCCGAAGGTTTTTCGGCCGGTCCGCAGGGACCACTCGTGATGCCGGGCAAATATTCGGTCTCGATGGCCATGCGTGTCAATGGCGTTGTAAAAACACTGCCGGGCTCGCAGAGTTTTAACGTGGTCGTCGAGGGCAAGGAAAATATGTCGGCCGCGGACCTCGCGTCGTTGGCCGAATTTCAGAAGCGAGTATCGACGCTCCAGCGTTCTGTCAGTGGTGCCGGCGACGCCGCTGCCGCCGCCAAGACGCGTATCGGCCTATTGAAACGTGCCGCTCAGGACGCTCCGGTTGATAACAAGGATCTGGTCGCCCAGGCCGATGCGTTTGACAACGAGATCAACGGACTGCTCAACGCACTGCGCGGCGGACGTGAAAACTCGGACATCCCGCCGCCGTCGATTACGTCGCGGATCGGTGACGTCGCCGGTTCGATCAGGCTGTCGACCATCAAGCCGACGCAGACGCAGCTCGATCAGTACGAACTGTCAAGTTCCGAGTTCGCACCCGTGCTGGCACGACTGCGAACGCTGATCGAAACAGATCTGCCGAGATTTGAAAAGACGCTCGAGGATGCCGGTGCCCCGCTGACACCGGGACGTCTGCCGAAATAATCGGAGCGGAGGTCAGACAATGAACGCGGCGGCCAGTGGGAACACCATTGGCCGCCGCTTTTGTTTATCGGGAAATATCGTTTCGAAAGATCTCGCCGTTCTTCATCACAAATTTGACTCGCTCGAGTTCCGACACGTCCTTGACCGGGTCGCCCGCGACGGCGATGATGTCGGCGAACTTTCCGGCCTCGATCGCACCCATGTCTTTTGACCTGTCGAGAAGTTCGGCAGAGACGGTGGTCGCCGACTGGATCGCCTGCATCGCGGGCATACCGTAGCGGACCATATATGAGAATTCTTTAGCCTGGTTTTCGGTCCATGCATACCCGCCGGCGTCGGTGCCGTATGCGATCTTGACGCCCTTTTTGTAGGCAATGGGAAACGCCTTTGCTTCGAGATCGCGCATCTCCAGCCAGATCGGGTTACCCGCGGCGGCGCGGCCCTCGGCGACATAGACGCCGACGTAGATGGTCGGGCACCAATAGACGCCTTGTTTGACCATCCGGTCCATTAACCCCTCGTCGAGTCCATAACCGTGCTCGATCGAATCGACATTGTGCCTTAACGCGGCGTCGATACCGTCCCAGCCCATCGCGTGTGCGGCGACTCGGCGCCCGAGACGGTGAGCCTCGGTGACCATCGCTTCCATCTCGTCATCGGTGAAATTGATCCACGAATGGAGCTTGCCGTCCTTCATATAGTATCGGCGGTCGGCGTAAAATTTGATCCAGTCGGCACCGTACTTGACCTGTTCGCGGACCGCCCGGCGGATGGCGTCGGCACCGTCGATAATTTGCACGCCGTCCGGCAGTTTCAGTTCCCACGAGTAGCCGTTTAGCGGGTACATTCCGGTCGGAGCGAATGACCGCGTGGCCACGAACATCCGTGGTCCCGGAATGACGCCGCGTTCGATAGCAGTTTTGACGTCGACATCGGCATACATCGCCCCTTCGGTCTCGACATCGCGAAACGCGGTAAATCCGTTCATCAACCCCGTACGCACCGCCGCGGTGGCCCTGATCGTCCGGTACGGGATCGACTCCTTTAAAAGCTGAACGTCGTAATCCTCGGCCGTAATATCGCCCTGCAGCAAAATATGCGTATGGCAATCCGCCAGGCCCGGCAGCACCGTCGCATTAGACAGGTCGATCGTCTTCGCTCCGGCGGGGACTTGCTTTTGAATGTCGGCAGCCGCACCGACCGCCATGATCCGGTTCCCTTCGACCAGAATGCCCTGATTATCCAGAACGCGGCCGTTCCGGGTGTCGATCAGGTGACCTGCCTTGATGAACACGACCGGTTTAGACGACGACTGGGCTAATGCCGCAAAATTAAAAGAAAGGGTGATCACGCACCCCAACAAAACCGAAGTTACGAGTTTTTTCATATTTTCCATTGTCCCCCGGCCATCGAGAGCCGTCTGCTGCCCCGAACGTCGATCACCTCACGAAACAATCGGACAACGAGGCATAAATCCACGGTGTCGTTTTAATAATGGCGTCTGCATTCAGGGCATCGTTTCATAAAAGTCTATTGCAGCAGACCCATCCGTTTCAGCAGATCATTGTATCGCGGGTCATCGCGGAGAGATTCAAAAGCAATCAAAAATCTTATTTCTGAGGTTTCTCTTTTTGCTTGGAAGTCTTTCTCTAGCCATTCAAATGCTTTGTCTTTCTGCCCAAGCCCGGCGTACACGCCTGCTACGCATTCTCCAGGCGTCTCGTTTCTTGCATTCTTCTCCTCAAGTTCTCTAGCAATTAGTTTCGCTTCCGATAGTTTTCCGACGACCGCGTATCCATATCCCAGGTCCATAAGAGGATAGCCGTCTCGCGAACTAAGCTCGACTGCTTTTTCCAAATTTGCGATCGCCTCCTGCTCACGTCCCGTTCTTAGATATGACATTCCCAAAAAATCATAGGCCTTTGAAAAATTAGGGTCGATTTCAATTAGTTTGAGAGAGTTCTCTATGCTCGCCTTATCATCGTTCTGCATCTGGTACATTATCGAAATATTGAGGCTGATGATGCTTGAGAGTGGATCAAGTTCATGTGCCCGCTTGATCATCGAAGTTGCTTCATGAAACCGTCCCAGAGCTTTTAGAAGTTCACAGTACCATTGATACGCAGTCGCATAATTTGGGTTAAGTTCGATCGCTTGTTTATATTCACGTTCGGCCTTGGCCCATTGCCAGGATTGTGCGTTTACCTGCCCTAATGACGCGTGAGGTTCCGCCAGCTGATCGTCGATCACGATTGCGCGCTCAGCATAGTGCTTGGCTAGGGGTAATGTTTCACTGACTGGCGTTCCGGCGTATGGATTTAAGAGGACGTAGCAGTCGGCAAGACCGGCATATGCCAGCGCATAGTTCGAATCGCTGTCAGTCGCTGCTCGGAATTGCTCAATGGCTTTCTTAAGGTTTTCTGCCGTGCGCCTGTTCCAGTAGTAACGTCCTTTCAAGTACGCCTGATATGCTTCGGGGCTCGTCGTTGAGGCTTTGGTTACCTTTGCTTCATCCGCCCCGGACAGTTTTGATTTGAGCTTGTTTGAAACGTCTTTCGCGATCTCGCTTTGTAAGCTGACGATATCAGATTGCTTGCGGTTATATTGCTCGCTCCAGAGCACGACGTCTTTTTGAACATCGATCAGCTCCAAATTAAGGGTCAGTTGGTCGCCACGCTGGATCACTCTGCCATTCAAAATTGCCTGGACATTCAGTTCCTTGCCGATGACCTTCGCGTCCGTTTCCTTGCCTTTGTAACGAAAGACCGACGAACGCGGCTTGACCTGCAAATTCGCCAATTGCGACAAACTCCTGATCAGCGTCTCGGTCATTCCGTCCGAAAGATATTCGACATCAGCATTGCCGCTCTCGTTGACGAACGGCATCACGGCGATCGATTCGATCTGTTTGGTTGGAGCGAAATAGCGATAGCCAAAGAATCCGCCGACTAAAAGCACGACGGCGATACCGACAATCACCAGCGGCTTGGCCGCTCTATTTGCGGAAAAGCTGTGCTTTTCCGTCGAGTCACCTAGACTCTTCTGAGGCTCCGCCTCCGTAAGCGGAAAGATAGCTGTTTGGCCGGCCGTGTTGATCTGCGCCCGAGTCGGTGCCTCGCCGGGGGCGGCTGTCGAGTGCAATATAGCGGTCGCGGGTTCGTCATTTGGCAAAAACCCAGTCGCTACCGCTCCCGGTTCTGACGTCGCCGGGCCAGCGTTCGTGCGTAGGTCGGCCTCCGCTCCCGTATCCATGATCGCTGTCGCCTTCGTCGAATGTATTTGCGGGCCAGTCTTATCGTCGTCGCTCCGGAATCCAGTCGCTATCGCTCCCGGTTCTGACAGAATCGCTGTCGCCGGTTCATCGCCGGAGATCTGACTCGCGGGCACAGATCCCTGAACGAGCTCCGCACCATCCTCAAGACAGAAACTCAAGGTGTCATCGACGTAATCGCGGCGGCATTCGGGGCAGCGTTTCATAATTATAATCAACGGCAGTTCAATTACTTTGGTAAATACGCCTGCAGATCTCTTGAAACCTCCCTTCCGACCGAAACACATCGTAGAAGGGATCACTTTTCGCCCATATCAAATGGATCACCCGCACCTGCAAAGCCTCGTCGAGCAGGTCTAGAGCCGCTGGCATTTCCCCAAGCTCCGCGTGTATAACAGCAGCAGTTAATGGGGATACGAAGTTAAGCCCGGACTCGTTTAGTACTGCGAGCAGCGATCGAGCCTCGTCCGGCTGACCCGCCCTGACAAGAGCTTTGCCGAGATATCCGCTCATCAGAGGCACTCCATCTAGGGCGGCCGTTCGAAAGTGACCGAGAGCGATGTCTGTTTCGCCCATTTCTTGGTAAGCCCAGCCCGTGAACCAGTGTGCGAGAAAAAAATCCGGGCGCAACTCAAAGGCATAATTCGCCACCTTGATAGCTTCCTCAAATTGCCCGGCACAACACAACGCTCGAGCCATCGACGTATTAACCACCGGTGAAAGCGGATCGAGCTCCATCGCAATACGCCCTTCGACCAGAGCTTCCTCGTGACGTCCCATCGCGGCAAGCGTTGAACAAAGCCAGTAACGTGCCAACGCAAATTTCGGATTGATCGACAGGGCTATCCGAAGCTCTCTCTCACCGGCCTCTATGTTGAAATCAAAGAATGTTCGATAGGCCGCGAGAGAACAATGGCTTTCCGCAAGCGAAGGCCCAAGCTCGATCGCTCTATCGACCGCAGTTTGCAACTTGGGCCCGATTTCTAGCGGGGAATATGCGTCTATATATGCCAGGCTAAAATAGCTATCAGCCAGCCCGGTAAATGCCGCCGCATATTGCGGGTCGAGTTCGATCGCCCGCTCAAAATAAGTGATCGCCTTATTGAGATCCGAAAAAGAACGGCGATTCCATAATGCACGGCCCCTAATATAGAATCCATGAGCTTCGGGATTTTCGGTTCCTTTCTCGAGAACTGCCGACCGTTCGGTGCCCAGCAGCGTTAACTTGAGCGCCTCGACAGTGGCCATCGCGATGTCGTCCTGGATATCAAAAATATCACGCATCTCGCGGTCGTAACGTTCTGACCACAGATGGTATCCGTCGGTCGTATTTATGAGCTGGGCCGAAATTCGCAGCCTATTCCCGGACCTCCGAACGCTGCCCTCGAGAACCGTCTCAACCCCCAGGGCCCGTCCGATCTCATTTATGGTGGCAGCCTTGCCCTTGAATGAAAAGGACGACGTCCGAGCCGCCACTTTTAGGCCCGCAATGCGAGCCAGCGAATTCAATATTTCTTCTGTGAGGCCATCGCAAAAATGCTCATCGTCCGGGTCACTGCTGCGATGGGCAAAGGGTAGGACAGCGATCGAACTGGCAGACGCTCCCCTCGCCGAGGAGCTTGGTGGCACGGGGCATCCGTCGACGATTCGTACGGCCGATTGATAAACCATTGTCTGAGATTCGCCGCTGCTCGCCGGGCCTTCGGCCAGTGCACTGCCATCGTCTAGACAGTAAAGCAGCGTGTCATCGTAATAATCGCGTCGGCATTCGGGGCAGCGTTTCATAAATTATAGTAATTTGGTAAAGCACCATATTCTAACTCAGAAACGGTTATTTCATGCTGTAAAAAAACAGGCGATACGATCGCTGAGAGGCCGCTACTCATGCAGTTGCCATTTGATCCGCGTGTACGCGATGTCAAACCCGTTCTTTTGGGCGTTCTTCTGCGACTGGCTGCCCGGAGCGGCACCCATTATGGCGAGTTTACAGCCACTTGCGGTGGCAAATGTCAGACGGTCTTCGAGGAGTGCAGTTTGTGCACCTTGATTGCGGGCGTCGGGGATCGTGCTGGCACCGGCGAGCATACAGATATCGTCGTAGATAAACAACATTCCGGTCGCGATCGGGCGGCCGGAGAGCTCTGCGATGTACGGAAATGCACCTTTGCACTGAGCATTGATCGAACCGAAATTGAACATAAACTCGCCGAGAGCTTCGTGTTCGGTGATCCATGCGTCGGCCGACGTTTGCGCCCATAGCTCAACCTCCGAACTGTCGATCACGCGAGTGGTTAGTCCTGACGTTCGGTCGCGGGTTTTGATCGGCTCGTCGAGTTCGCGATACATGACGCTCGTGAGTTCGATCGGCTGATAGCCGCGGCCGCCCAATAGCCCCAATAGCGACGGATCGGCCATCGGGCTGACCTCGTGAAAGACAGGAGCTCCGCGCTCACGAAAAAATGCCTCGATCTCGTCGAGGTGTTCGGCCGTCGCGTCCTCAAAAAGCCCGAGTCCAAACGTCTGCGTCAACGGCGATTCCGGGCTGTCAAACATCGCATATGCACCGCCGACCTCGATCCACGCCGCACCGCTCAACGGGTCGAGTCTCGCCCGCGTCTCGACAAAATCCGCATTCGCCCGGGCCTCGGTCCGCTCGAGCTTTCGCGATAGGTCTATATCAGAAACGATCATCCTTAAACCTTAACGCAATCGCCGCGAGTGAGGAATCGGCCACTGCATTGCTTTCCGATTTGTTAGCCATTTTCGAATTGCGGATTTATTCCGCTCCCCGACGCCAATCAGCGAGCGGATCTCGTATCTTCCTAGTGTTTTCCCGGATGGCAGAGTCATATTTATTTCTTCAGCGTCGAGGTCCAGTTCAGGATCACGTTAAAGGGTGCCTCCTTGGATGTCCCAACGGGTGAGTTGACCAGGAATCGCTGGCCATCGGCCGAGACGTCGTATCGGTTAGTGCTGGTATAGTTGGAAACCTGGGTCTGGAACAATGCTATCGCCGCGCCGCTCTCAAACGATTCACCGAGCTTTACACTTACAGCCATCAGTTTTTTGTCGGGAGCTAGGTAATAGAGTTCCTTACCATCGCGCCGCCAGTGCGGCTGATCACCGCCCGCGGTCGAAACCTGCCATTTTCCACCGGTAGCCGGGAAGCTCTGAACGTAAACTTCCGGTCGGCCACTCTCATTCGACTGATATGCAAAGAAGCGTCCGTCAGGCGAAAAATGCCCGTGCATTTCATTAAACTCCGACTGCAGCAGTGGGTAGGGCTTTGAATCAACGCCAAGAGGCAGCACAAAGATGTCGTTGCCGGTTTTATCTCCGGGGCTCGCATATAGAATATTTTTGCTGTCCGGCGACCAATCGAGCCCGATGTTCGCGACATTGACGGCCTCGCTGAGCAACTCTTCATTTCCTGCGCCGCTTGCTATCTTTCGATAGATCCCTCGTACGTCGCTGTCTTTGCTCGAGGTGTAGATAATATAGCGGCCGTCGGATGACCATGCCGGGTCATCTTCGACATTGGCACCGAATGTAAACCGCGTCGGTACCCCGCGATCCAGATCCATCACCCAAACATCAGCGTTGTTGTCGACAATTCGTGCCAAAGCAGCTTTTTTACCATCGGGTGAGAGCACTACGTCCTGGTAGTCTCCCGGCGGGCCAACCTTCGAGATCTCTTTGCCCTCCCGGTCAAACCACGTTAGCTGACGTTCGGCCAAGCTCCCCATCTTATAGACCAATGTCCCGTTTTCGGAAACAGAGAATTGCGAGCGTCCGTTAGCTCCGTTGAAACCCACGTTTTCGACGACGGCGACAGCGTCGCCGGTTAACTGGAGACTCGATACGTCAAAGGGCTGTGCCATTACCGTAGTGTCGCGGCCAAAAAGCAGATATCCCGGAGCAACATAATAAACGTCGGAATTACTCTTGAAAAGGAACTTTCGCTCTTTCCCGTCGACCGAGGCGACAAATATCTCCGGCAGATCGGTCCTGCTGTTGTGAGCCCGGTACAAAAAGTGGCGCCCGTCAGGCAGAAAGCGCGGCCACACATGTCGTGTTTCCTTGCGTGATTCATCCAGAGGAAGTAGTAGGCTGACCTCGCCGCCGGATGCGGATACCCGACGAATGCCGGTATCCGACCCGCCAAAAACGATCAC
>JAYVUD010000473.1:0-4231 GCA_043788335.1 Chloracidobacterium sp. | reverse complement strand
ATTCGCCGAGGCTGGCGCAGATGATCGTCAAAAGTTTTAAGCTCGCCGCGATTCCCGAGATACGGCATCGTCTGCCTGCGGTTCAGACCGCCGCGTTGTTTGCTCCGCAGATACTCGATTACCTCCGCCGCCGCAAATACATCCTCGCGCTGGCACACGAATTTGGTGCACATCAGATATCGCTCCACCATTCACTCGTCACAAAAAAGCTCACTGCACTGGCCGCCGAAGCACAAATGCCGGTCACCATCTGGACCGCCGACAACCTTAAATGGGTGGCAAAATGTGAAAAGCTCGGCATCCGCTCTCTCATCACAAACGACCCCGCCAAATTGCTCGCAAAACGCTAAGACCGCACCGATCCCGTGCTATAATTTCGCAGCTAATCTTGAATTCACATTATGAAACGATGCCCTGAATGCGGTCGCGAGTACGACAATACGATGATGTTCTGTCTCGATGACGGAGCCGAATTGCTCTACGGCCCGGCGTCCGCTTCGTCGGGTGACGAGCCGGCAACGGCGATCTTGTCAGAAACGAGAGCGATAGCGACTGGGTTTCCGGCCAGCGAGTCGCCTACGCAACATCAGATCAATACAACCGACAAAACTGCGGTTCTGCCGTCAGGTATTGCCGAAGTTCCAAAAACAAAAGGTTTTGATAAGCGGCTGATCCTTGCACCGCTCGCTATGGCGGTCATTGTTGTCGGCGGCTTCTTCGGCTACAGGTATTTCAAGCCTGCGGGAGCCGAGCAGATCGACTCGATCGCGGTTTTGCCATTTGTTAATACTACGGGCGATCCGAATACCGAATACCTGTCGGACGGTATCACCGAAAGCCTCATCAACAGTTTCTCTCAGATTCAGCCCAAGCTACGCGTGGTTCCACGCAATACCGTTTTTCGCTACAAGGGACAGGAGCTTGACCCTCAGGAGATAGGCCGCAAACTTGGCGTGCGGGCGCTGCTAACCGGACGCGTTACGCAGCATGGCGATAACGTGAATATCCAGACTGAATTGATCGACATAGATCAAGGTTCACAACTTTGGGGCGAGCAATTCAATCGGCGGCTATCCGACGTCATTGCAATACAGGAAGAGATCACCAACGAGATCTCTAATAAATTGCGATTACAGCTTTCGGGCGAAGAGAAGAAAAAACTGAACAAGCGATACACCGATAACCCGGAGGCGTATCAGCTTTACCTCAAAGGCGTTTATCATGCCGCGAAATTCAACAAAGAGGAATTAGACATCGGATTTGGGTACTTGAGACAAGCGGTCGCCCTCGATCCGAACTATGCTCTGGCCTACCACGGCTTGGCATACTATCACTACCTCATTGTCGATTGGACGATGTCCCCACATGAAGCGATGCCGAAGGCCAAGGAGGAGGCGCTGAAGGCTATAGAGTTAGACGATACACTCGCGTCTGCTCATGCCGACCTCGGAGCCGTCTATTGGTACTATGACTGGAACTGGTCTGCCGCCGAGAAGGAGTTCAAGCGGGCCATTGAACTCGACCCTAATGATTCGCTCACTCATGAGATGTACGGGTGGTATCTTGTAACGATGGGCCGGGTTGATGAGGGGGTCGCAGAACTCAAGAAAGGCCAGCAACTCGACCCGCTCGCCCAGGAACGTACTTCTGTCCTGGGGTGGAATCTCTATCTGGCGCATCGCTACGACGAGGCTATCGAGCAGCACCGCAAGGCCATCGAGCTGGAGCCGGACTACTGGCCCGGGTACTCATGGATGGGAAATGCTCTTGCGCAGCAAGGGCATTGGCCCGCAGCTGCCGAGGCGTTCCAAAAGGCGATATCGATAGAGCACGTCATCGCGGTGCCGACGATAGGGTTGGGGCGTGTGTATGCGGTTTCGGGAAAGAAAGAAGAAGCTCTCAAGGTGCTCGCCGAATTGAACGACCACTCAAAGCATCCTTACGTCTCGTCGTACCTGATCGCGTCTATCTACGTGGGCCTTGGAGACAAGGATAAGGCGTTCGCATCGCTCGAAAAAGCCTTTGAAGATCGTTCGTGGTACATGACGCATCTTAAGCTTGATCCGGAACTCGAAAGCCTGCACTCGGACCCGCGATTTGCCGATCTCGTCAGACGGGTGGGTTTGCCGTAGAGAATATTATGAAACGATGCCCTGAATGCGGTCGCGAGTACGACAATACGATGATGTTCTGTCTCGATGACGGAGCCGAATTGCTCTACGGCCCGGCGAAGTCAGAACCGGGAGCGGTAGCGACTGGGTTTCCGTCGGACGAGCCGCAAACCGCGATACTCCACTCGACGGCTGCTCCGGGCGAGGCTCCGACTCGCGCGCAGATTCATACAACTGAACTGACTGCCGTTTTGCCTCGCGGAGCGGAGGCGGAGCCTCATAGGAGTTTAGGTGGCTCAACGGAAAAGCATAGCTTCTCCGCAAATGGAGCGGCAAAGCCGCTGGCGGCTATGATCGCGGCTGTTGCGATTCTTGTCGGTGGATTCTTTGGTTATCGATACCTTTCAGGCTCTAATACCAAGCAGATCAATTCCATTGCCGTGATGCCGTTCGAGAATAGGAATTCGGATGCTGATACGGAGTATTTGTCTGACGGTTTGGCGGAATCGTTGATCTTTCGGCTGACGCAGATCCCTGATCTGCGGGTCAGCCCTACGAGTTCGGTGATGCGTTACAAGGGGAAGGAGACTGATGTTGCCAGGATTGCCAACGAACTTGGCGTAGATGCGGTGATGACCGGGCGCCTTACCAAGCGGGGCGACAATCTGAACATCACGGTCGAGCTGGTGGATGCCCGCACCAACAAGTCGCTGTGGGGCGAGCAGTATGAACGAAAACTTTCGGAACTATTGACCACCCAACGCGAGATGGTCGCCGAGATCGTCGGCAAACTGCAGCTAAAACTGTCGGGCGAAAGCGAGCAAAAGCTGGCGAAGAAATACACCGACAACACGGAAGCCTATAAGCTGTATCTGCAAGGTCGTTACTACTGGAACAAACGTACGGAAGAAAATATCAACAAAGCCATTGAGCAATTTAAATCGGCGGTAGATAAAGACCCGAATTTTGCGCTTGCCTACGCGGGCCTCGCCGATTGTTACGGTGTGCTGCCATACTACGGCACCGTAATATCCAGCGAGTATTTGCAGCAATCCAAAGCTAATGCGACGCGGGCAATAGCAATAGATGATTCATTAGGCGAAGCTCACATTTCGTTAGCGATCGCCGATGTCGGGCTGTGGAATTGGGCAGAAGCGGAAAAGGAATTTAGTCGGGGGTTAGAATTGAGTCCAAACTACTCTTACGGCCACCAATGGTATGGCCAGTATCTCGAGACACACGGTCGCTATGACGCCGCGTTGATCGAAAATAAGCGAGCGCTGGATCTCGATCCACTTTCATTAACCATCAGTTCGGACCAGGCAATGATCCATCTCGCGAAAGGCGATGCGGATTCGGCGATCGAGGCATGCAAGCGTTCGATCGACCTCGATCCAAACTGGTATTCCGCTCATCGATGGTTGGCCCTGAGTTATTTGCAAAAAGGACGTAATTTAGAGGCTCTGGCAGAAGCTGAAAGATCCGTCGATCTATCAAATCGTCATAGCAGCACGCTAGGTATTCTCGGCTATGTACTTGCACAAACAGGTAAACGAAGTGAGGCGCTCGCGATCGCAGAGGAGCTGAAAACCGCTTTTTCGAAACGGCAGGCAAAAGGAACTGACGTTGGATGGACGTATCTCGGGCTAAATGAGAAAGAAGAAGTCTTTTCCTGGTTGGACAAGGACTTTGAAAGCCGTAATCCGACAATGCCGGTCAGGATGCGAGTTCCACCATTAAACTCAATGCGCGACGACGCACGCTATAAAGACATTTTGAAACGAATGGGTCTGCCGGAATAGAAGTCAATGAAAACGTCCGGGGCAAAAACAAAGATAAGACAATCGAATATCTGAACAAAGCGTTTGACGAGCGTAACCTGAGGATGCTCGAACTAAAGGTTGATAAAACTTGGGACTTCGTGCGAGACGACCCGCGATTTAAGGAATTGGTCAAACGAGTCGGGATCCCGGAATAAACTCAAATATGCTCTCAATTCTCAGAACAACATCTGAAAGCCCTGATTTTCAGCAGCTGGTCCAGCATCTCGACGCTGAGTTGCGGGTTCGCGATGGTGACGAGGCGGCGTTTTATTTGCAGTTCAACAAGATCGACACGAT
>JAYVUD010000472.1:0-9246 GCA_043788335.1 Chloracidobacterium sp. | reverse complement strand
CCGGGAAAAAACCCATCGTCGCCCCGTATTCCGGTGCCATGTTGGCGATCGTCGCACGGTCCGTAGCGTTAAGTGCCGCCGTACCCTCGCCGAAAAACTCGACAAACTTGCCGACGACATTCGCCTTTCGGAGCATTTCCGTGATGCGAAGCACCAGATCTGTCGCGGTCGCTCCCTGCGGCAGTTCGCCGGTCAGATTCACACCGACAACATCCGGCGTCAGGAAATAGACCGGTTGGCCAAGCATGCCTGCCTCTGCCTCGATGCCGCCGACACCCCAACCAACGATCCCGAGGCCGTTGATCATCGTCGTGTGCGAGTCGGTACCGACCAGCGAATCGGGAAAATAAACGCCGTTACGCTCAAAGATGCCTTTCGCGAGGTATTCCAGATTGACCTGATGAACGATCCCGATCCCCGGGGGTATGACGCTAAAGCCGTGGAATGCCTGAGTTCCCCACTTCAGAAAGCGGTAACGCTGGTCGTTTCGTTTGAATTCCATCTCCATGTTCTGCTGATACGCGGCCTCGCTGCCGGCATAATCAACCTGTACGGAATGGTCGATAACGAGGTCGACCGGAACCAGCGGTTCGATGACGCCGGCGTCGCGCCCGAGCCTCTGCACCGCAGAACGCATTGCCGCGAGATCTACCAGGAGCGGAACGCCGGTAAAATCCTGCAGGATGACACGTGCAACCACAAACGGGATCTCCAGAGAACGTTCGGAATCTGCCTGCCACCCGGCTAACTCCCGTACATTCGCCTCGCTCACTTTTCGCCCACCATCGAAGTTTCTCAATACCGATTCAAGCACGACCCGGATCGAGATCGGCAGACGCGAAATGTTTCCGAGCCCCGCGGCTTCGAGCTGCGGCAGCGAATAATAGACGCCGGCGGCGCCTGATCCGGTCGAAAATGTTTGTCGGGTGTTAAAGAGATCGTGTGTCATAGTATTGTGTCTGAGAAACAAGTCTAAACCGCTATTATAAGGGCCTGATGCGGCTTTTTCAAAGATCACAGCGGGAGAATACGGAACCGCAACGTGCATGTCCCGGCACGATCCTTAAAATAAACTCTCAATACGAAGATTCACCAATCTTTTGTTATCTCACTGCTCGCCATTGCTTTGCCCGCGGGCTCCGCCGCCGCTCAAAACTTTGTTTCAACCAAATGCGGTTTCTCGATAGCTCTGCCGGCGAGTGACGCCAAGACCGAAGCCATTTCCCGAGCGGGCGGGCACGGCGAGAATATGAAATGGGATCCAAGGTACGGGCAGATCGCGATCACCTATCTGGAAAATTCGCCGGGCGTGACCTTTAAGTCACCAAAAGATTTCGCGTCCTTCTTCGAGGGCGTCAAACAGGGCATCGTTGAGATAAAACCAAAAGACCTCGTCGAATCTAACTATGATCTCGATCCGTTTTACGGCACTGCATTTACTGCAACGGTAAATGGCAACGTTTTTCGTACGCGGGCTCTTGCGGCTATCGGGACGAAATATTTCATCATTTCCGGCCTCGCCTATTCAGCCCAACCGGACGCCAATCGTCTGATCCTACAGGCTCTCGACAGTTTCAGCCTCACGGCGTCCACGGCAAAATAATATACGCGAGGCCGATCCGCTATAGTCCCCGGATATTACGATTCTGGGTTTGCTCTCTGCCGATCTAGATCTTTGATAATCCTGCCTCCGCCGAATATCATATCGTATTATCCAGGGCGTGATACCCCTTTGCCTTTTGTTGACTAGCGGCAAATATAGTCGGGTTCCCGCTTGCGTTTTTCTCGAATGAAGCTATACTCCTTCTAAATTTAAAATTTGCTCCTGGAGAACTCTCGTGAACAATCTTATCCCGCCCTCAAGCGTTTCTCCGTTTTATCGCTTATTTCCTGCTTTGATCATTTCGATCGTTGCGTTTCTTTTGTTTCCGGTCGTTGGCTCGATGCAATCACGAGGCCGAACCGGGCAATCTGACCTCGTCGGGTTCAGCATCACCGGCAACGTGCAGTCGGACGGAGCGAACCTCGCCGGTGCGGCGGTCGTGCTTTCGGGTGGAGCATCTGCCTCGACGACGACCGACCCGAACGGCAACTATTCGTTCACGGGGCTCACGGGCGGGCTCAATTACACCGTTACGCCATACAAAAGCGGCTATGTCTTTACACCTGATAATCAAACCTTCGCGAATCTGCAAGCCAATCAACTCGCCAATTTCTTGAACGGAGCACCGCTCTGCGCCCCAGCAGCCTTGGGTTTGACCGCTTGGTACAAAGGTGAAAATAATGGCAGCGACTCGTCGAGTGGCGGGGTCACCGGATCGATAGACGGTAACGGGACAACGAGGTTCGCCGCCGGCAAAGTTGGACAGGCGTTTAGTTTCGACGGTATTGATCAGCGAATAGCGGTTCCAGATGCTCAGAGCAACAGTCCGGCGAGCGCCATCACGATCGATGCCTGGATCAATCCGTTTCGTGTAAATCAACAGCAAGTATTTGTCTCCAAATATAATAACCTCACTTCGCAGGATGCTTTTACATTAAATTCGGATGCAACGGGCAGTAAACTCGAATTTCGCGTGTATCAAACGGGTGATTCGGGCGGACCGTATCGAATAATCCAAACGACTAACGGCGTGTTAAGCGTCAATGTCTGGACGCACATAGCCGGAACCTTCGATACAGCGACGCAGATAATGAAGATCTATGTTAACGGAGTGGATACACCGACGACCGTCATCGTATCGAGCGGAACGCTGACCTCCATCTTTAATAGCATCGAGCCGATTCGTCTGGGCGATTTCATCAACAGCGCGGGCAATCATGTTAACTTCTTTCAAGGCTTGATTGACGAAGCTCAGATCTTTGACCGAGAGCTTTCGCAAGCAGAGATTCAAAATATTTACGCATCCGGCAGCGCGGGCGTCTGCACGCAGTTTAATCCGACCGTACTGCTCAGCGGCGACGGCAATGCTAACGATTCGTCGGGCAACGGTGACAATGGCACGATTCAGGGGGGCGTCACGTACGCCGCAGGCAAAATCGGACAGGCTTTCAGCTTAAACGGCACAAACGGTGCGATTCGCATCAATGAAGCAGCTAACAATTTAAATTTCGGAGCCGGCGATCTCACAATCGATACCTGGGTGAAATTCACCGAAACTGGTAGAGAACGCTTTTTGTTCCGCAACGGTTATCGCGGCAGCAGCGACAATGTCAGGCTTTCGATCTTCACCGACAGCCGCGCCGAGCTTTACGTTCAGGACACGGCGGGCAATGTCGCCGACACCTTCAGCGCGAACGCGCTCAACGACGGCTCGTGGCATCATCTGGTCGGCGTCCGGAGCAACAAAACCGTCAGCCTCTACGTTGACGGATCTCTGCAAAACAGCCAGACCAACGCCTCGCTTGGGTCGTTTAACTCTTCGTGCGGACTTGATTTCGTCGGAGCAGGCGGCATTTCGGCCAACTGTACACCAAACGCGGATAACTATTTTTTCGGTGGCTTGATAGACGAATTTCAGGTCTATAAACGAGCTCTTTCCCCTACGGAGATCCAGACGCAATACAGTCTGGGCAATGCGGGCATCGGTCACGGCTCGACTTTCACAATATCGGCAGGTTCACTCGATACCTCGTTCGGCATGGGCGGCAAAGTCATCACGCCGATCGGCAGTGGTGATGACTTTGCTAACTCAGTGGCGATTCAGTCAGACGGCAAAATTGTAGCGGCTGGTTCCCGTGTCAAGGGCACCAGCAGTGATTTCGCAGTACTTCGCTATAACACTGACGGTTCACTCGACACAGCATTCGGCGTGGGGGGTAAAGCAACTACGCCGATAGGGACATCTGGCGGCTCCGCTAACTCAGTAGTGATTCAAACGGATGGTAAAATTATCGCAATAGGTTCTGGTGTCGTCGGCTCCGCCTATAACTTTGCGCTCGTCAGATACAATATTGACGGATCACTCGACTCATCGTTCGGCACGGGTGGCAAAGTGACCACGGCAATTGGCAGTTCTTCTTCTTTTGCTTATTTTGGAATAATTCAATCGGACGGCAAGATTGTCGTTGCTGGTCATAGTGCCAACTCAGTTTATGACTTTGCGCTGGCAAGATACAACACAGACGGCTCACTTGATTCATTTTTTGGCACGGGAGGGAAAGTTACAACAAATATCAATAACTCGTCCAATGATGATATTTCGTCTGTAGGAATTCAATCAGATGGTAAAATTATAATGACCGGATATAATTATTATGGAGTTGGCAATACTACTAAAATTGAAGTCGCCCGATATACCGGAAACGGTTTACTTGACAATTCCTTTGGTTCGGGCGGAATTGTAACAACATCAATTGGTGATCGGGGAGATGCTTCAACATCATCATTAATACAACCAGATAATAAAATAGTAGTAGCGGGCATTTCTTATACCGGAACTGGATTAAATGCTCACAACGATATTTTGCTTATACGATATAACAGTGATGGTTCTTTTGACACATCATTTGGAACCAGCGGAAAGGTCATTATTCAAACCGCGCCGCCAAACGGCAATTATTTATATCAACAGCTTAATTCAATCGCGATTCAACAGGACGGAAAAATTGTGGGAACCGGCTATCTTTACAATGGCTCAAATGAGGACTTTGCAGCGATACGCTTCAATATAAACGGCTCGCTTGATACAACGTTCGGTAAAGATGGCAAAGTCTCCACACCGGTTGGTAGCTATGACGATTTTTCTACATCGGTAGCAATTCACCCTGACGGCAGAATTGTCGCGGCGGGTTCTAGTAATAACGGCTCAAATTACGACTTCGCACTTGTTCGATATAGCGCCAACGGAACAAACGTGAACGTCGCGCCGTTGAGTAATCTGAGTGTCAATTTCAGCAATGTTTCACAGCCGGGCTATACCGTCGCGACGTATCTCGGTTCAAGCCAGTTGCCCGTGCTGCCGTCGATCTACGCTCTACCGGCAAACTCGCCGTTATTCGATATCCGTACCTCTGCCGTCTATACCGGCAATGTGACGGTGCGTTTCTCCGTCCCGAACATAGCCGACGCGACCGCCTGTTCTAAACTCTTGAGCCTGCATTTTGAGAACGGTGCTTGGACGCCGACCACCAACACGGCCCCGAGCTACAACTCAGGCACGCTCGTCTGCACCGTTACCCAAACGGTCACATCGCTGTCGCCGTTTGCCGTGGTCCAAAACCTCGCTCCGACCGCCGCCGGCGTCTCGGTCAGCGGACGGGTAGCTTCATCCGACGGAATGGGCATCCGGAATGCCCGTTTGACGCTGACCCGCACCAATGGCAATGTTATGCAGGCGGTCACGGGGGCATTCGGATATTATAGATTTGACGACATCCCGGCCGGCGAGACCGTCATCATCGGGGTTTCAAGCAAACGGTACCTGTTTGCCCAACCGACTCGCGTCCTGACCGTCAATGATGCCGTGGACGACGTCGATTTCACCGCCGGGCCGTAGGGCAACGGTAGCGAAAGCAGGCACGTAAGGGTCTGAGTAGGAACTAAGTTGGTTTTGGGCCTAGCTGCGAAGCGGGGGCAGATGTGCAGCCCCGCGTGGAGCGCAGTGAAATGTAGGGTAACGCGACACCGTCGATCGAAGTCCGCAAAGCGGGCAACATACTCACACATAAATGTGGCGGTCCTCTGATCTTACGCGTGCGGATCGAGGATCTCTGAAAAAGTTTGTTGAACGCTCTGCGACCTACGCGGAGCCTGCAAAAGATCGAGAGAGTTCAGGCCTAATGAAATACCGGCAATAAAAGCAGCGGTCTATGGTGACAAACGTGAGCCCTTACTCACGTGCGGGCTACGGATACGGCGGCCCATCGAAACCGTTTGAAAACCCCGATTTGCAGACGGCATTTCTTTGTTTTATAATTCGATTTTGCTCAAGCGGCGCCTTCGTCTATCGGTTAGGACGCGAGGTTCTCAACCTCGAAAGAGGGGTTCAACTCCCCTAGGCGCTACCAACATCAAACAACGGTCGTCAGCATTCAGTTGCCGTCAGGGTCAGATGCTTTTCCCGACGACCGTCATCCGACTAACCGAGGACCAAACACATGATCGTTACAACCGGGATAGACATTCAAGGCAAGCAGGTAGCACAATATTTGGGCGTTGTCCGCGGGATCGTGGTTCGCGCGACCGGACTCGGTCGAGGGATCATCGGCGGAATTAAATCGCTTGCCGGCGGCAATATCGAAGAATGGTCGGTTGTCTGTGAGCAGGCCCGAATGGAAGCATTTAATCGAATGGTGAAGCACGCTCACGAGATCGGTGCTGACGCGATCATCGGTATGCGTTACGATGCCACCGAGTTTTCCCAAGGGGCGACCGAGGTTTTGGCTTACGGTACCGCCGTAAAGCTCGATTAGGCGTTGGCCAATGTCTCATGGCCGTTTCCCATGTTTCGCGATCCTAAGATCGGAGAACCAGCGAAACAGACGATATTTCAGGTTTTTCGGCGACACTATCTCCGAAATGCCGACGGTCTTTCTCGGTTTTCCGTCACGGAGCGTCAACGTCATTTCGCTCAAAAATCGCACATTGTAAAACGACGACTCGATCGTATCGAACGGCTTTATTCGCAGCCGAATACCATTGTCGGCGAGCAGGCTCATCCGCGTCGGATACTTGATGCCGTATCGATCACGCCGCATCTGTCGTTGTTCCGGCGTGGCGGCCCGAACGGTGATATCGCCATCGCAAACGATCACCAGTTTCGTATCTGCCGCCACACGGGCCGACCCGATCTCCGAACAAAACACGGCGGTGCAATCTGTAAAATGTGCCCGTCCCCATTGTCTGCAACTGACAAAATCCTGCAGAGCCTCGGACCCTCGAATGTGGTCATGGTAGCCGGTACCGCGAAATTGGACGAGCTTTGTCGACGTGCCGTTATGATCGAGAACCTCGATCCGTCCGCTCACATCTGAGCGGGCCGCGACCATATTCCAGCTCGAGCGTGGCGTGTCCGTCGGATCATCGGGAATAAAATCGGCATCAACGGTCAACCATTCGAGATTCGCCCTGAGGCGGCCGCTCGGCCCATACGGCACGTCGACCGTCAGCCAGTAACCCGCGCCATATGCCGCGGTATCCACCCGAAACGAACTGTCACCGATCGAACATCCAGGTTCGCCGGACACCGCATGAAACTGCCTGGCGGTAAATTCGTTGATGGATCGGAACACCGGCTTGCCGTCAACAGAGTAGATAAATGTCACGGCCGGAAATCTTTTGGGGTCAGCCTCGGGCTCAGGCCGCACGACGGCACCGTCATTGGCCTGCATTTCGGCATATCGCGGCGAGAAGACGTAATTATCGGTAAACGTGATCGCGAGAGCTTCCCGGCCATCGTCGGAGAGGGCATCAAAGTACCATGTTTCGAATGCCTTTTCGCCCGATTGCGCGTGCCATACGTCCGCCGAAAGACTCGAGCAAAAAGCAGAATCCGCACCTAATACTTGTTCCGGCAGATGTGCCATCGTTGCGTCGATCCAATATCTATGGTAAATCCAAACAAGCATCGCAGAATTGAAAAGAATTGGCAAACAATCGGGCCGAAACTGAATCTCTATTGCTGGAAACCACGTTCCACGATCTTAACGAAGCTGGAGGAGATATGATGACGACATTGACAAAGGTTTTTTTGTTGCTGGCCACCGTTACAATGGGATTATTTGCGACCGGTTGTCCGGAACGGCGAAGTATTGCTGAGATCGAGGCTAACCCCGGTCGATATCAAAACAAGGAAGTCGTGGTGGTCGGGGTTGTCCGCGACAGCTACGGCATTTCGATCCCTGGCACCCGTATCGGCGGCGGGGCATACAAGATCGATGACGGCACCGGTTCGATGTGGATCGTCACCGACGACGCCGTCCCGGGACGCGGTGCGGAGATCGGCGTCCGCGGTGTCGTTGGCAGCGGCGTAAGTTGGAAAGGAAAAACGTACGGCCTGGGTCTCTATGAGAAACAGCGTAAGTATCGACGTCGTTAATGGTCGGCTGATCACAAATGTTAGTATTTAGGCGGTGCGGTACGTGCACCGCCTTTTCTCATGAGAAAAACCATTTCCATTTTCGACGTGCAATATCGTCAGCAATACGAGCGTTCCGTCCGTTTCGTTAACGAAGTGCCAGCCGAGCTTTTATATCGCAAGACTGCCGAGGACGGCGACCTTATGATGAAACTGACCGTCGGGCAAAACATCATCCGCTCGGCATCGTTTGTCGAAATGACATTTGGCGGCATCACCACGCGTCTCTGGGACGACCCGTTTGAGTGGACGCTGACCGAGGAACTCAGCGACGCCGCCAAGATAATCGCGTATCTCAGCGAGGTCGAGGAGACCCGGAGCAGAGGTTTCGGTTTCTTCATTAGCGACGACGACCTGGACCGTACCATCCCAGCACCGCGTGAGTTGAGATCACTGGGCGAGATCCTGCTCGACACTCTTGTCCGGGCCGAGCATTATCAGGGCCGGGCGTTCGCACTCTATCAAACACTCACGTCCAACAAGCTTCGTCCGCGATAGTTATGTTGATTTGCGAACATTTTCGTGTAAGAATTCGTTAGGTCATAAGTCGGTCAACTAATATCGGAGCCTAATTAATGCATTGCCCAAGTTGTGGACAACGGCAGGTATCTAACGAGACGAAATTTTGCTCAAGGTGCGGAATGCCGTTGGGCATCGTTTCTGACGTGCTCGCGCACGGCGGCTATCTGCCGCAACTCGCCGAACTAAACAAAAAGAAAAAGTCTCTACTAACCCGAAAGAACGGCCTGGGGTTTAGCTTGATCTGGTTTCTTTTCTTCCTGCTGATCATGGCTCCGCTGTGGGGAATTCTCGATGTAGATAAGCTGGCCGGAGCCTCGGCGGTGATCGGTATTTTCGGTGGACTGATCTTGTTTGTCTCGTCCCTCGTCTTTTTGAAAAGAGAGGTCGTACATTTCGATCACGCCCAACTTTCCTATCCGCCGCCGGTCAATCAGTATGATCTACCGGCTCAACCGGGTTATTCCGCGCTTCCGCCGCAACAGTCCGTTCCGGCAACTTTTTTCACGACTCCGCAGCCGGGACGATGGCGGGAAACAAATGACCTCCAGCCGAACGGCGTAACCGAGAGCACGACAAAACTCCTGAACGAAGAAGATCGAGATCGATATTAATAAACAATGTTTTGTCCGAATTGTGGTCAGGAAAG
>JAYVUD010000471.1:0-15267 GCA_043788335.1 Chloracidobacterium sp. | reverse complement strand
GAGGACGGCACGGTCACGACGGTGAGCAGCGGTTCCGGCGGCGGTCCGGTTAACAGCCGGCCCGAGGCCCTGAAGCGTCTTGGCGAAATTGCGGCCTTTTTCCATCGAACCGAGCCTCATAGTCCGGTCTCGTATCTCGTCCAGAAGGCGGTCAAATGGGGGCATATGCCTCTTGAAAACTGGCTGCAGGAAGTAATTAAGGACACGTCGGTTCTTGCTCAGCTGAATGAAATGCTTGGAATAGGAGCAACGGTGTTGGACGAAGGTGACGGGTCACAAGGTGGCTCGACTCAAGCTCAGCCGTCCAGTAGCGACTGGTAGTAACATCCGGACACATCTGCTACCCGAACTGGCGGTGTCCGATTTCGTTTGATTTGTGATAATCAATTAGTCATTTACAGTAAAAAGCCTAAGGAGAAAAACAGAAAATGCCAAAAAAAGAAAGTTTGCAGCATAAGATCGATAGGGTCCGCCCTCCGCGCGTGCAGATCACCTATGATGTGGAAGTCGGCGGAGCGATCGAACTCAAAGAGTTACCGTTCGTTCTCGGCGTAATGGGAGATTTTGTGGGCAAGCCCGAAGAACCTCTTCCCGCCCTCAAGAATCGAAAGTTTGTCGAGATCGATCCTGACAATTTCAATCAGGTTCTCGCCGGCATGGCTCCGAGGCTGGCGTATACGGTCGACAACAAACTCCAGGATGACGGAAGCAAGACGGGTGTCGAGCTGAAGTTTAACAGTATCGAGGACTTTGAGCCCGATCAGGTGGTTCAGCAGGTCGAACCGCTCAGAAAGCTCGTCGAGGCTCGACAAAAGCTTGCCGATCTTCGATCGAAGATGGACGGCAACGATAAATTGGAGTCTATGCTTGAAGACATTATCGGTAATGCCGACAAGCAGAAAGCTCTTAGTGATGAATTAGGCATCGCCGGTAAGGAGGACTAAGCGAAAATGGCAAAGACAAAAGAAGAAGGTGCAGCAGCACAAACCGTCGAGACCGAACAAGGCCCAAGTCTGCTAGATCAGATATTGACCGATGGCCGCATGGCTCGCGACGATTACCAAAAAGAACGGGCTAAGGACATGATCGGCGAATTCGTCAATCAGGTAATGAGCGGCGAATTGACGATGTCCAAGAATATGGACGTCGCGATCAACTCGCGCATAGCCGAGATCGACCGGCTTGTGTCGGCTCAGATGAACGAGATCATGCATCACGAGGAATTTCAGAAACTCGAGGGTTCATGGCGAGGACTTCATCATTTGATCAAGAACTCTATTACCGGTACCCAACTGAAGATCAAGGTAATGAGCGTGACCAAGGCCGACCTGCTCAAGGATTTTGAACGTGCACTCGAGTTTGACCAGTCGAACATGTTCAAGAAGATCTATGAGGAAGAATACGGAACATTCGGCGGATCGCCGTTTGGGGCGTTGATCGGAGATTACGAGTTCGGCAACCATCCGCAGGACATGGCTCTGCTCGAGCAGATCTCAGGGGTGGCCGCGGCCGCAAACGCACCGTTTCTCAGCGCCGCATCGTCCGGGATGTTCGGATGGGATTCGTTCTCCGAGATGTCGGAGGTACGCGATGTCTCCAAGATCTTCGATCGAACCGAGTATATGAAATGGCGCAGCTTCCGCGAATCAGAGGACTCGCGTTATGTCGGCCTGACGTTGCCGCATGTTTTAATGCGCGAGCCGTATGGAGCGGCGACAAAGCCAACCGAGACATTTCGTTTCGAGGAGGACGTCGACGGCAAAGATCACAAGAAGTATCTCTGGGGAAATGCCGCCTACGCGCTGGGAACCCGCCTGACCGAAGCTTTTTCACTTTACGGGTGGTGCGTGGCGATACGCGGGGTCGAAGGAGGGGGACTTGTCCAGGGACTTCCCACACACACGTTCGAGACAGACGAGGGCGAACTTGCGATGAAGTGCCCAACTGAGGTTGCTATCACCGACCGTCGGGAAAAGGAGTTTTCCGACAACGGTTTCATCCCGCTGGTTCACTGCAAGGGCACTGACTACGCAGCGTTCTTTGCGACCCAGTCGGCGAATAAGCCGAAGAAGTATGACACGGATTCGGCCAATGCCAATGCCCGGCTATCGACCCAACTTCAGTACATTTTTGCTGTCGCACGCTTCGCTCATTATCTCAAATCGATGATGCGAGACAAGATCGGGTCGTTTATGTCGCGTAAGGACGCCGAGATGTTCCTGAATAAGTGGATACATAATTATGTAACTGAGGATGATACCGCGTCGGCAACGACAAAGGCGAAGTATCCGCTTCGTGAAGCTCGTATAGAGGTTGCGGAGCTTCCTGGCAAGCCGGGCTGTTATCGGGCGGTCGCATTCCTGCGGCCTCACTTCCAGCTCGATGAACTTTCAGTTTCGTTGCGTTTGGTGGCGGACCTCCCGGCACCGGCAAAGGGTTAATTTGAGGGGAAACGCGTATAGCCGAAAAAAAGTTTTTCGGCTATACGCAAAAACTAATTCCCGGTTCGTCTTGGATATGTAGCTGATGGACAAAACTGAGATCAGCCGGAATCATTTCATTAAAAGGAGATAAAGAAAATGGCAGTAGACATGTTTTTGAAGATCGATGGAATTAAAGGTGAAAGTGGCGACCACGCTCACGCTGGCGAAATGCAGATCCAGTCGTGGTCATGGGGCGAATCGAACAGCGGTTCATCTTCGCTGGGCGGCGGTGCCGGTTCGGGCAAAGTCAATATGCAGGATTTCCACTTTGTGATCGACTACGGTGTCCATTCACCCCTGCTTTTCAAGGCTTGCGCGAAAGGCGACCACATCGGTAACGCTATCCTGACGTGCCGCAAAGCGGGCGGAGAGCAACAGGAATACCTCAATTGGAAATTCACGGACATCGTGATCTCGTCGTATCAGACCGGAGCCTCGGCCCACGGCAGTGACCTGCCGACGGACCAGTGCTCATTCAACTTTACGAAGATCGAGATGATCTACAAGGAACAGAAGGCAGACGGTTCGCTCGGCGGTTTGGTCAATGCCGGCTACGACGTCAAGGCCAACAAACAACTCTAATATCCTTAGGGTACCCGGCCGCACAAAGTTGCGGATGACACATTCGGTAGGGAGCCAACGAGATCGGGAAAGAACCGACGCGGAGGCTCCCTACGGATTTGCTTTTTATAGCCGCGATTAATTATGTCCCGCCAGGATCTGGAAATTCGCGTTACACCCTCGGTTCTCGACCGGCTCATAGATTATGAACCGCGAGAATCTCGGGAAGCACCAAAATCGCGTTCAGCCAGCCTGGAGGACCTCAAGCAGTCAATCAGACGGGATCTCGAGTGGCTGCTCAACACGCGATGTCATACGGAGGGCGACGAACTATTGGTCGAGGCCAAGCGATCGGTCGCTTTCTACGGCCTGCCTGACATTATCGGTGTCAACGCCAAGAATCACGCTGAGCAGCAGCGTTTGATCAAAGCGATGGATGGGGCGATCCGTTATTTTGAGCCTCGTTTTTTGAATCTGAAAGTTACGATGGAACCGGTCAATAATGTCGACCGCCAGCTGAAATTCCGGATCGAAGCGAGCCTCGACGTCGAGCCGGCTCCGGAGCCGATCGTTTTTGATACCGTGCTGCAGATGGGCAGCGGCGAGTTTGTGATCACCTAGAGTTACTCAGTTTGCTGATCGTGCCCGTGGGCCGATCGCATTTACCAATATGCGCGACGAACTCCTTGGATACTACGAACGTGAACTTGTATTCATGCGCCGCATGGGAGCGGAGTTCGCCCGCAAATACCCGAAGATCGCCGGCCGTTTGCTGCTCGACGAGGATAAGGTCGAGGATCCGCACGTCGAGCGAATGATAGAGTCGTTTGCATTCCTGACGGCCAGGATCGGCCTCAAGCTCGACGACGAACTGCCCGAGGTCACCGAATCCTTTCTAAACGTACTCTATCCGCATTACCTCGCTCCGATCCCGTCGATGTCGATCGCCCAGTTCTCGTATGGGTCGCCGAATGATAAATTGACGGCCGGACAAAGATTGGATCGCGGTGCCCGCTTGAATTCGCGTCCGGTTGACGGCACCCCGTGCAAATTTCAGACATCGTTCGACGTTGATCTGCTGCCGATAACGATAGCGTCCGCGGCTCTCGAATCACCCGCACCAAAGGATGGTCGCGGCATGCTTGCCGATAGTTCGATCAGAATCGGGATGCAGTGCTATGGCGGTGCAAATCTTCATGAGATGAAGGTCGGTGCGACTGCGGCGGTTCCCGAAAAGCTGCGATTTTACATTGACGGTGAACCGCAACTCGTCTTTCCGCTCTACGAGATCCTCTTGAACAACGCGACAACTGTCGAGTTTCGAGCACGAGAAGCCCCGTTCGGAAATAAAACGCTGAAGACGATGACCAACCTTCAGCTCAAGCTTCCCGATCCGATAATCCTGCCGGCCCGCGACGTGATCAAACAGGTGGGTTTTGCACCTGAGGAGGCGATGCTTCCCTTTACTAAGAGGTCATTTGCCGGTTATCGGCTCTTGAGTGAGTATTTTGCGTTTCCGTATAAATTTCTGTTCTTCGATCTATACGGGCTCGACCAGGCTATCAATCAGAAATTTGGCAGCAATTTTGATATTTTGATCCACCTCCGGGACATCACGCCGCCGATCGCGCCAATCACGAGTGAGACGTTTCGACTCGGTTGTTCGCCGATCATCAATCTATTCAACAAGCTTTCTGATCCGATATACCTTTCGCAACAGAAATACGAGTATCAGGTGCTGCCCGATATTCACAGACAGACGACAACGGAAATATATTCGATCGACGACGTGATAACGACCGACCCGAGGACAAACGAAACCCGCGAATTTTCCCCGTTTTACTCGATGCGTCACGCATACGGCGAGCAAATGGAAAAGTCTTTTTGGTATGCTGTTCGGCGGCCTTCACAGCGGCCTAATGACAACGGAACCGAAATATTTATGTCGCTGGTCGACAACAAGTTCAACCCGTTTGTGCCCGCAGTCGAAGTGCTGAATGTCAAAACTTTGTGCACAAACCGCGATCTTCCGGCAAGATTGCCGTTCGGCGGAAAAGAGGGCGACTTTGAGGTTGAAGGCACGGCGATGTTATCGCGTGTGCGTTGTTTGACCAAACCGACTGAGACGATCCGCCCACCTCAGCGTCGGTCCGCTCAGTGGCGTTTAATCTCGCATTTGAATTTGAACTATCTATCGCTCGTAAACAGTCCCGACGGTTCACCCGAGGCCCTGCAGGAGATCCTGCACCTGTATAATTTTGATGAATCATCGGTCTCGCGAAAGCAGATACTTGGGATCACAAACGTGGAGACGAAAAAGGTCGTAAGGCAGATCGGCGGGCGCATCGGTGCCGGATTTGTCCGCGGGCTCGAAACGACGCTGACGTTTGATGAGGAACAATTCGTGGGAAGCGGTATGTTTCTCTTTGCCAGCGTACTCGAAAGATTCTTGGGGCTTTATGCATCGGTCAACTCGTTTAATCAGTTGGTGTTGCGGACTGAACAGCGAGAGGAGACTGTCAGGCGTTTTCCGCCCCGGGCAGGTGAACAGGTATTATTGTAGGCGTGACAGACAAACCCTTAGACAAACATCTGTTCGACGAACCGTACTCGTTTGAATTTTTTCAGGCGGTGCGGCTTTTGGAGCGGATCCGGCCGGACAAAATGACGGTTGGCGGTTCTGCTCTACCCGGTGACGAGGTTGTCAGGTTTAGGTCGCGGATCGGGTTCGAATTTCCGCCGAGCGAGATCCACGAGATTCGCGAGGTCGAGAGCGAGTCGGGCGATGACAGGCTGGAATTGATCGAGAATTTTATGGGTGTCGCCGGCGTTAGCGGAGTGTTGCCGGCACATTATACCGAACTTATCCTGGATCGCATTCGCCACCGTGACAGCACGCTTTGGGCGTTCCTGGACATGTTCACCCATCGCACGGTATCGATGTTCTATCGGGCATGGAGCAAATATCGGTTTCCCGTCGCATTCGAACGGGGCAATGATGATTTCACTGGTTTTTTGTTCGATTTTGCGGGTTTAGGTTCGCAAGGGCTACGGGGCCGAATGAATCTGGAGGACGAGGCTCTCTTGCCATTTGCTGGATTGATCGGACAAAAGCCGCATTCGCAAAATTCGATCGAGAACGTGATCAGTGATCATTTTCAGATCAAGGCCCAGATCGTCCAGTTCTTTGGCCAGTGGTTAACTCTCGGAACTGAAGATCTGACCTTGCTGGGCCAAGAGAACTCGAGCCTCGGCAAAAATGCGATGATCGGATCGCGTATTTGGGATCAGCAGTCGAAGTTACGGCTGAGACTCGGGCCCGTCGACTTTAAGAAGTTTCAGGCATTTTTGCCGTCCGGCTCGGCGTACGAAGCTCTTAGATCCGTTGTACGATTTTTGGCCGGCGATGAATTCGATTTTGATATTCAATTAGTACTAGCGGCAAAACAGGTTCCCGGCACGGTATTAACAACCCGGGCGATGCGAAAGCCGATGCTTGGATGGACAACGTGGCTCAAGACCGCTCCATTTACGGCTGATGACGATCAATTGGTGTTGCAGATAGCTGAATAGGCTCAAATTATTTAGGAGAAAATAGGAATGAACGTGAATTTGAAATCCCTGATCGGAAGATTGAACGATACTTGCCGCGAAGCACTTGAAAGTGCCGCGGGCCTTTGCTTGTCGCGAACGAATTATGACGTCGAGATCGAGCATATCCTGGCAAAACTTCTCGAGACTGACAATACCGATCTGCATCGGATCTGCAATCATTACGAGGTTAGCGTCGATCGGCTTGCAAAAGACGTTAATGACGCCCTCGGAAGATTAAAGTCAGGTAATTCGCGAACGCCGGGCCTCAGCGATCGGTTACCGAGTTGGTTTCAGGACGCATGGCTGCTTGCCTCAGTGGATTTCGGAGCCGCTCGGGTTCGGTCGGGGCATCTTGTTCTTGCGCTTTTGACGAACGACGGTCTCGCCCGTATCGCCCGTGAGATATCTCGCGAATTCAATCACATTTCGGCTGAGAGTCTGCAGGCAAAACTTGAGGACATAACCGCCGATTCGAACGAAGAGCGCGATGCCGTCGCATTGGGTAAAGCCGCAGGTTCTGCCGACGGAGCACCCGTTGCGAGCGGCGTTCCCGGGAAAACAAAGGCTCTCGACCAGTACACCGAGGATCTGACCGCAAAAGCTCTGGCCGGAAAGATCGATCCGATCCTGGGCCGTGACCCTGAGATCCGTCAGATCATCGACATCCTGACGCGCCGCCGTCAAAATAACCCCATTCTGACCGGCGAAGCCGGCGTCGGCAAGACCGCCGTTGTCGAGGGCTTTGCCGCCCGGATCGCTGCGGGTGACGTACCCGACCCGCTCAAGAATGTGTCCGTCCGCTCGCTCGATCTGGGTTTGCTGCAGGCGGGGGCCGGTGTTAAGGGCGAATTCGAAAATCGTCTCAAATCTGTGATCGATGAGGTAAAGTCGTCTCCGCGGCCGATCATTATGTTTATCGACGAGGCCCATACGATGATCGGTGCCGGCGGAGCTGCGGGTCAGAATGACGCCGCCAACCTCCTCAAACCGGCTCTCGCACGGGGCGAACTCCGTACGATCGCGGCGACCACGTGGGCAGAATACAAAAAGTACTTCGAAAAAGACGCTGCTCTCGCCCGCCGTTTTCAGGTCGTCAAAGTGGACGAACCTGACGAGGAAAAGGCGGTCGCGATGATGCGTGGACTAACCGGCAAGATGGAGGAACACCACAACGTCCGTATTCTGGACGAGGCGATCGTCGAGTGCGTCAAACTTTCTGCCCGATACATCACCGGCCGCCAACTTCCCGACAAGAGCGTCTCTGTTCTGGACACGGCATGTGCCAAGGTCGCTATCGGACAAGGGGCGACCCCGGCCTCGGTGGAGGATGAAATACACTTGATCCAGAATTTAAGTTCTGAGATCGATGCACTCGAGCGTGAACAGGTAACCGGTGCTGACCACACGGCCAGACTCGCTGAAATTACCGTACGGAAGACCACGGCGGAAGAAAAGCTTGGCAGGCTCAACGAACAATGGGCAAAGGAAAAGGAGCTCACCGATCAGATCAGGAACATTCGCCTCAAGCTCGAAATGTCTCGCCTCGACCCGGCCCCGGCGGTCGAAACAGATCCGGAAAGCTCGGAGACTGCAGTTTCAGGCGACACAGACGCGACCGAACAACCCGCTGCGGAAGCAGCACCGTCCGAGGCCATCGACGTTGAATTTCTCAAGGGAGAGCTCAAACGGTTCAACGCTGAGTTGAAACAGATCCAAGGCGAAGATCCGCTGATGCAGCCCGTCGTAAACGGCCAGACCGTTGCCGAAGTTATTTCCGGCTGGACCGGCATCCCGATCGGCAAAATGGTCGCCGACGAGATCAATGCGGTGTTAAACCTTGCGTCGACACTTCAGGAACGTGTTCTCGGGCAAAATCATGCGCTCGAGGCGATCTCACAGCGAATACGCACCTCGCGTGCCGGCCTGACCGATCCAAAACGTCCGATCGGCGTGTTTATGCTAGTCGGAACGTCGGGCGTTGGTAAAACGGAGACTGCCCTCGCTCTCGCCGACACGCTGTACGGCGGCGAACGAAATCTGATCTCGATCAATATGAGCGAATATCAGGAAGCACATACGGTTTCGAGCCTTAAAGGCTCGCCTCCGGGATATGTCGGTTACGGCGAAGGCGGCGTTTTGACCGAGGCCGTCCGGCGTAAGCCGTATTCGGTCGTCCTGCTCGACGAGGTCGAAAAGGCCCATCCCGACGTGATGGAATTATTCTTCCAGGTCTTCGATAAAGGCGTGCTGGAAGACGGTGAGGGCCGCGAGATCGATTTCAAGAACTGCATCATCATTTTGACGTCCAATATCGGAACAGACACGATCATGAAGCTCTGTGCCGATCCGGACACGACGCCATCACCGGATGGGTTGGTCGATGCCATTAAGCCGGAACTAAACAAAGCGTTCAAACCGGCATTGCTCGGCCGAATGGTCACCGTGCCGTTCTACCCGATCTCGGATGAGATCATGCGTTTGATCATCAAGTTGCAGCTTGGCAAGATCGCAAAACGAATAAAAGACAATCACGGAGCCAAATTTACCTATGATGATACTGTCATCGACACCGTGGCGAAACGCTGCACCGACGTCGACAGCGGGGCTCGTAACGTGTACAACATCCTGACCGGGACGCTACTGCCGGAAATGTCGGGCGAGGTCCTCACTCGCATGGCTAGCGGAGCGGGAATCGAGAAGGTCCACGTTGCGGTGAACGAGTCAGGAGACTTTGCCTACTCGTTTGAATAGCCTCGGCATCATTTACCAATTATGCCAATAGACGTAATTGCACACGACACTCGTCTCGAAGGTCGAACGCCGGCGGCCACGTCGTCGGCGACGGCCGTCGAGGTGAGCGAAGATACGGAGCTGAGCGAGTTTTTCGATCAGGTCATCAGCATTGCCGATAATCATGGTGGTCTTGGGACGCTCAGTATAATGGCCCACGGCGTGACAGTGACCGGTGACGATACGACCGCGATAATGTTTTGCCGGGATCTCATCAGTTTTCGGACCGTTCATCAATTCGAACGTCTTCGAGACAAGGTGGATCGGATCGTTCTTTTCGCCTGTCACGCTGCCGAAAGCGGTATGACCCGCCATGGGGATGGGGACGAACTTTGCCGTCACATCGCCATGCACGCACATGCCGAGGTCACTGCGGCCCGCGAAGATCAAGCGTACGCGAGTTCGCAAGATTGTTTTTTGACGTTTTGTGACGAGTCGGCACTTGAATTCGGCGAATGGGAGGGTCCGGTCGTGGTTTACAGCCGCGACGGAAACATTATATCCGAATTCCAAAATCCGAGTATTTGGCGGGATTCGGATGGTGCGGTTCACGACCCCCGCATTGGGCATAACCCGATCTAGACGCAAAAATGATGATCTGAGAGCGTCTAATTGTTACGTCCGCGAATGATGGACAGGCAGGTATATTATGTCAACGACTCAGGCAGGAAGATTATTACGGGTTGCAACGCCGCTCGGAGAGGACTTTTTACTCATTAAGCGTCTCAGGTCACGTGAGGGGCTCTCGCAACTCTTCCATTACGACCTCGAATTGCTTCATGAGGAGGATTTTGCCGGCAGCGAGCCAACCCTCGTCGACCCGCAGAAAGTTCTCGGGCAGGCAATGACCATCAGCGTCAGCCAACCGGACGGAACTAAGCGATTTTTCAACGGTATCTGCTCAGATTTCACCCAAGGCAACCGGAATACACGATTCTCAAAATATCGTGCCGAATTGGTCCCGCGAGTCTGGCTACTGACGCAGGTATCGCAAAGCCGCATTTTCCAGAACATATCGGTGCCGGACATTCTAAGAAAGGTGCTCGATGGGTTTGAGTTCGAGGTCGAGGTACAGGCAACCTACGAACCGCGGAACTACTGCGTTCAATACCGCGAAACGGACTGGGATTTCGCTTCGCGCTTGATGGAGGAAGAGGGCATCTATTACTATTTCGATCACTCCGAAAATGGGCATAGACTGATCATTGCCGATGCCGCGACTTCGCATCGCACGTGCAAAGTTAAGTCCGAATTGCCGTTTACGCTCGATACGTCGGTGGTCCCGGACGACTGGACGGGCTCCGTTTATAGTTGGCAGGCGGCCAACAAACTGCGCTCCGGCAAGTTTTCGCTTCGCGATCACAATTTCGAGTTGCCGACAAACAATCTCGAGACTTCCCATTTGAGCCGATTTAACATCGGCGGAAACCAAAATTTGGAAATATACGATTTTCCGGGCGAGTACGCAAAGCGTTTCGACGGGATCGCATCCGGCGGTGGCGAGCAGAGTTCGGAACTGAATAAAGTATTTGAAGATCGGCAAAGAACCGTTACGATACGCCAGGAAGAACTGGATGTTGCGTATCATAGCAACATCGGAGCCTCTGATTGTTGCTCGCTGGCGGCCGGTTACAGATTTGCTCTTAACCATCACCCTAACTCGGAAAATAACCGCCATCACGTTTTGGTGACCGTTCAGACTGAGGCCGTGCAGTCGCCGGGGTACATCTCGGATGACATAGTGGTAAACCCCTACCTTGTAAATTTCGTTTGCATTCCCCATGGTTCAGGTTCCGCTCGATTTCGCCCGCTCCGCCGCACCTCAAAACCAACCGTCAGCGGCAGCCAGACGGCGGTAGTCGTCGGTCCGTCCGGAGAGGAGATATTTACGGACAAATACGGCCGCGTAAAGGTGCAGTTTCGATGGGATCGTTTCGGAAAGGCTGACGCCGCATCCTCGTGCTGGATCCGTGTTGTACAGACTTGGGCTGGCAAAAAATGGGGCACGATGTTCATTCCGCGGATCGGGATGGAGGTCGTGGTAGATTTTCTCGAGGGCGACCCGGATCAGCCAATTATTACCGGCTGCGTTTACAATCCGGATACGATGCCGCCCTACACTCTGCCGGACGAGAAGACGAAATCGACAATAAAAACAGATTCCAGCAAAGGCAGCGGCGGCTTTAACGAGCTTCGATTTGAGGACAAGAAAGGTAGCGAGCAGATATTTATCCACGCTGAAAAGAATCAGGACATACGCGTTAAGAACGACTGTAAGGAGTTGATCGCTCATGACCGCCACTTGATCGTCGAAAACGATCAATTTGAGAAGATCAAAAAGGACAAACATTTGCAGGTCGTTGGCGACCACAATGAAAAGATCGGCGCCACAATGTCGCTGAAAGTCGAGACGGACCTTCAGGAAAAGGTAGGGAACAATTATGCACTTGACGCGGGTTCGGCGGTGCACATCAAGGCCGGGATGACTGCCGTCATCGAAGCCGGGACATCACTGACCCTTAAGGTTGGCGGGAACTTTGTAAATATCGGTCCGTCAGGCGTTACCATCAAGGGCACAATGGTTATGATCAATAGTGGTGGTGCTGCCGGAGCGGGGGCGGGATCGAGCCCAAATACCCCGAAGGACCCGAAAGAAGCCGATAACGCCGAACCGGGCAGCACGGTCGCGGCGATGTCGGCACCGCCACCGGCACCTGCAAAAAACTACAGTGCGGCCGCAATGGTTATGAAAGATGCCGCAACGAGCGGAGCACCGTTTTGTGCGGTGTGCAGTCAGTAGGAGATCGATCTATGTACCGGTCGTGTGATACTAAGTAATGAATAAAGAAGCGTTACAGAAACATTTGTTTACCGGACGCACCCACGTTCTCGCGATCCTGGATGGGGCTTCGATCGAGGGTCTCCGTATGCGGCTCTACGAGTCAAATCCGCCGAATTTTTGTCTTTTTCGCGGTGAGCTGGAACCGGATATTGCCGAGACCGCACCGTATCTGGTCGCACTTCAAAACGGCAGTCCGTTTTGCGAATGGCTTCTGACGGAGAATTTTGGCAAAAACTGGGGTGTATTTATCCACACGCGGCAATCGATAACCGAAATGCGTAAGCATTTCAGGGCACTGGTTACCGTCCACGACGAGGCCGGTACGCCATTGATCTTTCGATTCTATGATCCGCGGGTGGTCCACAAGTTTTTGCCGACCTGCAACACGGGTGAACTTAAGACCTTTTTTGGCAAAGTTGATGCTTTCTTCGCCGAAATGCCTGACGGAAAAGGGTTCTCTCGATTTGCCCTCGAGAACAACATGCTTAAGGAAACCAAACTTAGCTAGGAGATAGTCTATGCCACAGGGGCCTGCAGCTCGTATAACAGATAACGTTGCTCATCCGTTGCCGCCGATTTTAACGCCCGGCCCCGGAAGTTCAAATGTGTTGATCGGATTTCTGCCGGCTTGGCGCGGGATTCCGGCGGCGGCGGCGGCGGGACTGCAGGCAGCCAAACAGGCAGCGGACATCGCCGTGCAAACCGCGGTCGCCGCGACCGCCGCGGCTGCCGGAACACCGGGTGCACCGGCAGCCTACGCCGCAGAACAGGCCACCAAGGGTGCAGTTGCCGCTTCGTTAGGCTCGTCGATCAGTGCGTTAGGCGCCATGTCAGACATTCACATGTGCGCGGTGCCATCGCCGATCCCGCCGCATGGACCGGGCGTTGTGATAGACGGCTCAGTAACGGTCCAGGTCAATATGATGCCGGCTAGCCGTCTAGGGGACACTCTACTTGAGCCCCTCGGCCCGCCAAATAAGATCGTAAAAGGCGAAATGACCGTCATTATTGGCGGATAAGCGCAGGAGAAATAATAACCGTGCTGGTGATCAGACAAGAACAAATGGACACCCTGATAAAGGGCAGTGACCAGGAATGGATCGACTTTCTGGTCGACCACATCAAAAAAGAAGATCCTGAGATCGTGAACGAATACGATGACGATTCGCTGCGTAAGATGGTCCGGGTCGCCATCAATAAATCGAATAGATATGGCTTTACGACCGCGAACGATCAGTCGGCATTTGTGTCGATAATGTTTGAGATCGCTCCAAATTTTGACGACCAGCCTGAGATCAGAGCGGTGCTGCTCGAAGACAAACTGCCGACGTCAATGCGTTTGGAAAAGCTGTGGTCTGACGCCATCCCTGATGATATCTGGGAACAATCCCGGGACAGGTATGACGAAGCAGCGTGGACGCCGGTTCAGGAGGATGCGGCATAGCGCAAGAGGTCTGTATGTCAAAACACGCACAGCGAAAGAAGAAGCGCGAGGCAAAAGCTGCTGCCAAGGCCGCCGCAGCCAAAGCCCAACAAGCCACAACTGCGAAAGCCGTCGGCCAGTGTCCGATACAGGCCGCCAAAGAGGCTGAGGCCGCCCGCGTCGCGGCCGCCTATGACCAGGTCGCTAAAAACGGACACGCGGTACAGCGTCACGGCGATGCCATCACTCGTCAGCAATTAATTGACCGAGCCGTCAACGGTATCGATCCTGCCAGCGGAACGACAAATGATGCGTACAACAAGAACGCAGACGGAACGCCAAAAGAGCATAACTACGGTCGGCACGCTACCAAATTCGAAGACAAGGCGGCACTCGTCAAGGCCGATGAGTCGATCCGGAAAGGTGACGCATTCAAAAAGAAACTCCAAGACGCGAACGCCGCCGGTTCCAGCGTCATAGCTGTAACCGACACAAAATTGGCGGATGCGCTCGGACCCGAATATAAGACAAAGGTGTCGGGCGTGACGCGCGAAGGATCTAAGAATAACCCCACGGGAAACACGACCCCCACCGACTTTACGGACGGCACGATACGAGCAGTATATAAGAAGGATGATAAGGGAAATTGGAACGTCGAAACGATGTTTCCTGAACCCAAACCCTAGAGTACGATTATGAGCGAATTGACCATCTTAAAAAATCTCCTGGAAACGACCTTTAGCCAAGGTGTCGAAACCGACTGGGCCGACCTCAAGCGTTTTCTGAGTGATCCCAAGTTCCCTGATCGGGCACGCAAATTCAAACACGAACTGGCCGACGCGATATTGAACCACAAGATCGAACCGCCAGAATTTGAGATGCTGACGGCGATCGATCAAGATTCCCAGAAGGACGTCGATATGTTTCTGACCGACCAGATATGGAACCAACTCTACCCTAATGAATCTGTTTCGATACCTTACTGACCAATAAATACAATTGCTTCGCGGAAATTGAACTAAAGGCCCGTGAGAACGCAAGTGGAAACCGACGAACAATTCATTTCCTCGATTCATAACTACTGCGACCGATGGTGCGAGCGGTGCGAGTTTACGGCGCGCTGTCGAGTGTTTGCGGCCGAACAGGAAATGACCGAGGAAGAAAAGGGCATGGACAACGATGCGTTTGTCCAAAATCTATTAAACATACTTCAGGATGCCGCCGCGATGCTCCGCGAAAAAGCGGCTGAATTTGGGATCGAAATAGCTGACGAAAAACTTGAGGAATCGATCCGCAATCAAGAGTCCAAGCGGGCCGTCGTCAGGTCGGACGAACTTGCCCGACTTGCGGAGGAATACGCGACGCGGTCAGGCACCGTACTCAAAGCGACAGCAGGCCGAACAGAAGATCGGTCCGCCGAGGATGATATCCAAACTGATATTTTCCAGATCCTCTATTGGTATCAGTATTTTATCTCAGCCAAGATCCAACGCGGCTTGAACGGGATCGTCGACGACGAAGGCGGAGAAGAAACTGATCAAATCGAGGACCCGCAGAGCGACGCTAACGGCTCG
>JAYVUD010000470.1:0-4567 GCA_043788335.1 Chloracidobacterium sp. | reverse complement strand
GCGAAAAATGACCGGTAACGCTAGCAAGGACTGGGCCCCGGTGCCGAACGACAGGAAATTCAGTACGTGATCGCCGCCAAGAGCATCGATGACAAACGGCGAATTCAGATGCTGCATTTTCCACAAAACGCTTTTCGATATCCGTTCTTCCAGCCTGCGAAAATCAGCCGCCCCGAGCCCGCTTGCCGCAATTATCTCGGCAATATCACTGTCGTGCCGCCGCCGGGCAAGAAACGCGAATCTGCCGCCTAGGACGCGCGACAGGTTTTCGACGACCGATGCGGTTCCTGCTCGGAGACCTTCGGCATCGGCCAGGGACGCCGCCGCCCGAGCGATAAATTCGATCTTATCAAATTTCATTTCCGACAAAATTGTAGGATATTTGCGGCTGACCTCAAAGTAGCGAGTGGGATGAGTTAGAATCGTCGTGTGGAAAGCCGAATCGAAATAGTAGCGACCGCCGCGCATTTCAAAATGCGGCTCGATGATCTTTTGTTTGATCGATTTAACGGGTTGAGCAAAATGTATCTACGCGAACTCGTCAAAAACGAACGTTGCGAGGTCAACGGCCGCCACGAAAATCGGGGCTACAAGCTGCTTCCGAACGACGTCGTCGAAATCTATATCGACACCTCGCGAGAGACGGCAATGCGACCTGAGAATGTGGCGGTGGACATCGTGTTCGAGGACGCACATCTGATCGTCGTTAACAAGGCTGCGGGAACTCTCGTCCATCCGACACACCGTGACAAGAGTGGCACGCTGCTCAACGCACTGGCATACCATCTCAATCGTTCAAAGATCGAAGATGGCGACGCAGCTGACCAGGCGACTGCTTTTATCCGAGCAGGCCTGATACATCGGCTTGATAAACAGACGTCCGGGCTGATGGTGGTTGCCAAAACTTCGCGGACGCATCGCATACTATCGGACCATTTCAAACGCAAACTGGTAGCGAAACGCTATATGGCTCTTGTCGACGGCGTGGTCGCGGACGAGTCGGGCACGATCGACCGGCCGATCGGACGGTTCGCCGACCTGAAATTTTGGGACGTCAAAGAGGACGGAAAGCACGCGGAGACGAGGTATTGGGTCAGGGAACGGTTCTCGGACAAGACTTTGCTTGAGCTGGAGCCCGTGACAGGCCGGACAAATCAGCTGCGGATCCATTGTTCATCGATCGGACATCCGATCGTCGGCGACGAGGCGCGCGGCGGTTCGGAATGTCGCCGGTTGTGCCTGCACGCATACCGGCTCGAATTTCGCCATCCGGGCGATGGCGTTCTGATGAAATTTGAACGGCCCACACGCGATTTCGACCCGGAGTGAGGCTATCTGGCGGCCTCGAGAATGATGTCAAAGTCTTTGTCGCGGGTGCCCTTCTTAAATCTGATCGCGAGGGAATAAGACTTTCCGGCCTCGAACGTATAGCAGCCCTCACCATAGCCCTGGCGGTAGTTGCCGTCGGTATAGAGCGTGTTCGACCATATCTTGTAACAATATCTGCCGCCCGTCTTAAACGTCCAGAAATTGGTCTGCGAGAGCTTATTGCGGTCCAGTTGATAGTCAAGGCGCGAGTTGTTCGCGCCTAATTGCATGATGATGTGTTCCCATTTTTGACCGGCGGCGACATTTAAGTTGTCAGTGACGCTAAACTTACCGATCGGAGTGACGGAACGAGCACCGTAGAGCATCTGAATGCCGCGAATATCGAGTTTGCTGAGGTTGCCGTCGTTGTTCCAGTGCGGGTTGCAATAGTTCATCACGGACTCGGGGTCATAGTCGGTCAGTAACCAACCGCCGCCCGTGGATTTTTCGGTCTTGCAGGTCGAATCGGCACGATCCTGTTCGTGCATGAATCCGAGAGCGTGGCCAAATTCGTGGACGGCAATCGACGTGATGCAGTATGGACGCCGGTTCACGGCCTGACAATTCGGGGCAAAGTTCTTAAACGTAAAATTGAGCTCCATACCGTTCTTTCTGCCGCTGACAAACTTACCGATACCTGAGTTGGATCGAGTATCGGTGATCAGTATACGGATGCCTTTGCTGTCCGCTACGCAGCCTTTCCATCCATAAAAGCTAAGATTAGCGACGGTTCCCCAGGAATTGAGGATCTTGTTCTTAACAAGCGTCGTCTCGGTATCCCACCCAGCCGGGTTTTCCCAGCAGACCGGGATATACGTCATTCCATCAGAACTCGCGGGCCATTGCCAACCCGCTCCCGAATTAGCGTACGAACGCTCGACGATCTGGGCGACAAGATTCGACGAAACAGACATGACAGCTATCGAGAGCAATAAAAAAGTAAGGAACCTGATCTTCATATTGAACAAAATCGACAGATCGGGGGGCAAATGTCGAAAACGACATCCATCCGCCATGCGGTTCGGCACCGCGAAAGCTTGTGCGTATGGATGCCGTTTCGCAATTCGGGCGTTGTCAGGAAACTTTTCGCGTCGATCCTATTTAATCGTGATCTTAACGACTACATCGATCGCGGCCTCAGCTTGTGCGACGTTGCCGATCTCGATGGTATAGTCACCTTTCTTCGGCAGTTTCGCGGTCAACGAGTTTTTGCCCTCGGTCGACTCGACATCTTCGAGAATACTAATATTCGCGTCGGCGTTATTGACCGAGACGGTCATCGTCTGGCCGGCCCCGGCGCCGATGATGTAGCGCTTCTTATCGTTCGCCGGAATCGTGACGGTAAATGTCTTTGAGGTTGCCCCGCGGGCGAACGTGACCCTTTCGCGGGGATATAGTTCCTTACGGACGCCTTCGCCGACGCTGACGAATTTGCCGGCTGACAGCTTGAGTTTGTCAGTTACGGTAAACTCGGGACAGCAGGCACCGCTGTTGCTGCTGGACTCATTGGCCTCGAGGTTGAGCATGCCGTCCACTACCGTCGCCGAGACCAGGCCGCCGTCGGCACGGTCGCCGCCCGCGATCCGGGCGATCAGCGACGGCTTACCGCCCTTCATCGAATAGACAAACCCCTCCGAAAAATTGCCGGTGCCGCCGGTGTTGCAAACCGACAGCACGACTGCCTCGTCCTGTTTGTCGCCGTTCAGATCACCGTATGTGACGGAAAAGATATTGAAATAAAAGTGCTCAACGAAATCGTCGACCTTCTTTTCGCTGGAAAATTCGCCGTTCTTGACCGTTACTTTCTGCGTGTCTTCGCCCGCACAATATGGTGTGTAGGTGAAATTCTTGAAATCCACTTTGTGAACATCAGACTGGGCGTTTGCCGCAAAACCAGCCAACAATACGATTGCGATCGTAACGAATAGATTCTTCATGCGTTCATTCTCCAGGCGTTTTATTTTCAACTATTTTCTATTGCTAAGTTTTCGTCCTCATCCGAGAACTGATCGCGAAGCTTTACGGGTTCGGCTTTCTTACGCAGGCGAATGTTGAGCATCTCGACAAATACCGAGAAAGCCATCGCGAAATATACGTAACCCTTAGGGATGTGAAATTCGAGTCCCTCGGCGATCAGCGTCGTGCCGATCAGCAGCAGGAATGAAAGTGCGAGCATCTTGATCGTCGGGTGACGCTCGACGAATGCCCCGATCGAACCGGCGAACAACATCATCGCGATGATCGATACGACGACTGCGGCGATCATGATCCAGACGTTGCTGACCATCCCGATGGCCGTAATGACCGAATCGAGCGAAAATACGATATCGAGCAGCATGATCTGGACGATCACACCGGCGAACCCGGCGTAGACCTTTCGCGACGCCTCGCCCTCGGTGCCCTCGAGCGAACCGTGGATCTCGTGCGTGCTCTTAAAGATCAAAAACAGGCCGCCGACGAGCAAAATGATGTCGCGGCCGGAAACATGTTGGCCAAACACGGTAAAGAGCGGCTCGACGAGTCCCATCACCCACGTCAGCGAAAACAGCAGCAGGACGCGCATCACGAGGGCGAGCGTCAAACCGATAAAACGTGCCCGTGCCCGATCCTTTTCAGGCAGCTTGCCGGAAAGGATCGAGACAAAAATGACGTTATCGATGCCGAGAACGAGTTCGAGAAGCGCCAAGGTCACGAACGCGATCCAAATTTGCGGGTCGGTGATCCAACTCATTCGGGCGAACTCCTATTCCTGACCCTTGCAGGGTTTTGACGCCGCTCCGTCAGCCAATTGGCGGGCGGTCTCGTTTTGTTTCGCTCCGGGCAGGACAACGTCGGTAACGCATGATGACGTCTTGCCGATCTTGGATACCATCAAGTACGACGTATTCTTGGTCGAGTCTTCGGCGTCAGCGACGATGAACCTCGCGATCAACGCGACGGGGACGCCGCCCTTGGTTCGCCATTCGATCTTCGGACCGACGGACGAGAATCCGCCGTAGAACGTCCAAAAATTGAGCTCAAACTTCTTTTTAGACGGCGTAATGATGTTGATCGTCTGACGGATGTCGCCCTCGATCAGACGCACCTTGTAGCCGCCAACGCCCGGGCATTCGCCCTCGTAGGATCCGCCCTCGTTGGGATTTGATTTGATGGTCCGGCAGGCGCCGGTTTTCGTGCTGGTATAGACGCTCTGATTCTG
>JAYVUD010000469.1:0-10678 GCA_043788335.1 Chloracidobacterium sp. | reverse complement strand
GAATAAGCTTCAGCACTCGTGCTGTTGTTGTATTGAACGCAGTTTGATATCAATATTGCAGTTAAATTTTCAAATATCTAATTTCCGCCGATACTTATGTGTTATCGGCCTACGCCTGCCGATACCGATGGCGTTCTTTGAGATTATGAGCGTCGGCGGCAGTTGTTGACGTTTGAACTCGTTTGCGGGCGATTCGACCTTGTTGAGAATGCCATAGACGAGTTCGGCATCGTGGCCGGCGGCGATGATCTCGGTCGGCGATGCCTTTTGCTCGAAGTACATCTTCAGCACCGGATCCATCAGTTCGTACGGCGGCAGGCTGTCCTGGTCGAACTGGTTCGGGGCGAGTTCGGCGGACGGTTTCTTTTCAATGATCGAAACCGGGATGATCTCGCGTCCGGCGTTGCGATTGATCTGCCGCGATATCTCCCATACCTCGGTCTTGAGCACGTCGCCGAGCACGGCGAGGCCGCCGTTGGTGTCACCGTAGAGCGTGCAATATCCGACGGCGAGTTCACTCTTGTTACCCGTCGAGAGCAGCAGGCGGCCCTCAGAATTTGAGATCGCCATCAGGATCACGCCGCGGATGCGCGACTGCATATTTTCGGCCGCGAGGCTCTCGCCACCTTTGGTCGGTTTGTGCAGGTTCATTTGCTCCAGCAGAACTTCGAATGTATCCGATATCGGCTCGATCCGGCCCCGGCAGCCGAGATTACGGACCAATGCTTCGGAGTCCTTGACGCTGCCCTCGGACGAAAACGGCGACGGCATCATCACACAGAGCAGGTTTTCCGCCCCAAGTGCCTCGGCGGCGAGTGCGGCAACGAGCGTCGAATCGATGCCGCCGGACAAACCGAGAACCGCCTGCTTAAATCCATTTTTCCGGGCGTAATCGCGTATTCCGAGCACCAGAGCCCGCCGTATGGATTCGATCTCGTTGCCGGTGATACCGCGGGCATCGGGTTTGCGGACGTCGAGTTCGACCGTTTCGACAAACTCCTCGAATGCTGTCGCCTGGAGTATAATGTCGCCCTGCTCGTCGGCGACGAGGCTTGCCCCGTCGAAGATGATGCCGTCATTGCCGCCGACCAGATTGACGAACACTATCGGCTTTTGTTCTCTTTTAGCCCGGTGGGCGACCATATCGCAACGGAGTTTGATCTTGCCCTTATTGTACGGCGAAGCGTTGACCGAGACGATGATGTCGGCACCCATCGCGATGACCTCGTCGGTCGGGTCACTCGCGTAGAGACGCTCTTTCCAGAAGGTCTTGTCATTCCAAAAATCTTCGCAGACGACAACACCGAGCTTTACACCGTTTATATCAAATATTCGCCGATGGTCCGACGCCTCAAAATACCGCGGATCGTCGAAAACATCGTACTCCGGCAAGAGGGTCTTGTCAGCAAATCCGACCAACTCACCGTCATGAATAACGGCGGCGGCGTTGTAGAGCCGTCGGCCGTCCTTGTCTTCATTTCGCCGGATCGTGCCGACGATCGCTGTAATTCCCCGTGTCGCCGGTATGATCGCTGCCAGCGAATCGCCGGAGGCACTGATTATGTCCGCATCCTGAAACCAGTCCTGCGAAGTATAGCCATGGGTGACGACCTCGGGGAAAACAATGAGATCCGAACCGTCGGACTTTGCCTTTTCGATCGCCGAAATGACGCGGGCGACATTGCCGGCAATATCGCCGTTGGTCGTGTTGATCTGGGCGATGGTGACTTTCATATCCGAAATTTACCGCGGAGACGCTGAGTTCTGAAAATAATTGCAAATCACTAATAACACGAGTACCCGTCAACTGCCCGGCGTCTCCGCGTCTTCGCGGTTCTCGCTTTTCTTGACCATCGTCAGACGGTTTCCGCGGTCATTGTATTTGACCTCGTCCATGATGTTGTAAATAAACAGCACTCCGCGGCCCGAGGTTTTGAATAGGTTTTGCGGATCGAGCGGGTCGGGAATATTCTTAACGTCAAACCCCTCGCCCTCGTCCTCGATCGTAAATCGGGCCTCTTGTTTCGAAACCTCGGCGGAAATGCGGACGAGCTTTTTCGAGTCGAATTTGTTACCGTGCTTGACCGCGTTGACAAATGCCTCGTCCAGAGCAACGAACAGATTCGACTTTTCGGGCGAGATCACACCTAGTTTCTCGACCCGCTTTACCAAATATTCAAGTACGATGTGCATCAGCGACAGGGCCGACGGGAGCTCAAATTCGATATTTTCGTGCAGTTCCTGCACCGCATCGGGACGGTCGACAAAACGTATCTTGTGGTCGAGGACGATCGCGATCAGCGATTTGAGCTCGTCCTCATCAAACTCGTCGCGGCGAAAATTGGCGGCACAGAGCTTAAATGCCTTGATCTTTTCGTTCGGTATAAACTCGGGCATTTTGGGCAAGCACGTGGCAGCATCGTCGTTCAAGCTGGCGACCGGCCCTGCGGGTTCGACGTCGAGATCGGTGATGACCATATCGAACGACTCGAGGTCATTTCGAGCAATAGCCTTTAGGCGATCGGAGATGATCTCTACCTCGTGTCCGACGTGCGAGAGCACCTCATCAAGCGCGGTCGCGAGGTCGTCGTGGTCGTCGATGATTAGTATTCGTCGCTGCATAAGCCGAAGGGGCAATTGCTAGTTTGATTTACGATCCTGAACTGCTGATGTTGCAAATAATACCCCAGTTTCGTCACTAATTTCTAACCGCACCTATCTAAATCTGCTCGGTTGCCGATGTTAGCTCGTTCGTCAAAAAGCTCGCAGTCAGCATTACAAAGCTGATCCAGAGGGCATCTGCCATAAACAGGTGCACCAGCTGCATAATGATCGGCCCGTGAGTGAGCAACGTTACCGCACCGAAAACGATCTGACTGATAACAAGTGCCGACAATACGCCCGACCACCATGCAGTGTTTGATCCCTGGACAACCCTTGAGCGAAGCCAACCGCTAAAGAAAAACAGGTAGACACCGGTGATCACCGACAATATCGGATGGCTAAGCCGAAGTCTGAGAACGACGTTCGAGGTTGCCGAAAAGTCCTGGGCAATACCGTCGGCGATCGACGCGGACGGAAAGAGCATATTGCTCAGCGCCGCCAGCGTACCGCTCATACCGACAAACAGGAGCAGCACAAACCCGAGTGCGATGAGCACCGAGGTTTTAGTATCGGGCCATTGCAATATCCGACGTTCGCGGCTGGCGAGCCAGGCGGTCAGCGTCAAAAACACAAGCAACACAAACGTATTGACCAGATGGCCCATCGCCCAGAAGGGGCGAACGTCCGTAACGGCAACCGCGGTATTACCCGTCAGTACGAGCCCCGCTCCGACCGCGGCCTCGGTGATCACAAAAAACAGCGAAGCGATCGCCGCATACATCACATGCCGATGCTGCCGCGAACGGCTGCGGTACCAGATCGCGACCGCCAGCACGACCAGGACGAGCATTACCAGTCCGTCGATCGCAGTGGTCATCCGGTGCGAATATTCGATCACCGTCTTAAACTGCGGGGCCGACGGTATCAGTTCGCCGTTGCAGGTGAGCCAATGCTCGCCGCAGCCGTCACCGGACTTGGATGCCCGTAAGAAAACGCCCCAGATAATAACGAGCAGGTTGAAACCAAGTGCGAACCATGCGAATTTAGCAAACTTTCCAAGTTTTGTTTCCTGTCCCATTTTGCTTAGAATAGCACTTTCGAATCGGTTAAAAAATGAGGCTCCAATCGGCCATAATAATTTCCATATTCGCGTTCGCCATTAACCTGTCCGCGGCGTCGCCGTATGTCGTTGTGCTCGGCACCGCTTACCGCGGGCAGAGGTTCACGTTGTGAGCAAGGGCGAGCGTATCGACAAACTGCTGGTGACGCGCGGCCTCGCCGATTCGCCGGCCCGGGCTCGGGCACTCGTGATGGCGGGCGTCGTGCTCGCCGACGAAAAACGTATTGACAAACCCTCGGACGTGATCGATCCGGCGTTAGCGATCCGCATCAAGGGCGACACGCCGGAGTCAAAGTACGTCGGACGCGGCGGATTAAAACTCGAAAAGGCACTCGCCGAATTTCATATTCGCCCGGACGGATATGTCTGCCTCGACGTCGGTTCGTCGACGGGCGGCTTTACCGATTGCCTGCTGCGGCACGGTGCGGCACGCGTCACCGCGGTCGACGTCGGCACCAATCAACTGGTCTGGAGCCTGCGGACCGACCCGCGCGTCGACGTCCGCGAAAATGTTAACGCCCGCGAGTTACGGCCCGCGGACTTTGCCGAACCGTTCGACCTCGTGGTAATGGACGTTTCGTTCATCTCGGCGACCAGGATACTGCCGGCGATCGTGCCGCTGCTCAAACCTGACGGGCGGATCATCGTGCTGATCAAACCGCAATTTGAGGTCGAACGCGGTGAGGTCGGCAAAGGCGGAATTGTCAAAGATCCGGAAAAGCACGTGCGCGTCGTCCGCGAGGTCAACGATTTTGCCGAGCGGCACGGCCTGCACTGGTCAGCGACCATCGAATCGCCGATCCTCGGTGCTGAGGGCAACAAGGAGTTTCTATCGCATTATGACCGAGTGCCCTGATACAGATACCGAGCCGATAAGCACGGAGCCGCGGTTTGCCGAAAACGTAGATTACTATTTCGACGGCGGACTGCTGGTCATGACCGCCCGATATTTGACGCGGCGCGGCCATTGCTGCGAAAACGGCTGCCGCCACTGTCCGTATGACGAGAACAGCGTTCTAAAGTAGGTGAATCTCGAGTTCCTGCCTGACATACTCGGGCTCGAAGGGCGTCGGCATATCGGGCACGTCGCGTTTAGCTTGTGGCCCGGCGCGAACGGTTCCGAGCGTTTCGGTCAGAACGTGACGCGCGGCGGCGGCGGACGGATACTCGATCGTGTAAAATATCCATTTGCCGTCGCGGCGGGTCGATACCAGGCCGGCGTTACGCAGGTACGCGAGGTGCCGCGAGATCATCGGCTGGCTCAGCCCGAGCGAATCGGCGAGGTAACCGACCGAGACCTCACCCGCGGCCATCAGGCCGAGCAGTTTGAGCCGCGTCTTGTCCGAAAGGGCCAGAAAAAGCTGTTCGAGGGTATGAAAGGTTTCATCATTCATAAAGACATATTACGTTACGCGTATATGTAATGCAATTTGACACATATGCACCATATTCTAGCTTTTGACCAGGGCACGACGAGCAGCCGATCGATCGTTTTCGACAGCGGGGGCAATACCGTCGCGTCCGGCCAGGCCGAGTTTACACAGATATTCCCGCAGAGCAGTTGGGTCGAGCACGACCCCGAGGAAATATGGGCTTCGCAGATCGGAACCGCGATCGGTGCTCTCGACAAGGCCGGACTGACCGCCGCCGACATTGCCGCGGTCGGCATCACCAATCAGCGTGAGACGACCGTCATCTGGGACCGGCGAACCGGTGAGCCGATCCATAACGCGATCGTCTGGCAAGACCGCCGGACGTCCGCGATCTGTGATGCGGTGCGTGCCGAACACGCTGAACTGATCCGCCGAAAGACCGGACTCGAGGTCGATGCCTACTTTTCGGCGAGCAAGATCAAATGGCTACTCGACAATGTCGCGGGCGCCCGAGCGAGGGCCGAGAACGGTGAACTTGCATTCGGGACGATCGATACCTGGCTCGCGTGGAAACTCACGAACGGCAAACTCCACATTACCGATGTCTCAAACGCGTCGCGGACGATGCTTTACGACATTCACCGTCTGGCGTGGGATGACGAACTGCTCGCCATTTTCGATGTGCCGCGCGCGATCATGCCGGAGGTGCGTTCGTCGTCCGAGATATACGGCGAGATAGAAATGCCGGCCGAACTCAAGGGCGTGCCAATCGCCGGTATCGCCGGCGACCAGCAGGCGGCGCTGTTCGGGCAGGCGTGTTTCGACGCGGGTGCGACTAAGAACACTTATGGCACCGGGTGCTTTATGCTGCAAAATGTCGGCACCGCGGCGGTCGAGTCGCGACACCGCCTGCTCTCGACCATCGGATGGCAGATCGCTGGCGTGACCGAATATGCACTCGAGGGCAGCGTCTTTATCGGCGGTGCGGTCATCCAGTGGCTTCGCGACAGCCTCGGCGTCATTGAACGTTCGTCGGATGTCGAGGCACTTGCCGCGTCGATTCCGGATAATGGCGGCGTTTACTTCGTGCCGGCATTTGCCGGCCTGGGCACGCCGCACTGGGACCAGGACGCCCGCGGGACGATCACGGGTTTGACCCGCGGGACCGGTGCCGCCCATATCGCCCGGGCCGCGGTCGAATCGATCGCGTTTCAGACCGCCGACCTGCTCGCCGCAATGAACGCCGATTCGGGCGTGCATCTGACAGAATTGCGGGTCGACGGCGGCGCGACCGCCAACGCGTCCTTGCTGCAATTTCAAGCGGACATCCTGCAGATACCGGTGATCCGCTCAAAAACTGCCGAGACGACGGCGCTCGGCGCCGCGTATCTTGCAGGCCTCGCTTCGGGGTTTTGGTTTTCAAAGAGCGAACTCAGCCACCATTGGCAGGCTGACGGCCGTTGGGATCCGCAGATGCCGGCGGCGAAAGCCAGAGAATTATTGCAACAATGGCACGATGCCGTAACACGTACGTTGCATCTGAAATCTTAGACTCGGGAGCCGTTGGTCCGGCTCCCGAAATTCAAACAACCGACTTAAACTTCCGTGTTCTCGCCTTTCGATTTGCTCATCTGCGGAGCAGCGGCGGCGGTCGGCAGCGGAACACCAGCGGCGTCGGCATTCACATTTGGCTCGATCTCGTCGCCATCGTCAGGCGTGTCCGAGACGATCATCTTGCCGGCCTGCTTCATAAAATTGAGGGCTTTCAGTTCCTCGTCATAATCGACAAGCACGAGATCGCCGGTCTGAACCTGCTCGGTCGCGACCAGGTTCGAGAGCGGGTAGACCAGGAACCGTTCGATCGAGCGTTTGAGGTGCCGGGCACCGTATTTGAGGTCGATGCCCTCGCTGAGCAAATATTCCTTGGCCTCGGTCGTGCATTCAAAGACAAATTTAGTTCCGGCGGACTCGGTGATGCGGTCCTGAACGGCACGGAGTTCGATGTCGAGTATCTGCCGCAGGTGATGTTCCTTGAGGCTGCGGAACACGACAACCTTGTCGATGCGGTTCATAAATTCGGGTGAGAATTTACGTTTTGCCGCCTCGAGTGCGGTTCGGTATATCTTAGTGTCGATCTCGTTGTCGGCCTTGACCTGGTCGACCTTGGTCGGGGCGAAACCGATGCCGCCCGAGATCATCTCGGACATTTCGCGGGCACCGAGGTTGGAGGTCATAATGACGACCGTTCGCGAAAAATCGACGCGGCGGTTGTCGCCGAGCGTCAGTGTCGCCTTGTCCAAGATGCCCAACAGCAACTGCCAGAGCGAATCGGACGCCTTTTCGATCTCGTCAAAGAGCACAAATGTGAGTTTGGTGTCCTCGGTATGAGCCTTGTCCAAATTTTCCTGCGTCAGCATCGGCGAGGTCTCGCGATGGCCGAGATATCCCGGAGGCGAGCCGATCAGCTTGGCGATCTCGTGCGAATGCTGAAACTCGGCACAGTCGATCTTGACGACCGAGTACGGTTCATTAAAGAGTACCTCGGAGGCCGCCTCGACAACACGCGTTTTGCCCGAACCGGTCGGCCCGAGAAACAGCATCGTCCCGATGGGCCGCGACGGATTATTCATCCCGGCCAGATATATCTGGAACAGCCCGCTCACACGCCGGACCGCCCGTTCCTGGCCGACGATCTGGGCCGAGAGCTTGTCTTCGAACTCGGCCGCTCGCGGACTCTTGCGGTCCGGATCAAGAAGAATGCCCTTTTCCATTTTCGCTTTTTTGCTTGCCGTTTCCTCTTTCATTTTGCTGTCTCCCGGACTACATCTTTGCCGTTTGGCGTTTCCCCATGATGTCCTGGCCTCTCAGGATCTGCCCAAATATCATATCGGCAGATCCATCACGTTTAATGATGATTTCAAATGGTTAATCGTTGGCTGGACTTTAACTTGTCAGGCCGGACCGAACCGTTGGCCCGACACCAATCTATGATTAACACACTATCAAATCACCGTGCAACCGAACGTGCGGTCAAAAGCGCAAAATACCTGAAATACCGGCCGATGCCCTAGCGATGCGTGATGACCAACCATCCGCTGAGCGTTCCGGCAGCACCGGCGACGTTATAATTGGGCAATCTCGCCCGATCGACCTCGACGACATCGTACCACGGGTCGAGAAATATCATCCGGTGGTTAGCGTCGATCTGCTTGAGCAGAGTGAAATGTCCGCCGCCGTTCGACCATGCGATATGGGCGATGATCTTGGTCCGTTCGCCGCAATATTGCCAAAAATAATCAAACAGCCTGTTCTGGCCGACGTTGGTCCCGCCATAGCACGGCACGGCCTCGGCGTTGAGAACGTAAGCGAGATTGGTCGTATCGGTTCCGCCGGACTCGGTAAAACGTCCCGGGTAATTTTGCGATAGCTGCCGTGCCCGTGCCTCGGGGTCGAGCATGCATGCCATTTTGTAAAAACTCTCAGCCATCGCGACACACGCCGGGCCGCACGACTGACTCATTTCCTGATGTAAAAGATAATGTGATCTGCCCTGGCTATCAGCTCCCCATCTTGCTCCCATATCGTTGTTCCTCGCTAATAAGTTTGAATTAAAATACCATTACAACACTGAGACGAAACACGAAATTGTCTTTTGCCGTTACTAGTCATAATATTCCAGCCCGAGATGCGTTATCAATTCCTCGCCGCGCATGTGGCGGAGCGTGTTTTTTAGCTTCATCAACTGGATAAACAGATCGTGCTCGGGGTACAGGCCCGGAGCGGTCTGCGGTGCCTTGAAATAAAACGAAAGCCACTCCTGAACGCCGCGCATACCGGCCCGCTGGGCGAGGTCCATAAATAACGCGAGGTCGAGTGCGAGCGGTGCCGCGAGGATCGAGTCGCGGCACATAAAATCGATCTTGATCTGCATCTTGTAGCCGAGCCAGCCAAAGATATCGATCGCGTCCCAGCCCTCTTTGTTATCGCCGCGGGGCGGATAATAGTTGATGCGGACGACGTGCGAAAAATCCTTGTAGAGCTCGGGGTAAACCTCGGGCTGAAAGATGTGCTCGAGCACGGAGAGCTTCGACTCTTCCTTAGTCTTAAAATTCTCGGGGTCGTCGAGCACCTCGCCGTCGCGATTGCCGAGGATGTTGGTCGAGTACCAGCCGTCGAGGCCGAGCATACGCGATTTGAGGCCCGGGGCGAGGATGGTCTTCATCAACGTCTGGCCGGTCTTAAAATCTTTGCCGCAGATGGGCACGCGTTTGTCTTCGGCAAGCTTGGTCAGAGCTGGAATATCGACGGCGAGATTGGGCGCTCCGTTGGCGAACGGCACACCCGAGCGGATCGCCGCGTAGGCGTAGATCATCGACGGTGCGATGAGCGGGTCGCTGTCATAGAGGCCGCGTTCAAACGCCTCGAGCGTCTCGTGGACGCCGGACTCCTGCAGGTAAATTTCGGTCGAGGCGGCCCACACCATCACCAGACGCGTGCAGTCGTGCTCGAGCTTAAACCGTGCAATGTCAGCAATTAGCTGCTCGGCAAGCTCCATCTTATTGCCGGTTTTGACGTTGTCGCCGTGCAGGCGTTTGACGTAATTTTGCTCAAACACGGCGGGCATCGGCTTTAAGCTCGACAGCGGTTCGGAGACCTGGTTGAGCAGATCTTTGTCGAGCACGCCGGCATTTGACGCTGCCTCAAATGCGTTGTCGTGAAAGATGTCCCACGCCCCGAAGACGATGTCGTCGAGGAAAGCAAGCGGGACAAAATCCTTGATCTTTGGGCTGCGGTTGTCGGTGCGTTTGCCCAAACGGATCGTCCCCATCTGCGACAGGCTGCCGACGGGTTGCGAGATGCCGCGTTTGATCGCCTCGACACCGGCAACCAGGGTGGTACTGACCGCACCGAGCCCGACAAGCAAGATGCCCAATTTTCCCGTCGCAGGAGCAATTTCAACGCCCTTTTCAATCATATTTTTTCTCCGATAAACCTAAAGAAAAGAATAGCTTTACATCGTTTTTTAGGCAAACGAGGAGGGGGATGCGGAGATAGTGAAAAAGACGACGAGAAACTCCGTCGAGTCGTGAAAAAGTTTGGATCTTGCATGTTCGTTTCTGTTCTTCGGATTTCCTTTGCGGTCTTGGCGGCTTTGGGTGAGAACCTTGCTGACGATGACGGATCGGCTGATCGCACGCACAGACGCGGGGTTCGCAAAGGAAGAGATAAGTCAGATCGTATTTGAATGCTCATATATTTTTACTTTTAGCTGACAGCTATTTGCTGACAGCTGTTGGCTATTCGTTATCTCGTATAAACTCTCCCGTATTCTCACTTTCGCATTTTTTTCATCTTTTTACTCCATCAAAACACTAATAGCTTCCCTGCCCGTTTCTCGAACATTGAGACGGCGATCGAGACGGCGTCGACCTGGTCGTCGTGGGCGGAGTTTGGGAACGAGCAGGTTTCCTCGACGAAGGCCTGGTTCCAACCGCCGCGGACGAGGCGGATGCGGCCGTCGGCGGCGAGCGTCTGCCATTTGCCCGCACGGGTCTGTTTGTCGCCCCTGGCGTCGATGCCG
>JAYVUD010000468.1:0-3103 GCA_043788335.1 Chloracidobacterium sp. | reverse complement strand
CGTTCGTCGCCGCACTGCCGGTCGACTGGCTGTGCGAATACGTCGGCGTCGCCGTAAATACCGGGTCGTACACGCCCAGTTGCGCCCTGATCTGCTGTTCCTGGATGCGTTCCGACGTCCGCGAGATCTCGATGTCGTTGTTGGCGGCCAGTGCCCGCCGGATGGCGTCGTCGAGCGACAGCGGCCACGGCTGGGCCGTCTGCACGCCGAGCCGCGTCGTATTGGTGATCGCTGTGTAATCCGGTTGTTTGCCCGCGTCAGGAGCGGTCGCCGGCGTACCGAAGTCAAATTTCTTGAACGTGACCTTTGCTACCTCGGGTACCGCGGTCGCGGTCGTCTGCGCCGCCGCGGTCATCGCTCCGCCGAGTAGCATTACTAGAATCAGTGATTTCGCTCGCAATAAGGTCATTATTCAGGTCGCTCCGGCCTATAACCGCATAATTTGTATAAATGCTAATTACTCAATGGCTTACTACGACCCGTCTTACCTCATTGTTTCAAAGATTTTCACCGGAGCTCCGATCCGTAATCTTTGAAATGCACCCCCAAATGAGTTAAGGTCAAGGTATTAGTAGGCGTACTTTTCTTTGGAGGTATATCTAACACAATGGCTATTAAAGTTGGTATTAACGGATTCGGCCGCATTGGCCGCGCAGTCGTCAGAACCTGGCTCGCCGACAAGGACATCGAACTCGTCGCCGTCAACGACCTGACCGACACTAAAACACTTGCTCATCTTCTAAAATACGATTCGATCATGGGCAATCTTGACCACAAGATCACCCACGGCGACGGAACCATCGACGTCGAGGGCGACACCTTTCGTGTCTTCAGCGAAAAAGACCCGGCGCTCATCCCCTGGGAAGAGGTCGGTGCCGAGATCGTTATCGAATCAACGGGCCGGTTCACCAAGGCCGAAGACGCCCGCAAGCATCTCCGCGGCAGCGTCAAAAAGGTAATTATCTCGGCTCCGGCCAAGGGCGAGGATGTCACGATCGTGCTCGGCGTCAATGACGATATGTATGACGCGGCCAATCATCACATCATCTCGAATGCCTCTTGCACGACCAACTGCCTCGCACCCGTCGCTAAGGTCATCCACGATACGTTCGTCATCAAGAACGCCCTGATGAACACCATTCACAGCTACACGAACGACCAGAATTTGCTCGATCTGCCGCACAAGGATCTTCGTCGTGCCCGTGCCGCCGCTCTGTCAATGATCCCGACATCGACCGGCGCCGCCAAGGCCGTCGCCCTCGTCATTCCGGATCTTAAAGGCAAGTTTGACGGCATTTCCGTCCGCGTCCCGACGCCGAACGTCTCGCTCGTCGATGTCGTAATGAACGTCGAGAAAGCCACCTCGGTCGAGGCGGTCAACGCCGCTCTCAAGGCCGCCGCCGAGGGCCCGATGAAGGGAATTCTCGCCTTTAGCGAGGAACCGCTCGTCTCGATCGACTTTCGCGGCAACGACAATTCATCGATCGTAGATGCTGAGAACACAAAGGTTATCGGCGACACCTGCATCAAAATACTGGCATGGTACGACAACGAATGGGGCTACTCCTGCCGTGTCCGCGACCTGATCCGGTTCGTTGCTGCTAAGGGGTTGTAGTTCGCGATCTCTCGAAACCGAGATATGGCCGGAAAGCCGCATAACAAATGAGCTGATATGAAACGCCGTCCCATTACTAGCGTGTCGCTTTTATTTTTCTCTTTGTTAGCGTTTTCCGGCCCGATCTGCGCCCAGCGAACTGCCCCTCGGCCAAAACCCGTCAACATCACCGTCGAGGTCAATGGCAAGACCGGAACGTCGACGGCGGCAACATACACGGCGGACCAGCAGCGGCGGATCGACTCGTTTGAAAAGGTCTGGGGCACCCTCAACGACAATTACTTTGATCGTACATTCAATGGTTTGAATTGGGACAACATCCGCTCCGAATATCGTCCGCGGGTCATCGCGTGCAAGAGTGATCAGGAACTTCACGTCATCTTGCAGGAATTGATCGGTCGTCTCGGCAAATCCCATTTCAGCATCGTTCCGCCCGAGTATTTCGCCATGATCTCGACCGCAAAGCGTGCCGCTCGTGCCCGTGAAAGGGAACTTTCCGCCGGTAAAAAGCCGCACGCAAAAGCCGGCGGCAACCCCACTGATGCCGACCAGGAAGATCCTGTTTTTGACGAGAATGCCCAATACGGCATCGGCGCCGATATGCGGATGATCGACGACAAATTTGTCATCGTCGGTGTCGACAGGCTTTCGGGTGCCGCTATTGCCGGTATCAAACCCGGTTATATCGTCGATAAGATCAACGGTGTCTCGCTGACCGAGGTTGTCGGCCGCATCGCCCTTTATGCCGGAGCTGACCATAATTTCAAACGCCACCTGCCCTTCGAGATATCGACGTGGTTTTTAGACGGCGAACGCGACACCTATGTCTACCTTTCCTGTCTGACCGAAAACGACGAACCGCGCGAGTTTAAGGTTCCGCGTCTTGCTCTCGCCGGTAACATGATCTCGATCGGCAACAATTTTCCTGAGCAGTTTTTGCAATATCGAACCGAATCGCTCAATGACGACGTCGGTTACGTCAAATTCAGCGTCTTTGTCCTGCCGGTCGTCGCCAAATTTTGTGCTACACTGACGGACTTTGCGTCGAAAAAGGCTCTCATCATCGACCTTCGCGGCAATCGCGGCGGGCTGCTTTCGACCATCGTCGGCCTGACCGGGATGATGACCGACCATTCGCTCAACCTCGGCGGTTCAGTCTATCGTCAGGGCCGCGAAGCTCTGTTTGCCCAGTCACAAAAAAAGCACTTCGACGGAAGGCTCATTTTTCTCGTCGACAACGCCTCTATCTCGGCGGCCGAGATGTTTTCCGCCGGTCTGCAGGAAAACGGCCGCGTCACCGTCGTCGGCGACCGCACCGCCGGCGAAGCCCTGCCATCGATCTCCGTCAAACTGCCGACCGGTGCCGTGTTCATCTACCCGATGGCAAATTTCCTGACGCCAAAGGGCAATTCGCTCGAAGGTTCGGGCGTCACTCCGGATGTCGCCATCGCTCTCAACCGCAAGGATCTGCTTCGCGGCGTCGACACC
>JAYVUD010000467.1:0-5688 GCA_043788335.1 Chloracidobacterium sp. | reverse complement strand
CTTATGTCGGCATTGCCGATTCCTATCAACTGCTCGCGGAATATGGGGGAGCAGAACCGGGCCCGGCAATTGAAAAGGCCCGAGCGGCGGCAAAACAGGCCCTGAGTATAGACGAAGCGACCGCGGAGGCACATGCATCGCTCGCATACACGCTCGCCTTTTACGACTGGAAATGGCAGGAGGCTGAGCGAGAATTCAAACGGTCGATCGAACTCAATCCGAACTACGCCACCGGGCGACAATGGTACGGTGAGTACCTAGTTGCTTATGGCCGTTTCGACGAGGCTATGGCCGAAACGCGAACGGCTGAAATTCTTGATCCGACCTCACCAATTATTCAGACCGACATCGCGGCGATCTACTATCTCACCAAACGATACGATCGGGCATTGGAGCAAGTGGATAAGATACTCGAGCTCGATCCAACATTTGCATACGGATACGGTTATCAGTGGATATCATTCGAGCAAAGCGGAAAGATGGACCGAGCGGCCGACTCGCTTTTAAGGCTCGACGCGATGTTTCTGCCTACTGACCTCCAAAACGCGGAGCGAGAGACGCTATCTTCAAGCGGTTGGGTCGGTTTGTGGAAAATGAAGCTAACGATGAGTGAGCTCCCGCCGATTGATAAACTCTGGACCGATTATGTCAGGGCGATGGCTGCGTATCGTACCGGGAACCGAGACCAAACGATCGAATATTTATCGCGTTCATGCGAAAAACGAGAGCGGTGGTTCGTCCACATCGATTCAGACCCGCAATGGGATGAGATCAGGCCAGACCCGCGGTTTGCTGAGCTTGAACACCGGCTCGGCCGTTGATCAATCCACGGGCGTCATCCAGTTGATAACATGAGCGAAATAAAAAACCAATTTGGCGGTTATGGACGGAAAGAGCGATTTGCGTTAACCTATATCAACTTTTACGTTTGACTCAACAAGGAAATAGCAGCGATGTAGACGCACTGTGAGGGGTCGACCGTAACGGTGGACTGCGGGTGACAATGTTCTATTTTGAGTCGCCGTGGCAAATGTAATTCAATCGAAAAAAAGGAGAAACTCAGAATGAAACAGGGAATATTTTTAATCGCGATTTGTGTGTTCGGTCTGAACTGCGGCGGAGCAGCGACGAACACCGCAAATAAACCGGCTAATGCGGCGGCAAATACAAACGCAAACAAACCGGCGGCGACGCCGACACCGGCCGCGACTCCGGCTTCGTCGAATTCGAGTTCGGAGAAATCGGATACAGGCTCAAACGCGGAACTTGATTTCGACCTCGTCAATAAAACGGGATATGACATCAAGGCAGTTTTCGTCGGCCCAACGTCAACCAAGGATTGGTCTGACGATATGGAAGTGCTGCACGGCAAGAATTTTGGCGACGGTGCGACACTGGCCCTCAAATTTCACCCGAAAGCCACGGCGGAAAAATGGGACGTTAAGGTCGAATGGGCTGACGGTTCGGGAACCGTCGAATGGCTCGACCTAAACCTGACCAAGATCGAAAAAGTCACGCTGAAATATGACAAGGGCACGGATAAGACCACCGCTGTGATCGAATAGTCTAGATCGCACAACGCTGATCGGGTCGCTTGGATCTATTTCGAGCGGCCCTTTTTGTTGGTCCCATAGGGCCGGAGGCTTTCGCTGACAGGCCGATGCCGCTATTGTTTGTTCTGGCAAATCGGGGCCGAGTCGCTATTGTAATAAGATGGAATCGTTGACGTACGGCCAACTGATGCGCGGGAATCGCAATTTTCGCAATCTGTTGGCCGGGCAGTTTATATCGGAACTTGGGAGCTGGTTCAATTTCATCGCCGGTCTAGGGTTGGTGCGCCTTGTTTCGGATGCTTCGCCGATGGCCGCGGGGTTGTTCTTTGTTTCGCGGTTGATACCCTTTGCGTTGGTGTCACCGATCGCCGGGACATTTGTCGACCGGTTTTCGCGGCGGACAGTGATGATCGCGACCGATCTGGCGAGGGTTATGGTCGCGTTGATGTTCCTGCTCGTGAGCTCGCCCGAAAATCTGTGGATCGCATACCTCGGTACGGGATTACTCTCTGCGTTCGGCGCATTTTTTGAAGGCGCCAAAAATGCCGCGGCACCCAATCTGACGGGCAAAGAAGGGCTACTCGCCGGAACTGCGTTATTGTTTTCGACGAGATTCCTGCTGATGGCGATCGGGTCGGCACTCGGCGGAGCGGTGGCCGCCGTTTTCGGCTACAAAGCCGCGTTTCTCGTCAACGCCGCGTCGTTTGCCATCTCAGCGTATTCGGTATGGCTGATCCCGGAAGAAGCGACGCGGGATGAGACGACCGGGGCAAGGATGAAGAAGTTTGGATGGCGGAAGTCTGCTGCGCCGCCAAGTGCGGACGAGCAGCCTCGCGAATCGTTTATGACCGAGCTTCGTGAAGGAGTCAGCTATGCTCTCGGCAATCATTTTGCTCTGACGATATTGCTGATGAACGTCATGTGGGCGGTCGGAGGCGGTTCGATAAATATCATTTTTGAGCGGATCGGCGGGGTACACTTTGCGGAGCTCGAGGGATGGAATCCGGATGCGGCGGTGGGTGTGCTGTGGTTTGCCACCGGACTCGGCCTGGCTATCGGAATGCTGATCGCTCACCGCACGTCGGCGTATCTTGACCGGAAAAAGCGGCACCGGCCCTTTATCGGGTGGACACTGATCGTGCACGGTGTGGTATTCGCGGTCGCCGGATTTATGCCGAGTTTATGGCTATTTGCGATATTTGCATTTGTTTCGCGGATGATCGTCGGCGTCGAATACGCGGTGCAGGAGACGATGTTTCAGCGGAGTTTGCCGGACAGCATCCGCGGCCGTATATCCACACTCGACCGCGGTGCAGAGATCACGGTTTTCGGACTTTCGAGTTTTGCCGCTGGCGGCCTGATGTATTACATCACGCCCCAGACGTTGACCATGCTGTCGGGCGTGATCTCGGCCATGGCCGGCGTGGTCTGGTTTGTTAGGATGCAGAAAGTAAAGAGTAACGAGCGATGAGACGGAATGTGAAGTTTCAGTTGTGGAATACCGGAGAAAGTTCGGGATGCGTAGTGTCCACTCTCAGCTACCAGTTTTCGGATCGCGGCTCGGTTACGCAGTTATGATCACTGCCTTGGCTCCCGTCAGTTCGGAAAAATCCTTAGTGTAGACGGTGTCGACGCGGCGGATCTTGGCGATCGTATCGACGAGGTCCTGGGTCGATATGAAACCGGTCTCAACGTGAGCGATCGCCCAATTTTCAATATTCGACGCTTTTCGCAGGATCTCGTCAACCAGGCGGAGATACTGTGATTTTGTCTCGGTCGGAGCCCCGAGTCGGCCGGAAAGCGATGTCTCGAGATCATCCCAAAACTCATGTCCGCCGCGAAGCCACTCCTCAAGCCACGCATTTCGGCCAAGGAAAAGCCGGTTGTTCTGTCCATGTGCCACCGGCAGCCGCAAAAACAAGAGGTCGGTCCGCGTCTCGTCAGACACGCCGTCGACCACAAAATCATCGGGCCGCTTGTTATGGCAATTGTTATTGACACCGTTATCAAACGGCTCAGGATAGATCGTCCACAAACGGCGATAGGCGTTAGATAACGGCTGACGCAATTCGCGCGTGTCGTCGGTAAACGAGAGAACGTATTGTCCCGCCGCCATTGCGAGGCTCGATGCGATCGCCCGCGTTGCCGGAGACGGGAGCAGGTCGATTCGCTGGCGGACGTTGTCAAACCACCACGCGTCGGTCTCAGAAAACCATTGTGTCAGGCCGGGATTGTTCAGGCGATAGCCCGGAACATACGCGTCCTCGAGCACGGTGTTGACGTCATCGGCGGAGAGCTTTTCGGTGGAATTAGCGATCTGGGCGACGGCCCTGATCCACGATGACTGCATCGGGTCATTGGCGGCGACGCGGATGTTCCATCGTTTAAGATAAGAACCGAGTGCCGGATCAGGTGTAAACGGGAGCATCGCCGAGCCAAATTTCAGTCGGCGAAGTACATTTAGCTCGAACGCGAGCCATGATTTTGGTGAAACTTTGGGCTGAGAATGCATATTGATCAGCTGCTCAATCTGACTGCCGCGAAGCAAGAAATGCCTTGACCACAGCCGGATCGAACTCGATCCCGGCCCACTCGATCATATATTTTCGCCCGTCCTCGGGTGTCAACGCACCCCGAAACGGACGCGGAGAAACCAAGGCGGAGTAGGTGTCAGCAACCCGCAGGATCCTCGCGGCAAGCGGTATCTGATCGGCCTCGAGGCCGTCCGGATACCCGCTGCCATTCCACCACTCATGGTGCCACCGAATGATCAACTGCACGGCACGCGGCAGGCCGAGTTTAGACGTTGATTGCTCGCCGATGACCGGATGCCGCTGCAGATCGATACGTTCCTCTGCTGTCAGGCCCCGCGATACCGCGATGTAGTCGCGCCCCATATCCATCTCGCCGATATCGTGAATCAAGGCTGTCTGCTGCAGCAAAAAGCGGTCGTGCGGCGCGATGTTAAATGCCGACGCCAAATTGTCCGCCAGGGCGGCGACGCGACGCGCGTGCGTGTCGGCGTAGCCCTCGAAAGCGTCCATTTGAGATGAAAGCCGAAGAAGATCTTTGTCAAATGTCGTTTCGTCGGCGGTCAAAGAGAACATGCGTCTAGTTTCGGGCTTTGACGGTAAATATTCAAGTCGGAGGCTTCAAGTAGTGGCTCGGGAACCGTTTTCGCGTGCCGTCGATCGTTCTCACTGCTTGAGTTGGGCCAGCAGGTCACGTGCTTCGCGATTGCTCGGAAAGACGGTGAGCAGACGGTTAAGTTCGCCCTCGGCGCGTTTGACGAGGTTCATTTGGATGAAAAACTCGGCGAGCATAATGCGGAATGTCGGGTTTTGCGGATCGAGGCGGAGAGCGGTTTGCATCTCGTTTTCCGCCTTATGGCTCTGTTTTTTATCGAATGAAAGAGCCTTGCCGTAATACGCATGGAAACGAGCGTTTTTAGGGTCAAAATGAGCGGCACGGGCGAGAAAGGGCAGTGCCGACTCGATCTCGTTTTCCATCAGCAGACTAAATCCGCGCTCAAAACTATCAATTGCCTGTTGCAGTTGCCGACTGCGTTCGTCATAGGTGCCGGCCTCGCCCTGCTTTTTACGCTGAGCAATCTCGCTCCGTATCTTGAAATCGTATAAATCGCGCGATTCAGGCGTTTTGAGCGTTTCGTGGCCTTTTGATAGCTCGGCAAATGCGTCGTCGACCCTTCGCTTGATCTCGCCGCGTTCTTTGTGGTAATGATCCGGATGGAACAATTTTGCCAATCCAAAATATGCGTGCCTGATCTGGGCATGAGTCGAGTTTACCTCAACGCCGAGCACGTCGTAATAAGTTTCAGCTTTCTCTACTCGCTCCAAATATTCGTCGAGGCTGATGGAGACCTCGGGAAGTTGGGGTTTGACCGGTACGGGCGTCGAAACCTGCGGTTCCTCAGCTTTAGGAGCGATCGGTGCGGTAGTTCTGAATTGGACGTCGACCTTTAACTCTAATTTTGCCTGGCGAATCATCTCGATGGACATGTCGGTGAATGCCGGATTCCAATTTTGGCGAACGAGCAGACCGGCCAGCCAAAGGGTGTAGATCGAACCCATCGTCGCGCCATCAGGCAGCGGGGAGGCCGAAAGTATTTCTTCCA
>JAYVUD010000466.1:0-2285 GCA_043788335.1 Chloracidobacterium sp. | reverse complement strand
GCCTCGGCACCATCTTCGGCGGTGATGGTGCGGAAACCGGCTTCTTCGATGATATTAGCGGTCATTCGGCGGATGCTCTGGCTATCGTCAACAATGAGGATAAGCGGCGGCAGTTCGATATCGGGTGACGCTGCAGGTTCGGAAACGTGCTTTGTAGGCAAGCTCTTAGGAATCTGCAAGGTAAATTTTGTGCCTCGCTGCTGTTCGGAATCGACGCGTACCGAACCACCTTTCGACTCGACACTTTCTTTTACGATGCTCATACCGACGCCGCGACCGGCGTTGAGATTGAGTGAGTCGGCAGTGGTTAGGCCGCGTTCAAAAATGAGCTGATAGATCGACTGCTCGTCCATTAACCGTGCTTTTTCAACTTCGATGAGGTTATTGGCGACGGCTTTCTCGATGAGTTTAGAGCTTGAAATGCCGCGTCCATCGTCTTCGACCGACATAGACACAAAATCTTTGTCAGTATTAACCGAGATACAGATGAGGCCTTTTTCGGGCTTGCCGAGCAGGCGGCGGGTTTCAGGCGGCTCGATGCCGTGGACGACTGAGTTCTTTAACAAATGCAAGAGCGGCTCGATCAGAGCGTCGATGATGAGCGTGTCGATCTCGAGACCGGCGTTTTCGATGATGACCTCGGCTTTTTTGTTTTCTTCGAGACAAGTCGTATGGACGGCCCGGTTGAGACGCATCTCCAGTGTGCCAAAACGAACCATACGGATCTGCAGCAACCTCTCAAGCATCTCATCGGACAGACGCCTCTGGGTTTCGATCAGCGATTCGAGCTTGTCGAATGAGTGGGACGCATCATCCTTAAATTCGGTAAAGCGTTCGGCTAATGCGGACCGATTAACCAGCAAACTGCGCGAGAGTTTGAGCAACTCATCGAGGCGATCGAGCGAGACGCGGACGACCGGAGTTGTCGGTGCGGCAACATCCGGACGATTTTGGCGAACAAAACTTTCCGGTTGGAGAGTCGATTTTGTGCCATTTTCCGGAGGTGCGGCCGGGATTGACTCGATCAATTTATCAAAATCGGCTGACAAAGCTGCGGCAATACGCGGATCTTCGTTGATAAGTTTGCCTGCGGTCATCTCGTCGAGGCGGGCCGTCGATTTGGTAAGCAGATCGATCAGACGTCCATCGGCTCCGCAGCGTGATTCGACCATTTTATCGAGCAGGTCTTCAATGCGGTGCGCGAGTTCCGAAGCTTCGTGAAAGCCGATTATACCTGCCGCACCTTTGAATGTATGGGCGTTTCTGCGAATTTCCCACAGGGCATTGCTATCGTCAGGCGAGTTCGCGAGTACAGATAAATTGGCCGTGATCTTCGCAAGCAATTCCTCAGCCTCGGAGCGAAAAATCTCACGCGTTTCGTCGTCAACTTCAAAATCCTCACTGCCCCATTCGTCGGATCCGTCGATCTCGTGACTCTGAAAATGTTCAAACGAGGCATCGACCAGATCACTGACATCCGAGAGAAATGCATCAGACCCGAGCGGCATCTGTAGCAGTTCCGCCTCAAGCCGCGATAGAGCATCGAGCGAGCGGTTGACGACCGTTTCGAGACTCCCGGCATTTACGGCGATAAGTAATTCCACCGAGCTTGAACATTCGCCAGCAATGCGTGCAACCTCGTTGAGGCCGATCGATTCGGCTTCGGCTCGCAGCTCTTCGAGTTTTCGATGACCCTGGGTCAGTTCGCTTGCGGCAAGACGGCCCTGGGCAAACAAGAGCAGGCTGCCGCGAATACCGGCAAGCCTGTCCTCAGCCTTTTCAAGAAAGGATTGTAGTTTTTGGGGATCCATTTTTCGAGCGGGGGCAAGAGCTCGGCAGGCGATCTACTCGACCGGGACGCTGTCCTGAACGAGATAAGTTTCCAGGGCTTTCATCAGCGTCTCGGGGCCAAACGGTTTGGTAACATAACCGGTCGTTCCGGCCATTCGTCCGCGGACCTTGTCGAAAAAGCCGTCTTTGCCGGAAATCATCACGACAGGCACATCTTTTGACACCGGGTTGGCTCGGATCTGGCGACAAACCTCGTATCCGTCCATTCGCGGCATCGTAATGTCGAGCAGAACAAGGTCAGGGATATTTTCTTCGATACGAGCGAGGCCTTCGACGCCGTCTTCGGCACAGACGACGGTGTGGCCCGATTTTTCGAGCTTGCCTGAGATCAGCTTGCGGACGGTCGGGCTGTCATCTACGACAAGGATCGTGCGGCCTTTTGGCATTGCATTGTGAACCTCATCCTGCCGACGCATCTCTTCGAGACGGATGGC
>JAYVUD010000465.1:0-2770 GCA_043788335.1 Chloracidobacterium sp. | reverse complement strand
GTTTGAACACCATTTCAAGTCGATCGCCATCGCCGAAGACCTCTTCGCCGGTCGATGCGTACGGCGGCGACCACGCGTTAGGCCCGGTCTTTTTCATTACGTTCAGGAAGTAAGTCAATTCGTGAGGCGTGCCGACGGATGTCGCGGGGGTGTTCGCATTAGAATTAACGTTGGAATTTGCCACCGTGTTAGCGTCGCTGTTCGCGGGTGTGGGCGAGACAGATCTTCGGGCTGATCCATCCGTCGTCGCCGAGTTCGCGTTTCCGGCGGCGGGCGCGGGATCCGCCTTGTGCCAAAGCGCGATGCTCATCGGTATCGCCACCAGAGCCAAAAGCAGTAACACCAGAGCAGCCCACAGTATCGGCCGGCTGAGATTTCGCTGTTCGTTGGGCTGTTCGGCAAGGTGCGGCAGATCGATCGGTCCGGGAGCAGCGTCAAAGCGGCCTTTCTTAAATGCGGCCGGCGTCACCACGCTTGGAGCCTCAAATCCCACTCTTCCGACGTGGGCGGTTCGTTCGATCGGCGGAAGAACGGCGGCCGGCGTCGAAGTCAGGGCAACAACCAGGTCTTTGCCGAAGTTTAGAGCGTTTTGCGGCCGTTTTTCGGCGTCAAATTCGAGAGCACTGAGCAACAGTTTCTCGGCGGCAGGAGGCAGGTCGGCGCGCATTTGGCTCGGCGGAGTCTGTACGCCTTTTTTCTGTAACTCCAGAACCTCATAGATCGTCGTCGGTTTGAACGGAAGCGAGCCGGTCAACATCTCGAAAACGACGGTTGCGAACGAATAGATATCGGCCGTCCCGGTCTGGTGTGCGGAACCGGTCAATTGTTCGGGGGCGATGTATTTCGGGGTGCCGATACCGCGTTCGATCGTGGTCGCGTCGGCGAGTTTCGAGTCGAACACGCGGGCAATGCCAAAATCGATCAGCCGGACACGTTCATAGGCGTCGCCGTCCTGCGGCGTGAGCATAATGTTCTCGGGCTTGATGTCGCGATGGAGTACGCCCGCCGAGTGGGCAAAGGCGAGAGCCCGCGTGACGCTGTCGGTGATATGGGCAATATACTCGAACGGCAAGAGCTCGCTCTCGTTTATTTTTCGCCTAAGCGAGTATCCGGGGATAAACTCCATCACCGTAAACGGATTGCCGTCCCGCAGCATACCCGAATCGAGGATGCGGACAATATTAGGATGTTCGAGCCTGATCAGAGCCTCGCGTTCGTGTTGAAACTTGCGTACGATGTCGTCGCTCGCGCGAGCCTCTTTTTGAAGTATCTTGACGACCACGTCGCGGCCGAGCAATTTCAGATCGCGGGCTTTGTATACAAGTCCGATGCCGCCCTCGTCAGCCCCGTCGTCGGTCAGATTCTTGTCGATCAGGAACCGCCCGTCAAGCGTCTGCCCGACCAAAGCGTCAGGGGCGGTGAAATCAGTAAAGGTCGAAGCACCGATCGACGGGGCTTTTCTCTCTGCGGGATTCTCCGCCGTGTAACCGATCTCCCAAGGTTCTTTTTCGTCGTTCATATCTTGATAGCTACCGATCGGGCCGGATTGTCCGCAGTTCGTAATTGCCAAACGGCCGGCCATTCCAGCCGATTCATCCCGGGCGGAGCTACGCCCATACGCTGGAGACCGCAGAATCGATGAGTACGAGCGCCCACCAGATAATCAGATCAAACGTTTTGTGGACGACTGTAATTTTCGGGTTCATCTTCTTTTTTCGCCAAACTCGCGAATAAGCCGCCGCATCTTAACGAGACTATTATCGGTCCCCTTGATGACCTCAAACCCAAGCACCGCCAGCACCGGCGCCATGTTCGTCGCGTCATTGACCGGATCGCCCACACGGCGAAGCGGTGGCGTACCGCCCGTTGCCGATGCCGAGAGTGATCCGCTTTTCTCCGGATTGTTTCGCGGCATTGGTTTTGTCGCGTTCCAACTCACGGCTCTGCTGTGCCGAGACGGGCGGCGACGTCATCACCAGACAACACAAAAATATCAGGTTGGCAAAACTCCGAAAAACGCTTCTTAAGGCCGTTCGCCAACGCGACTCAACGGAACTCGTTGAGAGCATATTTTCCCGTCTCCCCGGCTAAAACCACGTTTGTCTCAAACTTAGGTGGCTTGCCGATCTTTCTTTAATTGTAGGCTCCGATAATCCGCATTATTCTAGTTTAGAAACCCCGGCGTGTAAAGAGGTGCCTCACATAGTTGTAACGCGCAAATCGAAAAGTTATCGATCAACAGGGACCGACGTGTGTCCAGCATTGCCGAACCGGGGCGCCCCACACGATCGTTGACACGGGCTCAAATTGAAACACATCGAACGCCAACGATCGGCCGATGCTCTGACAGAGATTCTTAAAATCGATAATCAGCACATTTACTTTGCCCAGGGATCCGCCATCGGGATCCGGTTGTCCCCGGGGTTGGATCCGCGGCGGCGTGCACAAACCGCTTATGCGGATTCGAACCGGGGTGGGCCTGCCAACCCAACGTCCGACGGGACGATCGTCGGTAATCGATCGGGATGATAAAGATCCTCGCGACAACATTCGTACAGCTTTGGTTAAATTCCGTTAGTTCGTCGTCGAGACAGTGCCGAAAGTGTTAATTGACCCCTCCGGTAAAAAGGTGAACAGAACGACGAAAAAGGGGTTAGGCGAACATAATCGTTCCCTAACCCCCTCGTGAATATTGGTGATCCGAGCAGGACTCGAACCTGCGACCCAGTGGTTAAAAGCCACTTGCTCTACCGACTGAGCTATCGGACCA
>JAYVUD010000464.1:0-3453 GCA_043788335.1 Chloracidobacterium sp. | reverse complement strand
ACGGGACAATATGGATGGCTTTTTTGTCGCTTTGCTGACAAAGAGCAACGAATAAGTAGGGTTTGATATGGTGACTGGTTCCTAGAAACAGGGAAAGATGCTAATATTTCGTATTGATTTTGGAGAGGACGCAAAGTGAGCTTTTTTAGTAGAGGTTTATCCGCAGTTGGCAAATTAGTCGCTCTTGGCGTTCTTCTCGCCGTTTTTTTTGGCGGCATGGTGGCGGTTATTATAATGTCGCTGCAAGGTGCGGAGATCAAGGTTCCTGATATCTCCGGTAAGAGCTTCGTCGAAAGCGAACACGAATTGGCTGCCCTGGGACTCAAGATCAAGAAGCGAGCCGATCGGGTTAGCCAGAGTCCGCCCAACACAGTCATCGAGCAAAAACCCGCACCGGGCGAAACGGTGAAAACGGGGCAGTGGATACTGGTCGTAACGAGTAAGGCTCCGGGCGAAGGCGAGGAGCCGGCTCCGGTCCTGAAAAAAACCGAAGACGACGATGCATCCAAGATCGAGGATATGATCTCCGATAAACCAAAGAAGCCAAAGTCGAACGCAAATTCAAATTCGAATCGCAAAAAGGCGGATACGACCCGTGACCTTGTAGGCAACGAGGCAAATTCGAATTCGAATCTTAGCGACTCCAATTCGAATAAAAAGGACCCCGACGCGAACAATACGGCAAAGCCGCCTTCGAATAAGCCCGGCGGGCCGGGAACAAAGCCGTCGGGAACAAATTCGGCCAAACCGAACGTGCCGCGTTCGGGTGACACCCGTCCGCGAACTTCAAATCGTCCTTAGCGGTAAAGCAACGTAAGCGGGATCTTGAGCAACAAAGATAAAGTAGATTTTACGCATGTTTGAAATAGCCCCGTCGCTGCTATCAGCTGATTTTACACGTCTCGGTGACGCTCTTCAGGCGGTCGAAGCCGGCGGAGCGACCGTTGTGCACGTTGATGTGATGGACGGGCGATTCGTACCGAACATTACGATCGGGTTGCCGGTGGTTCGTTCGATCAGAAAGGTGACGAAACTTGTCATAGACGCACACCTGATGATCGAAGAACCCGGCAGATACGCGGCGGAATTCGCACGAGCCGGAGCCGATATGGTTTCGGTGCACATCGAGGCCGATCCGCACCTGCACCGAACGCTTGCGTCGATTCGGAACGAGGGTTCAAAAGCCGGTGTGGCGATCAACCCCGCGACGCCGTTGTCGATGCTGGACGAGGCTCTGAATTACGCCGATTTTATCTTGCTGATGTCGGTAAATCCCGGTTTTGGCGGTCAGAGTTTCATTCCGCCTGTATTGGACAAATTGCGGCATTTGAGCAGGACGATTAAAGATCGCGGTCTCGCGACACGTATCGAGATCGATGGCGGCGTGGATATGTCGAATATCGCAGAGATCGTTGCTGCGGGTGCGGAGATCATCGTTGCGGGTTCGGCTGTATTCAATTCCGGAGATCCGGCGATGGCAGTGACGGCACTCATCGATGCGGGTTCGGATTGGATATAGTTTATGTCGGTTTTCCGATAGTTTTTGGATAAGTTGAGGTTTTATGGTTATTTTTCGGTTTATTTCGTTTGCACTGCTATTGACGGTGGTCGCATCGGTTTCGGTATTTGCTCAGTCGAAGCCGGGTGACGGAACTGAGGTTCAGCGTCTGTCCGTTTTAAGCAGCAAGCTCGAAACGATGAAACGTTCGCTGGCAGCGGCCGCGACGGGCTTTAAGGAAGAAAACAAGGGCGAAAAGCCGAAAAAAGGGGAAAAGGAGAATTTGGATACGCCTTTGGGACGTGTCCTCAGCCTTGAGAAAGACACCAACCGGCTCTTGTCCGATGTCAATAACCTTCGCGGAAAGGTCGACCGTTCTGATAAGCACGATGCCAAGGATATCGAGGCTCTCGAACAGGCGGTTGGCGAACTGCAGGCTCGAGTCGACAAATTCCAGATGGAAACTGCCTCTGCCCGTGCCGGTGCATCCGAATCGCGAGAGGGCAAGGCTCGCGTGATCAAGAAAAAGGGCAAGTTTCTCGGTATATTTGGCGGAGGCGGCAAGGACGAGTATGACGAGTTGATCGGCAACGTGACGCCTGGCCGTGACCGTGAACTCTTTATCGTCGCGACACGCGAGGTTCGTAAACGCAATTATGACGTTGGGCGACTGCTGTTTCAGACGATCATCACGACCTATCCCGACTCGCCGTATCTGCCCATGTCGAAACTTGCGGTCGCCGATTCGTTCTTTCTCGAGGGAGCCACAAGTTCATTGATCCAGGCGATCTCTGCCTATCAGGATTGGTTGACATTTTTCCCCACGCATCCGCTCGCCGACCGGGTCGTGCTCAAGATAGCTGAGTCCGAAATGCGGCAGATCGGCCTGCCCGACCGCGAGGCTACCCGTGCGAAGCGTGCAGAAACCCGTTTGAAAGCCCTATTGCAGCAATATCCGAATTCGATATTGAAAGAAGCGGCCACAACACGGCTGCGGGAAGTACAGGACAATCTCGGGCTTCATAATCTCTACATCGCAAATTATTACTACACCCAGTCGGTCGATTTCAAAAAGGGTGGCCTAAAGGGAGCACAGTCCCGCTATCGCGAGATCCTCGACAAGTACCCGAATTTCAAGTTTATGGACGAAGTCTTGTTTAAGACCGCCAATACTTATCAGATCGAGGAAGAGACCGATCAGGCAGCCAAATATTATCAGCGTATCGTCCGCGATTATCCAAACAGCGATTACGTTGCTAAGGCCAAAGAGCAGCTAACGTTGATCGGAGCGGAGATTCCCGAGGCAGATCCGGCACGTAAAAATGTGATGCCGCCGGAGGATGTGTCGTTCTTTACTAACTTTAAGAATCAGTTCTTTGGCGTCTATCCGATGACGATCGACAAGGATGGTGTGTTGATGACCCGAGACTTTAACAAGGAAAAGTTTGAGGTGATCGATCAGATCATCGAAAATCAAGGCGACATCTTGGTAAATCAGATCCCGCAGGCACTCACGACGGTGATATCGCAGAAACAGGCGTCAACGCAGCCGAAACCGGCCCCGCAGCCGACACCTAAGCCCTAGGATCGAACCGTTATTTTTCAGCCGGGCGGATCGTGTTTAGATCAGCCCGGTTTTTTTGTTGGCGTAGGTAAGAATATGTACTTTCGGTTTCGTGCGGTCACCTTTACTTGTCTGGTCGGGCTTTCTGTAAACCTATGGTCACAAACTCCTGCGCCGACGCCGACCGCTGTGGTCCGTGCCGTGTCTGCCGCTCAGCGAGAGATCGCGCTGTCGAGCTTTCTTGAGGGCCAGCGGCACCTTTTGTCCGCAGATCAGCTAAGGGGCCGCGAAGCCTCCGAAAGCTATGTTAATAAGGCACGGTTAGCCTTTCAGCGAGCCGTGGAGTCGGATCCGGGATTGGCTGAGGCGTACACAGCACTCGCCGAGATCG
>JAYVUD010000463.1:0-15603 GCA_043788335.1 Chloracidobacterium sp. | reverse complement strand
GAATGGAAAGTGTTCGCTCGCGCCGGAATGTTCCTCAGCCGACCTCGCTCAACCTCGTGAGTTTGTTAGTTGAGACGCATTACGGCACAGACGACGATCTAGCACTCGATGACGTTTTGACAACTGTCGCGATCGCCGGTCCTGAAAAAGATGAGATCGACCTGATCGCTTTGGATGAGGCGTTAAACCGCTTGGCCGAGATCGATGAACAGCAGGTCCGCATTATCGAGCTTCGCTACTTTAGCGGTCTGAATGTGGTCGAAACTGCGGACGTGTTGAAAATTTCTCCTGCCACCGTCAAACGCGACTGGGCGGTCGCAAAATCCTGGCTTAAATACGAATTGACCCGGGGAGAACGGTAATGGATAAAGAAAAATGGCAGAAAACTAAAGGCTTATTTCACGAGGCACAGGAACTCGCGGCCAACGAACGTAAGGCCTTCCTAGATAAAGCTTGCGACGGCGATCCCATTCTCCGTGAGCAGGTCGAAAATCTGCTCGGAGCCTACGAAAGCGGCTTTATGGAAGATTCGGTCGTGCAAAAAGTCGCCGCAGTGATCGGCGGCGAAAGCGATCTTAAAGAAGGTCAAACCATCGGCCGTTATCAAATAAAAAGATCGATCGGCGTGGGCGGAATGGGCGAGGTTTTTCTTGCCGACGATACCGAACTCAACCGCCCGGTCGCCTTCAAGTTCCTTCATCGCGACGTGGCCGAGGACTCGGAACGTGTCCGCAGATTCATTCAGGAAGCACGTGCGGCGTCCGCTCTCAATCACCCGAATATCCTGACGAGCCACGAGATCGGCGCGTTTGAGGGAGCGAACTACATCGTTTCTGAATTTATAAATGGCGAGACCCTGCGTGAGCGAATGCACCACGGACTGACGGTGGCGGAGAGTCTCGATGTCGCCGCCCAGGTGGCCACCGCCCTCCAGGCTGCCCACGAAGCCGGAATCGTCCATCGCGACATCAAGCCCGAGAATATCATGATCCGGCGTGACGGGCTGGTAAAGGTGCTGGATTTTGGCCTTGCCAAACTGACCGAGGCGGACGATCACCTTGCCGAAGTGGGGAATGCGGAACGCGGAGTGCGGAATGAAGGAGCTGAAACGATTGTGCACTCTTTATCCGCAAATCCGCACTCCGCACTCCGCAATCCGCATTTAACCGCTCCCGGTCTTGTCATGGGGACGGTCGCATACATGTCACCCGAGCAGGCCCGCGGGCAATCCGTTGACTCCCGAACGGACCTCTGGAGCCTCGGTGTCGTGCTCCATGAAATGCTGACCGGCGAGTCCCCGTTCGAGGGCGAAACGGTCACTGAACTTATTACATCGATACTTAAGAAAGACGGTCCATCTTTCGATCAGGCCAAACTCCCGCAAGAATTGCAGTCGATCTGCCGCAAAGCCCTGACCCGCGACAAACAAGCTCGTTACCAATCATCTCAAGAATTCAGACAAGACCTGCAAGGAGAAAAAAAGAAAATGGAATACGCAGTATTACCCGACCGACTCATCAGCGTCAGCAGCACCGACGATGCCCAAAAGACCCAACTCATCCGCCGCCGCCCGACGTTGAGCGCGGAGTATATCGTGGGCAGCGTCAAACGGCACAAGTATGCAACCCTCGCCACCGTATTGTTTGTAATCACATCCGCGATTGGTTTATCGGTCTACAGATACAATGGCGCTACGCCACCGGCTGCAGAACGCACGTTTGGAGTCATCGACGCCTCAACGACCGAGAAAGATCTTAAGATCTCCAGGTTTGCCATTTCCGATCGAGTGACCGACATCGCGATCTCACCCGATGGTAAGTTGGTCGCTTATGTGGCAGGCTTTCCCAACCACCTCGGCATTCGTGTTCGAGATCTCGGTACACAAAACGAGGTTGATGTCGTGCCGATACCTGCGGGGGATAAGACCGCAGAACTAGCCTCGCTGGTTTTTACGCCGGACGGAACTCATATTCTTTACCGTGACGATAGTAGAGGTAATGATGAGGGTATCTATAGCGTTGCCGTAACTGGAGGAGCGTCCGTCAAGATAGCCGACAAAACCCATACAGCAGCTATTTCGCCGGACGGAAAGACCATCTCGTTTTATCGGTACATTCAGAGCGAAGACCACAAATGGCAGGGCACCGATCTAGTGCTGGCGAATGTAGATGGCACTAATCAGAGAACTCTCGTCCATACGCCGTCAACCGATAGCTGGATCGAAACCGACATTCCGGCATGGTCGGCGGACGGCAAGTGGTTGGCCGGCTGGCAGCATTTGGCAGAAGGTGGTTACAAGCTATACGCCATCAGCATCGCCGACGGCTCTAAAAGAGACTTTGGTGAACAAAAGTGGAGCCAGATCTCAAGCGCAATCTGGATGCCTGATGGGAGCCTGGTCATCTGCGGCCTGGAATACGGAAGTTCTTACCTTTCACCCCATCAGCTCTGGCGGGTTACGGAATCGTCAAAAGCTAAGGTCATCACAACCGATGCCGTTGGATATAGGAAACTGAGTGGAACTCGCGATGGAAGCATGCTGGTCGCCCTTCAGTCACAGGTCCGATTTGATCTTTGGAGAATGGATGGCACCGACGCATCGTCCGCGCGGCAGATCACATTTTCGGGTGAGCTATCACAGCTTTGGCAGTCCAGCGAATTTGGCGTTTTTCCGGATGGCAGCCTGGTCATCACGTCAACGATCACGGCCGGCCGGCAACTATGGCGGATGAACGCTGACGGCAGCGGCCGAAAGCAACTGACCGACCACGACACTCACATCGATCCGCATGTAACTCCCGATGGCCGGTTCATCGTTTTCAGTTCTGACAGGGAAAGCAAGGCGGGGGGACATGTCTTTCGCATGGACCCGGACGGCGGAAACGTAAAGCAACTGAACGATATAGACTATACCAGGGTGATCGGAATCTCGGGCGACAGCAAGTGGATTTACTATCGCGTAATGCAGAAGGACGAGACCGGACACATATACAAAGTGCCCATTGATGGCGGCACGAGCTCGCTCGTAGCCAAAGCCAGTGCGAAGGGCGAGACCTACGACGCGTCTCCTAAGGATGGTCGAATAGCAGAGTACTACGCGAGCGAAGACGGCAAGATCAAAGAACTCCGGATCTATTCTTCGGGAGCCGCGGATCCGAAGCGAGTTACTTTACCGGCTACGGCTACCGGTGGGCCGATCCGTTGGACACCTGATGGAACGTCTGTCGTGTTCCAAGATACGCGCAACCAGGGGGCGAACCTTTGGTCTATCAGGGTCGATGGAAAGACTGCGGCCAGACCGTTAACTAATTTCACGTCGTTGGCGAGTGTAGCGGGCGGTTGGTCGCCCGACGGCAAGCGACTCATCATTAGTCGTGCGGCGTCCACGTATAACGCAATGATGATAACTAACATCCGGGAATGAAAGCTGCCGATCCTCCTTGATTTTCGGATAATCAAGCCGGTTTTCTTCAAATGATCCTGGCCACTTTTCCGCCCCGGATTTTGTGATCTGGGGTAGTTTTTTGCGAGAGGCGTCGGTAAATATCCCAAAACTTCCATCGACGACCGGGGAACATTCCCGACGTGACCTTCGATTCAGAATTTTGACTTTTGATGCGGTGATGCGATAGCATCAGATGTATGAGAACCACATTGGATATTGACACTGACGTATTGATCGCCGTCAAAGAAAAAGCCCGAAAGGAGAAACGGTCGGCCGGACGTGTTATCTCAAATATCGTCCGCAATTCCCTGAACGGTACGTCAACCGCGTCGGGGCCCGATTTCATTCTGAAGAGTGGAATCCCGGTTTTGGCGTCGCGTGGCGAGGTGATCACATACGAACACGTGCAGAGACTCCTGGACGAGGAGGATTACTAACAGATGAGATCGCTCCTCGATTCGAGCGTGTTGATCGCATTATTGGACGAAGACCATATCTTTCATCAGATCGCATTTGAATGGTTTGAGAATAGCCTGACAGATGGATGGGCAAGCTGTCCGATAACCGAGAATGCCGCCCTGCGGGTCCTATCAAACCTGAACTACAGTAAACGTCGTCAATACTCGCTAATGTCGCTGGTTAGTGGTCTAAATGAGTTGATACGACGAACCGACCACGAATTTTGGGCTGACGATCTGTCCCTGTTAAGCACGCAGCGGTTTGCTCATAACCATATCCTCGGGCCCAAGCAACTCACCGACGTCTATCTACTCGGTTTGGCGGTCGCCAGAGGCGGTCGTTTGGCCTCATTCGATCGACGGATCGCTATCGAATCGGTCGCCGGAGCTACATGCGATAACTTGCACGTGCTCGAACCTACCTAACTTACGCAATCCGCCCGAGAGTGCTAATCTAGGATTAATATGGCTCAGCGACGCGAGAAATTTCTAACCTCTTCGGGCATCGAGTTGCCAAACGACTATGATCCTGGAAACACTGCTCCGGTCGACTACGACCACGATCTCGGGAAACCGGGCGAGTTTCCGTATACGCGGGCGGTCCGTCGGGATCTTTACCGCGGACGGTTCTGGACGATGCGGCAGTATGCGGGTTTTGCCACGGCCGAGGAGTCTAATCAGCGATACAAATATCTGTTGTCGCAGGGCACGACCGGTCTGAGCGTGGCGTTTGACCTGCCCACGCAGATTGGGCTCGATTCCGACGACAGCCTCGCGGCGGGTGAGGTCGGCAAGGTCGGCGTCGCGATCGACAGCCTCGACGATATGCTGACGCTGTTTGACGGCATCCCGCTCGACCGCGTTTCGACGTCGATGACGATAAATTCGACCGCCGCAACGCTTTTGTGCTTGTATTTGGCCGTTGCCCGCAAACAGAATGTCGCCTTCGACAAGGTGAGCGGCACGATCCAGAACGACATCCTTAAGGAATACATCGCCCGCGGCACGTACATCTATCCGCCGACGCCCTCAATGCGGTTGATCACTGATACGTTCGCGTTTTGCGCTTCGAACGTGCCAAATTGGAACACGATCTCGATCTCCGGCTACCATATTCGCGAGGCCGGTTCGACCGCAGCCCAGGAGATCGCGTTCACGCTCGCCGACGGTATCGCCTATGTTCAGGCGGCGATCGATGTCGGGCTTGCCGTCGACGATTTTGCTCCCCGGCTGTCATTCTTCTTTAACGCGCATAACAACCTGCTCGAGGAGGTCGCCAAGTTTCGTGCCGCCCGCCGTCTGTGGGCGAGGATAATGCGTGACCGGTTCGGGGCCAAGGACCCGAAATCGATGATGCTGCGGTTTCACACGCAGACCGCCGGTTCGACGCTGACGGCCCAACAACCCGAGGTAAACGTCGCCCGCACGACCATCCAGGCACTCGCCGCGGTGCTCGGCGGGACGCAGAGCTTGCATACCAATTCAATGGACGAGGCACTGAGCCTGCCGACCGAGCACGCCGCCCGCATCGCCCTGCGCACCCAGCAGGTCATCGCCCACGAATCCGGCGTCGCCGACACCGTCGACCCGCTCGCCGGCAGCTACGCCATCGAAGAACTGACCACCCGGCTCGAAGCCGCCGCGCTCGATTATATCGAAAAGATCGACGCCCTGGGCGGCATGCTCAGGGCGATCGAGACGGGTTACGTTCAGAACGAGATCCAGGAGGCCGCGTACCAATATCAGCGTGCCGTCGAACGCGAAGACGCTATCGTCGTCGGGGTTAACCGCTTTCAGACCGACGAGGAACTGCCCATCCCGATCCTGCGGGTCGACGAACGTATCGAACGCGAGCAAGTCGAACGCCTCCGCGCAGTCCGTGCAAAACGAAACGCCGCGGACGCCGAAAACGCCCTCGTACGTATAGAACATGCAGCCTCAGGCACAGAGAATCTCGTCCCGCACATCCTGACGGCGGTCGAGGCCCACGTGACGGTCGGCGAGATCAGCAATCGCCTCAGACAGGTCTGGGGCGAGTTTCGCGAATCGCTGACGATCTAGACTGCCCGATTCTTAAATGCTTTTTGCCGGCCCCGTCCGGAAAATTATGGTGACAAACATTGTTTTGCCATGCTATACTTTCGGTTAGTTCGCGTTGCCTCCATAGGTGCGCGTGCCTTATTTTCCACGATAGTTCTGCCGTTTCTGCGGAAACAAATATATTCTATGGAAAAACTAAACGAATACCTGCAGCGTCTGCTATCGACCTGTAGCGAGGAGCTACACCTCGAGCCGGATATGAAACCCTACCTGGTTTCAGGCAAAGAGACGGTCCATATCGCCAACGTTCCCATTCTCGGCACGCAGATCAGTATGATGGTATTCCCGCTGATCCCACCCGAGTCAAAGGCTGCCCTGCCGCATCGCTCCGAGATCGAGTTCATTCACCCGCACAGCCTCGGCAAGTTTAATTTCGTCGTCCAAAAATCGCCGGCCGGATTTAATGTCACGATCCGCCCGGTGTTGAGCGAGATGGGATCGCCCACATCAGTAAGTAAGCCGCTTCCGGCCGAACCGCCGGAGACTCGGCCCGCCGTTTTTCCCGGAAATATGCGGCGGAACGATCCTCCGGCTGCGGCACCGATCGCCGAGCCAACACCGGCCCCCGTTGCGGAAAAGGTCGATGCTCCGGTCTCATACGTATTTGAGAGTGCGTCCGCCGGCATGGAGTACAACGCCGAGGTTCCGATTGCGACGGGTTTGGTCTCCGAGTATATGGACGACCAGCCGATCGCCGCTCCCGAATATTCGAGCTTTGCCAACGATCCCGAGATCGAGGTCGTATCCGTAAATGACCCCGAGTACACGACCGTATTTTCGCCGACGGCCGACTATGAACCGCCGGGCCGCCGCGATGATTTTAGCGGCGGTGAGTACGTCGCTTCCACCTACGACACTCCGGCCGACGCTGTGCCACCGCCGAATTTTGAACCGGCGGAACCGCCTCCGCCGAACCCGCCGTCGCCCGAACCGCTCGAAGCGTCATTTGTGGCGGCCGCTCCTGATGGCTCGATGCAAGCGAGGATGGACGCCCTTTTCCGAAAAATGTCGGAGATCGGCGCATCGGACCTGCATATGTCTGTAAGCATGCCGCCGATGGTCCGCAAGGACGGCAAGATGGCCAAGCTCGAGACCGCAGAACCGGTACTCACGCCCGAGTCGATCCGCAGTCTGCTGATCTCGATAATGCCGCCGAACAATCAGGAGCAGTTTGCTGAGAAACGCGACACCGACTTTGCATACGAGATCCCGGGCCTCGCTCGTTTTCGCTGCAACATTTTTATGGACCGCAAGGGGATGGGAGCTGTGTTCCGCATCATTCCATCAAAGATACTGACTGCCGAACAGCTCAATTTGTCCAAGGCGATCATGGATCTCTGCACGCTGTCCAAGGGCCTCGTCGTCGTCACCGGGCCGACCGGTTCCGGAAAATCGACGACGCTGTGTGCAATGGTCGATTCGATCAACAAGAATCGCGAGGAACACATCATCACGATCGAGGACCCGATCGAATTTGTCCACGAAAACCAGAAATGCCTGGTCAACCAGCGTGAGGTGCACAACCATACTGACGGTTTCAAACAAGCCCTGCGTGCCGCTCTTCGCGAGGATCCGGACATCGTCCTGGTCGGGGAAATGCGTGACCTCGAGACGATCTCGATCGCCATCGAGACCGCTGAGACCGGCCACCTTGTGTTTGGTACTCTGCACACGACGACAGCGGCTTCGACCGTCGACCGCATTATCGATCAGTTTCCGGCCGATCGCCAACAGCAGATCCGCGTCATGCTCTCTGAGTCGCTCAAGGGCGTCATCGCTCAGACGCTGCTGCCGAAAAAAGGCGGCGGCCGCGTGGCAGCACTCGAGGTGCTGATCGTCACGCCGGCGGTGAGCAATCTCATCCGCGAGGGCAAGACGTTCCAGATACCGTCAGCGATGCAGACCGGCAAGATCCACGGAATGGTGATGCTCAATGACGCCCTGTTCGAGCAAGTGCAGAACGGCAACGTCGAACCGCGTGATGCCTATCAAAAGGCCGTCGACAAGGGCAGCTTTGAGACGATGCTGACACGTGCCGGCATCACGCTATAACCTGATCGACGCTTATACCCCCGAGGACTCGGGCACCGGTGAAGATCGGTGCCCTTGTTTGTTTTCATCGTCCGATCTGTGATAAAACCACCGGTATGACTGCCGACGAATTTCGCGAGATCGCCCTTAGCTTTTCCGGCGCCGAGGAAAGGTCGCATATGGATCATCCAGACTTTCGAGTCGGCGGAAAGATATTTGCGTCGCTCGGGCCCGGTGAAGCATGGGCAATGGCAAAACTCACGCCTGAGCAGCAACAAAGTCTCATTCGAACGGATCCGCGAGCCTTCGCACCCGCAAGCGGGAAATGGGGCGATCGCGGTGCGACCATTATTTCGCTCGAAATTGCGGATGAAAACGATGTCCGCTTTGCCCTCGATGCCGCCTTTCTCAAAACCCGCCCGACTCCGGTCAAACGCAGAGTCGGCTAGCGGACCCCGATTCCTTAATAAAATTTACTAAAGAAAGATCCTCGGACGGGTCCGCGGAAAATTTTGCCTATGTACGCCGCCGTACTAACTTTCCGGCGCAAAATCCTTATCATCACAGGTAAGGAATGAATTGTGTTCCAAGAGCCCGAAACGGAGGTGAAACGAAATGTATACAATGAAACCGGCAAATGTCTTGTATGTTGACAGTGACCAGGAATCCTGCGATCTCATAAAACGATCTGTCAGCGACACCGAATGCATCTTTAGTTTTAGCTCCGGGGCACAGCATGCCCGCGAGTTGTTAGCTCGGCGGTCATTCGATCTGTATATCTTTGAATATTGCCTTACGGAGACGACAGGTGCCGAACTGTGCCGCACTCTACGCTCCGCCGGCGATCTGACGCCCGTTATTATTTACACGGCGCTGTATCGAGATATTGATCGTCAAAAATCCCAGTCGGCCGGCGCCAACGCGTTTGTTGTTAAGTCTGATGGCTTTCACAACCTGTCGGTGTCGATCAGGCGCTTGTTGGAACCGCGGCCGAGCGCGTCTCGGCGGTATAACTCGGTGCGAGGGAGTTCAGCCATTATTTAGGTTGTCGCAGATGCGAACGCCAAGGATCACTAAGAATCACTATTATGTCACTAGTTCATTGTCCAGAATGCGGAAGCGAGGTTTCGACCACGGCGGCGGCGTGCCCACATTGTGCACGGCCGATACATCCGGTCGCCGTTCCGGAGCCGAAGGTTGTTATGGTCGAAACTCCGCCAAAACGAGACGAGTTTCCAACGTGGGCGCTTATCCCGATCGGACTGCTCGTGGTCATCTTGATCGCCGTTCTTTACTTTGTTTTGGGCCGCGACAACACCGACACGGCGAACGTTCGCGTGAGCGTGACCAACGACAACACACGCCCGCCAACCGTGATCACCCAGGCAACGCCGATGATAGTTCAATCGGCCCCCACGGCCCCCATGGCTTCGGTCCCCCAGAGTTCACAGTCGATTCCCGGAGCTCAAACCAAGGTCGCCGAAGCGCCGACCAAAGGCAGCGTAAGTATCGATGCCAAGGTCATCACGCGCAACGGTGCGACCCAGGCCGTGCGAAATGAGCGATTCTATCTACTCGATCAGGATATCGAAACGATATTGGGTGCGGCCGGGATCGAGCCGATCGAGGGTCAGAGCCTGACCGGCAGCCTCGGGCTTTCTGTCGTGTTTCCGGACCAATACCGAAGCTTTAATCGCGATGCCATGAATGCTATCAAAAAGCATGTAAAATACGCCGGTCAGACCGATGCCGGCGGCAAAGCGTCCGTAAGCGGGGTCGTGCCCAATAGCTATTATCTGTTTGGGATGACAAAGATGGGTAGCGGATTTTCAATATGGAATTCACCGGTGACGATCCAGGTCGGCCAGAATGCGTTGTCCCTGACGCCGCAAACGATCACCGAGATCCGCTCACCGACAGGCTAAATGTCAGTTCCGACGGGCAGCATAACTTTCGTTTCGCTGCCCGTCGGCATATTTACCCAATACCGCAGCTTTCCCGTCACCACCCTGTGACGGAACCTTTATCAACCCTCGACGAACGTGAGATTGCCATTAACCGCACGCTCCACCAAAGAATACCGCTCCAAAACTCTCCAGTATCTTCCTTTCAGCTCGTCTCAATAAAAAATTTTCGATCCCTTCTAATTACAGCCAGCAACCCGCTTCTCAGCAACGAGATCAGTTACCGGACAAGCCACTCGCGAGGGACTTTGACGGCGAAGGCAAAATGGGCCTCGCGGTGTTCCGCCCAACGACGGCACTCTGGTATATTATCCAAAGTGCCTCGGGCACGACGCGGATCGTAAGTTGGGGCCTCGCTTCGGACAAATTCGACCTGGGCGATTTTGACAGCGACGGCAAAACTGACGTCGGCGTCTACCGCAATGGAACCTGGTACATTTTGATAAGCGGCACAAACGCACTTAGTGCGGTACAATTTGGAACTGCGGCCGACACGGCGATCGCCGGTCTCAACTCACGTTAGACCGTAAACTTTACCCGGCATCGGATCCGTAAAATGAGCGGGTCCGATGCCGCCATTAATTCGGAGATAATAATGAATAATCCACCATTTTCACGCATTTCCGCGGTCGCCGGCCTCGTGCTGGCGGCATTTATCCTAATAGCCGGCGGAGCCCACACGACCCTCGCCCAAAACACGACCGAACCCAAGTCCGACGACGCGATCAAGGTCAGGTTCGATGAAAAAGATCCGACGATGATGTACATCGAATCGAACGGCCAGCGTATACGTGTCAATACGGTGACCAAGCAGATCGAAAATCTGATGCCCGCCGCCTCCGCCCCGGCCGACGACGCCAAGGACAAAGCGGACGACAAGACAGCCAAGGCCGACGACAAAAATAAAGACGATCTCTACGCATACGAATCCGGCGACGAACCCTACGACTACAAGCTGATCAATGTCCCGACGCCCAAAAAGGTGCGAAAGGGAAGTTGGAATCTGAGTTTCAGCCACCGTTTTTCGCAGCCGATCAACCCGATCCGCGAGAGCGGCAAAACACTGCTCGGTTTTGACAGTATGTCGGCATCGTCATTTAACGTCATTTACGGCGTCACAGATAAGCTCTATTTTACCGCCGGCCGCTCACCGATCTGCCAGAAAGGACTCTGCCGGACGATCGAACTCGGTCTCGGTTACCACATCACCGACCAGGACAAAAGTTCGCCGCTCGCGGTCTCGGTGTACGGCAGCGTCGAGGGCAACGAAAATTTTTACAAACAGCACACGCTCAATTTCCAGGTGATGCTGTCGCGTAATATCGGCAACCGCGTGCTGCTTTTCTTTTCGCCGGCAGTTCACCTCTGGACCAATGGCGGCCGACGGTTCAACCCGGTCGCCACCGACTATTTCCCGGCGGCAACAGTTGCCGACACGTTCAAACTGCCGACGCACAGCGCCTCATTCGGTATGGGAGCTCAGGTCAGGATCACGCCTAATGTGGCGGCACTTTTTGATTTCGCCCCCCGCATCGGATTCAAACTCGGCAGCGTCGACCCGATCTACGACGCTAATTTTCGCGTCATCGGATTTAAGAGCACGTCGTACCCGGCGATGGGCATCGGCGTTCAGTATACGATCGGCAAACACTCGTTCACGCTGACGCTCTCGAACACGCAGACGACCACCACGAGCAAGTACAACTCGAGCAATCTGGTCCTGAAACCACAAAATTTGGTTATCGGATTTAATTTGTTCCGCCGGTGGTGATAAGTCACACCATCAATTAGGAACATACTCAAAGGGTGCCCTCCGCACCCTTTTTTTTCGCATTTGTGAGCCCCGTTCCGTCGCGATCCCACGGGTACCATTCCAAATTTGATATGGGTGTCGAAAGCGTGCTGCGGAGGACGGACTACACGATGCGCGAATACACCGCACCCCTCGGACGCATTGCCAGTATCTACGTCGGCTAATACGCGTCGCAGCGGACCGGTGCAACGTATCACAGCCCGCAAAACTGTCTGCCCGGAGCCGATTGGGAAATGCGCGACCCTCAAGCCATCGACATCACTACGGCCGACGGACGCACGTTCACCGCCAACCGCTACATCATCGAAACCGGCATCTACAAAGAGGTGATGATCTACTGGTACCAAGGCCGTGGCCACGCGGAGCCGAGCGAGTTTCGCGACAAGATAAACACCGTCATCGACAGCGTCACACGCCGCCGCAGCGACGGCTCGATCGTCCGCGTCATGACCGACCTCGGCTCCGACGAAGCCGCCTCGCTCAACGCCGCCAGCGACCTCGCCGCAAAATTAGCCGAGCAGCTCCCGCCATTCGTGCCGGAATAACGGGTGCTTGAATATCTAGCCCGCCTCGTGGTATAGTGGTATAGAAAAATGGCGATCAGAAATTTCAAAGACAAGATCACCGAGGAAATAAATTATGGTCGTTTTTCAAAGCGAACTCAAAAAATATTGCCTGCTCACTTGCAGCAGAAAGTACAGATCAAACTTGCGATACTTGGTGCGGCAACAAGTTTGAATGATCTGCTCGAACTTCGGGGTAATCGTCTCGAAGCATTAAAGGGCGACAGGATAGGGCAGCACAGCATCAGAATAAATGACCAGTATCGCATTTGTTTTATTTGGTCCGGAAAAGATGCAACGGACGTTGAGATAGTTGATTATCACTGAGTTTGGCGAGGTAAATTATGAGCATATTTGAAAATCACACTACGCCGATCCATCCCGGCTTTGTTTTGCAGGACGAACTCGAAGAGATCGGGATGAGCCAGTCAGCACTTGCGGCGCATATCGGCGTATTGCCAAAAACAATAAATGAGATCTGTCGCGGCAAACGCGGCATAAGTGTCGAGATGGCTTGGAAACTCTCTAGAGCCTTGGGAGCAAGCCCAACATTTTGGCTGAATCTTCAAAACAACTGGGAACTAAGTATGTTTGACCCAACCAAAGTCAGCACTATCAACCGCGTGTCCGATACGGTAGTCCATATCTAAAATGGCCGTCAGAACCGCTGATGATCTCGCCGCCCGTCTAGCAGAACATCTCCCGCCATTCGTGCCGGAATAACTCAGTTGCATATTTGAGTTCTTTGAAATAGCACGATAATCGTGCTAATATAATACCTGATGATCGCTACTTTTGCGAATAAAGCGACCGAAGACATTTTCGATGGCCGAAGTTCGTCGTCGGCTCGTCGGCTTTTGCCACGTGATCTGTGGAAGGTCGCATTTCGAAAGCTTGACCAGATCAATGGTGCGACCGCCATTGATGACCTGCGTATTCCCCCTGGTAATAGGCTCGAATCGCTACAAGCGGACCGGTCTGGGCAACACAGCATTAGAATTAACGACCAATACCGGATCTGCTTTGTTTGGAACGAAAGTGCTGCGGAAAATGTGGAGATCGTCGATTATCATTAGTTTGTAGGAGTAAATATATGATCAGAATCCCCAAAAACCGACCGTCAACTCACCCCGGCGTGATGCTGCTCGAAGAATTCTTGATCCCTATGGGGATTACGCAACAGGCTCTGGCCGATGCTATTCGTGTCCCATTTCAACGTGTTAATGAGATCGTTGCGGGAAAGCGGGGCGTTACGCCCAGCACGGCGCTTCGTCTCGCAAAATTCTTCGGGATGTCTGCGGGATTTTGGCTCAATCTACAAATGATCTGCGATCTGCAGAGCACAGAGCACAAAGAATCTGAAGTATTAAAAACTATCAAGACAGTAAAACCGCGCTCGATCGAACTATCACGGTAACCACGTCCGCATCGCCGACCAACTCCCGCCATACGTGCCGGAGTAACGGATGCTTGAATGCCAAGCCCGTCGCGTTTCGACCAATGGCGTATTCGCCCACAGCAAGTCAATGGGTTTTAGTGACGGCTTCCATTTCTAAACTCCGTATTTAGGGTTCGAAAAAATAGTTTTCGCGTTCACAGTGGCGTGTGGCGTCACATTGATAGACCATGTTGATGACCAAACTAGAGAATCTGACTTCCGCGGGATTCACCGTGCCAAAATATGTCCACACTACGTCGGTGACGCTAGGTCCCCGCACCGAACCGCACCATCCATGATAGGACGCGCCGTAAGGCGAAAAATCGTAATGCATACTGATATTATCGACGCCGCAACTGTTATTAAGTTCAAATACGAAGCGATAGTTCCTTCCCGCCATCTTAGGATTGTCGGGATACCAATTCGACCCTTTCGCGTCCTCATCGCTGCAAAAACCGGGTCTGAGAGAACATCCCTGATATTTTTGGAGGGCATTTCCATAGTTACTCTTCAACCATTGCATTAGATTCTGCGCCCAGACGTGTTTATTTGCCTCCCGTTGCTCTGCCTGAAGGCGAGCCTCATTTGCCTGCCGACGGGCGTCATCAGCTTCTTGTTTAGCTTTTGCTGCCGCTGCGACGACCTTATCGTTACGGTATTCGACTTCGTAGAGTAAAGATTTGACATCTTTGTTCCCGGGCGAGGCCATCAAGGCAAATTTTAGGTTTTGCAGGGCATCGGAGTATTTTTCGGCCTTGTCTTGAGTAACACCGAGGTTAAAGTATGCATCCCCATACCACGGCGCCGCATCGACGGCAGCCTGAAACTCCTTGATCGCATCACCATAATCCACGACCGACTTCGCCCCCTTGAACGCCGCCGCTCCACGTGCCATCCGCCGCTCGGCTTCCTCGGGGATCGCGGGAGGCGGCTTCATCTCCGCCGCAAGCTTAATGATCTTTTCGCGCAGGGCGTTGTCAGTAGCTGTTTTCTGCAACTGCGCGACGAGTTGCGACAATTGCTCCTGCGGAGTTTGGGCCGGGCAAGAGTAGAAAAGAAGAATAAATAAAACTAATATGAAGGAAATGTTTTTCATTAAGGCCTCCTTATTGACGCTTTATTGTGACCGGGTCTCCGAGCGGAATGGAAGGAGGGAAGCTCTTTGGGTAACTTAAACGTTTTTGGACCAATCCTTGACCGTCTGCTGCAAGCGTGTATAAAAAACCATCGTTGTTGTCGAAAGTATAGTGATAAGCTCCATTTTGACGCTCCAGTCTAAAGATCTCATAGTCTCCGGTGCGGTTGATGCCATTTCTAAGGGACATGCCCGGAGCGTCAAATGCGTAAACCTTCATTGTTAAGACAAGCTTCCCACCTTTGATTTCGTAAACCTCATCATAATTCATACGAATACCAACGAAACCTTGGCCGTTCTGATGAACGACGAATCGAGCTCCTTCCACCGATGCCATAAATGCCGCATCCTTTGCCTCTGGGGTCTCGGCGGCAGCTATGGTTTTGTTTTGCTTATCGCGGAGCTCTTCAAGTGCGTAGATATGATCCTGTGCATCGCGGGCTTCGGTTGCCGGAGGCGAGGTCATTAGAAAGAATTTGGTGGACAGGATCGCAGCGTCGTAGTCCTGATGCAGTTCTTGTGCCTTGGCCAGATTGAAATACGCATCTGCCCACCACGGAGCGATCAGCAGAGCTTCTTGATAAAGCTTTATCGCATTGGCATAGTCATCAGCTGATGACGCGGATTTGATTGCAGTGTTCCCGCGAACAAAAGGC
>JAYVUD010000462.1:0-6692 GCA_043788335.1 Chloracidobacterium sp. | reverse complement strand
TTTCGCGTGATCTCGGCGGATGTGCGAAAAATGGGCTCGAACCGTTGGAATACGATCTATGTGTGTCAGATCTTGAACGTAAAGGTCGCTCCGTTCCTCGATTAGGTTGCGGTGGTCGCAAAAAAAAGCACATCGCCGAAGCGTGTGCCTTTCTCGTCATTAATATGTGATGTGAATTAAGCTGCAGCGACGGCCGGAGAGGCGACCTTCGGAGCGAGTTCCGGGGAGCCCTCGGCGTACACGCTGACGAACTTGCCTTTCTGGCCCTTGTTCTCAAACTTAACGAAGCCCTCGATCAATGAGAACAGCGTATCGTCAGAACCGATGCCAACGTTGTTGCCGGGTTTCCACTTGGTGCCCCGTTGGCGTGCCAGGATGTTGCCGCCGAGAACGTGCTCGCCGCCAAATTTCTTAAGACCGAGCCGCTGCGAATGCGAATCGCGGCCGTTTCTGGATGAACCTACACCTTTCTTATGTGCCATAACTTCTAATGCGGAGTGAGGAATGCGGAGTGCGGATAAGACGCAAATCGCAAATCGACAATCGCAGATCTCCCTTATATCTTTTCGATTTTGATCTCTGTAAACCCTTGGCGGTGGCCTTGTTTACGTTTGTACTGTTTGCGACGTTTCTTTTTGAAAACGATGACCTTATCTGCTTTGCCGTGGCCGACCACGGTGGCACTAACGGTCGCGTCGCCGCCGAATGCGGCGTCTTTGCCCTCGCCGACGAGCAAGGCGTCAATTGAGACCGTGCTTCCGGCCTTCTCAGCGATCCTCGGCACGCGCAACGTTTGGCCATTTTCGACCGCAAACTGCTTTCCGCCTGTTCTAATAATTGCGTAACTCATTGTCGTGTAAGCTCCCGTTGACCGGTGCGATAAATTGCACAAGTCGAAAAACTCAAATTATACGTAATACGCGTTCGAAGGTCAATCCGAAAAAGCGGCTTGGCTGTGAACAGTGCAAATAAATTCGAATTTGATTCCGGCCATATGTGCGACCTCACGCTATTTCCTGTTGAAAACACATTCAGGCCGCGGACGGATCTTTAACGACGCCAATGAACGGCAGATTGCGATATCGTCCGGCCGCATCGAGACCGTATCCGACCACAAATTTGTTCGGGATCGCAAAGCCGACATAGTCTATCTTCAATTCCGTCATGATCCGCGGCTCAGGTTTATCGAGAAAACTCGCGAGTTTGATCGAACTGGCTCCGCGGGTACCGAGTATCTCCAGCAGACGGGAAAGTGTCAGCCCGGTGTCGACGATGTCCTCGACCACGAGTACGTGCTTGTCGCGGATCGTGTTGCTCAGATCCTTGAGGATCTCGACGTCACCGGTCGAAACGGTGCCATCCTTGTAGCTGGAGACCGACATGAAATCGATCGAGAGGTTCAGATCGACGGAGCGCATCAGATCAGCCAAAAACACGCACGAACCCTTGAGGACACCGACCAGGACGAGGTCTTTGCCGGCGTAATCGCGGGTGATCTGGGCTCCAAGCTCCAAGATTCGCTGCCTTATTTCTTCGGCGGAAAACAAGACATCGAGATTCGGGTTTGTAAATTCAGTGGTATCCATTTGCGTCGATCCGGCGGCCATATTTTTCTCGCTTGTTTGATTGAAAACGTAATAACAAATACTATTCAAACATAGGCCATTATTCAAGTTGGCTCTGGTTTTTCGTTTCAGGCAATGACAGATGTAAATAAAGAGACACGTGACCGCGTTCGCCAACTGGTTCGCCAGGTTTTGTCGACCGTACCGACGGCCGAAGAACCTGCGGCCGCGGTAAACGCTCATGTGATCGAGCACGTAGTAGTAAATTCACTAAAAGACACGGTCGGACGCGAGTTTGACCGTGATGAGTCGGCCAAAAACCTGATCACCGAGGACGACCTGCGTGGGCTGAAACCAGGGTCGCGACTTCGCGTTGCCGAAGGCGCGAAGTTTACGTCGCTTGCTCACGACCTGGTAAATGAGCGAAAGATCGAACTTATCTTCAAGGTTTCACGCAAAAACACCACCAAGGCCCGCTCGGCTGCCGTCGGATCTGATCACGGAGGTTTCAAGCTCAAAGAACAGGTTAAGGGCTTTCTGACCGATCTCGGCGTGCAGGTGCGTGATTTTGGCACGGACAGCGAGGCGGCGGTCGATTACCCTGACTTTGCCCACGCTGTCGCACGATCAGTCAGCGGCCATCAGGTCGATATCGGCATCATTATCGACGGTGCCGGCATCGGCAGTGCTATGACGGCCAATAAGGTGCCCAATGTTCGTGCTGCCGCCTGCTACTCGGTCGCACTGGCGAAAAATTCGCGCGAGCACAACGGGGCGAATGTCCTGACACTCGGCGCCGGCCAGAATACGGCCGACGAGGTCCGTCAGATCGTCGAAGCATTTATCTCGACCGAGATATCCGAAGAACGCCACAAGAAACGTGTTTCGAAGATCGACAATATCGAGAGTCAATATCGTAAATAGGCAGACAGGACGCTAGAAATGCAAAGAGAGGGAAATTACGAACAATTAGTCGACCAGATCACCGATATGGTGCTGGCCAAACTCAGCGGCGATGAGTATTGCCCGACGTTTTGCCACGCCGACGTCCAACGTATCGTCGACGCCGGTGCGGAGCGCATCGGCATCGTTCTGGGCGAGACGGCGACCGCCCACGATTGGGCGAGTTTGATCGACCATACGTTGCTTAAACCCGAGGCGAGCGAGACGGACATTAAGAAACTCTGTGTCGAGGCCGCTCAGTTTGGTTTTGCGTCCGTTTGCGTTAATCCGGCTTGGGTCAAAACGGCCGCCGGTTTCCTTTTGGGAAGCAGCGTGCCTGTTTGCACCGTTATCGGGTTCCCGTTAGGAGCGACGCTGCCCGACGTTAAGGCGTACGAGGCCCGCAGGGCGATCTTCAACGGTGCGACCGAGGTCGACATGGTAATTAATATCGGTGCCCTCAAATCCGGCAACGATTGCCTGGTCGAGGCCGACATCCGTGCAGTCGTCGAGGCTGCTCACGAGAGCGGCATTCTCTGCAAGGTAATTATCGAAACGGCCTTACTGACCGATGATGAAAAAGTTCGGGCGTGCCTCGCATCCAAGAATGCCGGAGCGGATTTTGTAAAGACCTCGACCGGCTTTGCCAAGGGCGGAGCGACCGTCAACGACGTTGCTCTGATGAGGCACACGGTCGGCGACGCTCTCGGCGTCAAAGCGTCGGGCGGCGTTAAGGGAATTGACGATGCGAGAGCGATGTTTGAGGCGGGAGCCACACGCATCGGTGCGTCCGTCGGCGTCAAGATCGCGCAAGAGGCCAGTGGCATCAAATCGACGATCGTAGCCGGAACCTACTGATTTACAAAATTGAACACGATATAACCGGTCGCCTTGACCGCCGTGTTGCCGGATTTGATCGGCCGGAATTTAGATCTGTACACTGCATCTTCGGCAGAAATTCTCAATGATCTTGCCCCATCCGAAGCCCTGGCCGATGTGACCTTGCCTTCCTCGTCGAGCGATACCTGCACTGTTACGCGTCCAAACAAATTCATGCGGCGGTCAAGTTCAGAATATCGGGGCGCCGCCAGGTTCGTCGCGTACGAATTGAGTGCCCCGACCGAGACTACGGTCGGCACCGCTTGTTTTTCAACTGTTGGAACGACCGGGTTTGCCTTTTTCGCGGCATCGGCGACCGCCTGTTTGAGACGTGCCGCGGATGACTTGGCGGCGTCGTTTGCCGCATCGATCTCGCCGGCTTTGTCGTAATCAGCTATCGCCCGATCGATCTTTCCAGCCTTTTCCAAAAGCTGCCCGCGGTTGAAGTATGCTTCGGCGTTCTTGGGGTCGATTTCAATAACTTTATCAAGGTCTGCGATCGCCGAATCTGATCTGCCTTGCTTGGCCGCTAACTTCCCGCGTTCGAGGAGCGTCTCCGGATCTGCCGGCTTTAGTTCAAGTGCTTTCCCGAGGTCGGCCGCCGCGAGGTCGAGATCGCCGGATCTTAAGTGATCCGCGGCACGATTTCTAAAATACGCAAAATCCTGCGGCGGTGGTACCGGTTTGGCGACCGGCGGTTCGACCTTTGGGCTCTCAGTCCGTTTGATCTCAACCGACGTGACCTTAGAGCGGATCGCCGCGATCAATTCGAGCCTGGCGCCGGTGCTGTCAAGTTCTTTTTCGATCTCCGGCGTCAGCGAAAATGTTATGCCGCGGTCTTTGACAGCCTCGGCGAGGATCCGGTTCTTTTCATCGATCTCAGCTTTTTTTGACCGAAGTGCGATCAGAATGTCCGCCAGGCTGAGCTGGCGAGACTGGGCAAATAGCGGTTGGATCGAACCGAAAATAGCCGCGACTATACCGAGAACAATACAAGCGACCACAACCGTTCTCGATCGGGCCCAAAAATGATGTCGTCTAAACATGATCAAAATACCTCGAAATATCTAGTTGTCATTTATCAGGTCATCGACCGTCACTTTCTTTTTCGGTTTTGGAGAGTTCTCGGTAGCGGCCGGTTTGGTTTCCGGTTTCGGGCGTACCTCAGCGATCGTCGGCCTGGTTCGCGGCGTTGACGGGACGCCGGAAGCCGACGGTTCCTTTGGGTTGTCGGCCGGACTCGATTGTGGTTCCGCGGCGGTCTCTTCAGTCACCGGCGGAGTTACGTTCTGCGGCTGAATGGTCGGTTCGGCCTTAGCGACGGGTTCGGCGGAGATCATCGATCCGACGTTGACCTGATCGTTAGCCGCCGGTTTGGCGGTCGATCCCCACCAGATCACTGCCAATGTCACGGTTCCGATCAGCACCGCGGCAGCCATTGCCGCCATCGAAAACGGCCGCCGGCGCGGTGTTTCATTCCCGAACATCTCCGTTTCGAACGCGGTATCGGAGATTTCGACATTCCCGCTAAGGCCGTGGATATCGTTGTCGACAGCTACGTTTATTGGGTCGGTAAATATCGGTGCGACGGGCGTCGGTTCGACGATAACGATAGGTTGCACGGCGCTTTGAGAAACCGGCGGATCAGGTTGCCTCGGCGATGAAACGACCGTCTGCGTCGCGGTGGATGCCATCCGGATCGCCGGTACCGTGGCAACGCGGTGCTGGACCGAAATTGCGTCGACCGAAGTCAGGCCCGGGATCTCCAAAAGGTCTATGTCATCCGATAGTTCGATAAACGGGACCGGACGAGCCTCGGGCCCGGGCTCGACGGTGCGGAGTTGGCGTTTGACCGTCTCAAAATTCTCAAACCGGTCTTCGCGTTTCAGACGCATTGCCCTCATCACGATTCCGGAAACTTCGTTGGAGAGGAAATCATTCAACAGGTTCGGCGGTGCGAGCGGGTCCGGATTGCCGTCGAGTATTTCGACAGAACGCTCCAGAGCCTCGACCGGAACTTTCCCGGTCAGGACGTAATAGCAGATCGCCCCGAGCGTGAAGATATCGCTCCTAAAATCGGGCGGAGACACCAGAGTCTCAAAAGATCGTTCCTCATAGCTATTAGCTATTGCCTTTTGGGATGCGAGGTCCAGACTCTGCCATATATTCTCGAGCGGCAAAAAGGCAAACTCATCTTTCGAGATGTCGATCTTCGCTGTGGTAGTACCGGCACGTGGTTCAGGCATTCCAAAATATGAAAACCGGATCTCGCCGCCGGCCGTGACTCGGATATTTGCCGCATTTGCCCCAAGATAGGTAACCGAAGTATCCGTATATGCGATGTGCTGGAACGCGTCGAGGAGATCTTCGATCATCCGTACAACGCGGCTTTCGGTCATTCGCACCCGATCGAGCCCGATCGACTGGGCGATGCTCACGCCATCGGTTTCGTTAGAAACGATATATTTCTGATCTGAGCTGTAGAAATGGTCGCGAACGCCCACTAGGGCCTGATGCCCAAACGACTTTAGCCTATTAAAGCGAGCGGCAAATCGTCGGCTGTCGGCGTCGCGATCAAATATGGTCGGTCCCGCGGATCGCGGATCCGCGCCCTCGTAGATGACGACGTTTTGGCCGAAAAGATTGTCGTGGGCGTCATAAAACGACGCTGTGTCGGATGACCAAAAGCTCCGCACGATACGGTAACGTCCCTGACTTAAGATCGAGTTTGGCGAAAGCATTTATTCCTAAAATAGATCGTCGATTCAAAACCAATATCTATTATACGAAATTTTGTAAAAAAAGAAACAAAAATGTTATACAACGTTGTGCGTAGGTTTAGAGTCTGATGGCGGCATGAACGGTGCTCGATTTGCCTCGGCCTCGACTGCTCTGAATTGTTGCCTGCCTAGGACTTCGTGTAGGAAGATTCGCAAGTCGATAAACGCCTGATGCCTGTGAATGCGAAAGCGAGATCAGCCGAATAAGCCGAGAGTCTACTTTGACCTAAATTTATCGATCGTCGATCCGCCGTGTAATTTTCGGCGATGGTCTTCGCCTTTGATAACGACAGTTTGGCACATTTCGTAAATTCGCGATCTCGCCCTGACGCCGATACGGTCCTCGAGAGTTTCCTCTTTGGGGTCGGCCCGATCATCCAGATAATTGGTCGTAAAGATCGTAAACTTTTGATCGTTGTAACGGGTATTGATAATGTGAGCCATCGTGTCGCGGACCCAGTCGGTCGGTTTCGACGCCCCGAGTTCGTCCAGGACAAGAATGTCGGCGTTCAAGACCGGAGCCAGG
>JAYVUD010000461.1:0-15501 GCA_043788335.1 Chloracidobacterium sp. | reverse complement strand
GTTGCCTTGATCATCGTCGTCATTGTCGATGTTTGTGTGTTCGTGCGTTTAACATTTCGTCGAGTCGCGTGGGCGGCACCATTGTCGGTCGTCTGCTTTGTCTCATTGAATGAATAGACGTACACGACCGTTCCGACCCAATGGGGTTTGCAGTCATTCGCGAGATGCGGGCCGAGAGACCGCACAAGATTCTCGGCCATTTGTTTAGCGGAACCCTCGCCGTTGCCCGTCTCGCGTGCCACGGTTTTGGCGGTTTGGGTGTCCATCACAAACGCGGAATAGAACGGAGTTCCGTTTGGCCCCGGCATCGCCTTGACCGACATGATCAGTCTGGCTCCCATTCTCTTTCCAAGATTCTGAAGCGAGTCAGAATCGCCGCCCTCCAAAAGTTGGCGTTCACGCTCATCCTGGATCGCGTCTCGCATGTCCTGATCGTCCATCGTCTCGACACACGGTTTTTCTCTCGCCAGGGCAGATGCGAATTCGCTCCGAAGTGACGATGTCGAGCTTTCGCCACCATTCCCCGCGGTGGTGTTGTCGTGAATTATGATGGATGAAGCTCCCTGTGAGAGCGCGTCTGCGGCAAACGGGGCGGCGATAAGCAGTAGAGCCATGACGAGCGAAGCTATCGTTTTGTAAAAGTAGTCTTGGCCGTGCCGCCTTTCGGGCCGGGAGGTGTTATACGTTGTGATATTCATTGCTCTGGTATTCCTCGGGATCGGCGAAACCGGCGATGAATCAAGTCGGCACACCTATTGGTGAATCAGCTTTCCCAGAACATTATGAACCCATTTAATGCAAATTTCAGCGATAGGAATGCCGACGATCCAGAATTTTGTACGGGTAAAGATACAAACCTTTCGGCGGCGATTTAGAAAAATCTCGCGACCTCAGCGTGTATCTGACCGACATTGTCACCGCGGCGATTTTTGACGGGCATTGGTGAGAGGTCCGGTAGAGCCCGGGGCGGCATGACGCCTAATTGCCGAAGTATCTCGACCGCGACGACGGGGCGGGAAAGGTAATCGTCACCGTCCTCGATCTTGAGGGCGACCCCGAGGCCGGTCGGCCATTTTTCGGACGGCAGAACGCCGCAGAGCCAGACGCCGTCGGCTCCGACCTTACAGATGAGGAGATGGGCCGCCGCCGTCATGATCAATGTGTCGAGACGGCCCGTCCCGCCGATCAGCTCGGGGTATCTGAGCATTGCAGAGACGATGCGTTTGCAGGCTGCGGCAGTTTTTTTGCCAAATGACGGGGGCGGGGCGAGCAGGTTGATGAAGCTGCTCGCCATTGCTGTGATCGGGACGGCAAAATTGGGTGCGGCACACCCGTCCGTACCGATGGCGATATTATCAGCCTCGATCCCGGTAAATTGCGAAACGCAATTTAATATTGCGATCTGAACCGGGTTTGAACGCGAGTCATAGGTCGCAACATCGGCTCCGATATATTTGGCAAAGGCAAGCATCGCCGAGTGTTTGCCTGAGCAGTTGTTGTGAAGCTGGGTCGGTTTTTCGCCGGCGGCGATCATACGTTGGGACTCGGCCTCGTTGAAAGGCAGATGGACACCGCAGCGAAGGTCAGATTCGCTAAATCCTGCTTTGGCGAGCATGCGGGCCGCCGTTTCGACGTGGATCCGCTCGCCCGAGTGCGAGGCAACCGCGAGAGCAATCTCGTCCTCGGTAAACCCAAACCGATCGGCCGCTCCACTCGTGATGAACGGCATTGCCTGCAGGAACTTGCAGGATGAGCGATAGTACGTCACCGTCGACGGATCGCCGGCTGAGGCAACTGTCCGACCATCGCCGTCGAGGACGATGAAGTGGCCGCGATGAATCGACTCGACCGTTTCGCCGCGGATGACATTTGCTAGGATCTCAGGGTTCATATCGTTCTTTTTACCGCCGAGTCGCGGAGATGCAGAGTAACGAATTAAGTTTAGCAGAGCGGTCGGCAAGTGGGCTGTATTCTCAGCCAATTAACGGGCCTTCTCGGCGTCTCTGCGTCTCGGCGGTTCAATTGGCTGCCGCGAGCATCGTGCGGGCGTTTTCGCGGGCGGCGTCGGTGATATGTTCGCCGGCGAGCATTCGGGCGATCTCCTCGACGCGTTCGGCGGCATCGAGTTCGCGGATCGAGACCGACGTCTTGCTTCCCGTCATCGTTTTATGGACGACGTAATGGCGATCTGCCAGGGACGCGATCTGCGGTTGGTGCGTGACGCACATTACCTGTTGACGCCCGGCGAGTTCCTTGAGTTTCCGCCCGACCGCCTCGGCGACGCGGCCACCGATACCGACGTCGATCTCGTCGAAGACCGCGGCCTTTTTGCCCGCTCCGGATTTGGCAGTTGTCTTAAGGATCAGCATTAGACGCGAAGCCTCGCCGCCCGAGGCGACCTTGGCCAGCGGTTTTGGTGATTCGCCGGCGTTGGCTGAAAAGTAGAACTCGACCTGATCGAAGCCCCCGGCCGAGAATGAACGCGAGTATTCAGCGCTATTCAGTTCGGCGTCGGCCGGAGTGCCGATGCGAACCTCAAGTGTTGACTTTTCGAGTGCGACATCAGCAAGATTTCGGGCGACGCCCTTTTCAAACTTTCGGGCGGCGGCAACGCGCGAATCGTGCAGCTTGCGGGCGACGGCCACGTACGATGCACGCTTTTCGGCAAGGTCGTTGCGAAGTTCGGCGGCGGTCAGGTCGGCGGTCTCGATGCCGGCAAGGCGTGCTTCGCTGGCGCCAAGGTGGTCGAGAAGCGCCTGGATCGTGTCGCCGTATTTGCGTTTGAGCCGCTGGATCTCGGCGAGCCGTGATTCGATCTGCTCGAGGCGTTCGGGTGAGAACTCGAGCTTATGGCGAAAATCGCGGGCGGCAATCGCGGCCTCCTCAAGTACGGCCCGGGCGGTGCGGATGCCCTCATCAAATTCGCGAAAGGCCGCCTGATACTCGCCAAGCTCGGTTATCTTGCGGGCCGCGCGTTCGAGCGTGGCGAGGGTCGATTCGCCGTTGTCATAGAGCAGAGCGTAGGCGTCATCACTGAGCGACGAGAGTTTTTCGACATTGTTGAGCTGACGCTTTTCTTCCTCGAGTTCGGTGTCCTCGCCGGGCAGGATGTTGGCGGTCTTGAGTTCGTTGATCTGAAATTTGAGTATGTCGATAAGCTGCAGTTTGTCGGCATCGTCCTTTTCGAGAGCTTCCAGACGACGCCGAACGGCGATGAGGGCGGTAAATGCGTCACCGACGGATGCCCGCAGGTCGGAGTTGCCGGCATATTGGTCGAGCATTGAGATGTGCGTCGAAACGTCGTAAAGAGCCGCCTGTTCGCCTTGGCCGTGGATGTCGACCAGATGCGTGCCGATGCGTTTTAGCAGGGCTTGCGTGACCATCTTGTCATTGATGAAAATGCGGTTTTTGCCATTGAGCGAGAGTGCGCGCGAAACGATGATGTCGATCTCGGCACCGTTTTCGAAATCGATGCCGCTATCGTTAAACTCGTCGACGAGCAATGGGTTCGCCGGGACGGTGAACATACCCTCGATCCGCGCGGAATCTTGGCCCTGCTTGATCAGATCGGAGCTGATGCGTTCGCCCGTGAGTGCGGCGAGGCTGTCGACGATGATCGATTTGCCCGAGCCGGTTTCGCCGGTTAACAGGTTGAGGCCATCGCCAAACTCGACCTCAAGCTTATCGATCAACGCGATATTTTTTATCTTTAGTAGATTTAACACTCGCTATTTTGCCGCCGGCACAATGCCGCGGCCTTTTACCCATTTGCCGGCCGAAAATACCGCATCCGGCGGAAACGCCTTTTCGAGTTCCGTGGAACGCCAATCGATGACGCGTTCCTTGCGATAAAATAGAAACTCGGCAAGTTCGCCAACCTTTAGTTTACCGAGCCGCTGAAAAACATTAAAGCCGGAGGCGTCATAGGTCTCGAGGCCGGTTGCCTTTGATACGTCTCCTATTACCCTAACATAGTTTGGTGCCGAGAAACTCGCCCGGCGACGCTCGGTGTTAACGGCGATGTCGGCGGTGATAATGCTGGTCATTTCGGCTGAGCTAACGATATTTGCCCGCCGAAATACGTAGTTGTAAAGGCTGCCGGAACCGTTTTCGATAAGCGCAAGGTACGGCTCGATCGCCTGCTCGCGTTCGCTGCCGGTGGCGAGAGCGTTGATCGCGGTGACGAAGGCGACAAAGTTTATTTTGACAAGGAACATCTCGTCTTTGCCGTGCAAGGCACCGGTCTCGACCAAGATCACCGGTGTGCCCCAAGCCGAAAAGCTGTCGCCGAATGCTGACGGAGTGTATTCGTCGCCGTAACGGCCGATATGGCCGGGTATAAACTGCTGGAGCGAACGGACCATCGCCGCGGCGACGCGCTTGTTGCGCTCGTGGCCGTCATTTGTCGTCTTGAGCGCGTCGCCGTAAACGACGAGCAGTGAAACGGTGGCCTGTGTCGGCAAATTGCCGACCGTGGTCAGCGATTGCTGGTTGTGGAGGTTAAAACCGATCGACGGCACCCATTCGTCGCGAAGCTTTTTGAGCAACCGGGCCTCGGGAGTTTTTAGATCTTGGGCGTCGCGGTTGATGTCGATACCCTGCAGATTACGCCGCTGATATGCCTCGGCACCGTCGGGGTTGAGCATCGGGACGACGCGGATCGTCATCGTCTCATCGATCTTTTTCACCCACGCGAGGTGGCGGTGCGTCTGAAAAAACGCGAGCATATCGATGACCGACGATGTCGCGGTGGGCTCGTCGCCGTGCATCTGCGACCACATAAATACACGCATCGGCCCGCGGCCGAATTCGATCTGGTAAATCTCGCGGTTGGCAAAGCTGCGACCGACCTCATCCACCTTGAGCCCAAGCTTTTTCAGCTGTTCGAGAGATCGCTTGAGGTCGTCGTGCCGAACGTCGGAGGGGAATTTGCGGGAAATGTGATTCTTTTCCCAGATTTCGGAAAGCTCGGGTGCAGTCTGAGGGTGTGCGTTCATCGTAACGAATGTCGCAGCGAGGAAGATCGCCAAAACTAATTTCATACCGATAAGATAAACTGATTCTGCGTTTTACATCAAGTTTTGGAGACGGAATATGGCTTTACGGCGGTACGATAAGCGCCACGTAGATTCTGACCGCAATGTTCATAAAACCTGACAGAGTCTCGGTATGATAAATGCCAGGATCTAATGAACAAAATGGCGCTAATTCTCCATACTCGGTTTATATTAACGTGTCCACACGGCGGCATCGTGACGCATATTCCGACAGACTCGTCGAGCTATCGCATCGAGCCTCGTCCGTGGTATGTCAGGGCTGACGCCGGCGAGCATTTGGCTTTGCCAGTCGGTCGGGGGTAGTATTCATGGGCAAGACAGCATTACGACGACCGATCAGTGGCCGCGACCGTTATCCGCAATAGCTCGGCAACGCTCCATGCCTGGGCAAAGCATCCGCGTGGTGCGTGAGGCGAGTCGCCGTCAAAAATCTCGGAGACCTGGCGTAGACCGGCAGCGGAAAGGTGGTCGCGAAATCCGTCAATTATCGTCTCTACGGCCGCTGCATTATCCGGATAAACGCGGCGAAATGCATCGACATAACCGCCGATGAGCCACGCCCAGACCGTTCCCTGATGGTAGGCGGAGTCGCGTTTGAGCGGGTCGCCGACATAGACGGGACAATAACGCGGATCGTTTTGCGATATCGAGCGGAGCCCGACGGGCGTCAATAGTTCGGCCGCAACTTTGTCGACGACCTTGCGGGCACGCTCGTCGTCGAGCATCGAGTGTGTCAGGCTGGCGGCAAATATCTGGTTTGGGCGGATCGACGCGTCACGCTGGCCGTTTTGGATCACATCGAACAGGCATTCGTCGGCTTCGTTCCAAAACGCGGCATTAAAGCTCTGTTTGCACAATTCGGCCATATCGTCGAAACGAACCTTGTCGTCGGGCGCGCCGCATATTTCGCTCAGGCCCGACATGGTACGGAGTGCGTTATACCACAGTGCCTGGATCTCGACGGGTTTGCCGATCCGCGGCGTGATGACGACGTCGCCGATCTTGGCATCCATCCACGTCAACTGCGTGCCCGTTTCGCCGGCGTAGAGCATACCGTCGGTGTCTATGTGAATGTCGAAACGCGTTCCTTGGAGGTGCCAGTCGATTATATTGACCAGTTTTTCGTAAAGTTTGCCCTTGACGAGCCCAAAGTCATCAGTGGCGGCAATATACGTCCTGATAGCCTCGAAATACCACAGCGTCGCGTCGACGGTGTTGTAATCGGCCGTCTCGCCGACGTCCGGAAACCGGTTTGGGATCATGCCGGCGGAAATGTGGTGTGAATACTCAATGATGATCTCGCGGGCGATCTCGGGGCGGCCGGTGGCGAGCGTCAGGCCGCTGAGGGCGATCATCGTGTCGCGTCCCCAATCAGAAAACCACGGGTATCCGGCAATAACCGTGCGTCCCTCACCGCGTTTTACGATAAACTGGTCGGCTGCGAGGACGAGGTCGCAGATAAATTCATCGGTGGTCTCGACGTTTTTGAGCAATCCCTCGCACCGGTCGATCTCTGCCTGCTCGAGTCCGGCGAAATCGTCAGTCACACTCACGTCGGCGGATGCGATGACGGTTGCAGGTACGGCGAGGTCAAACTTTAGAACGAACGGTTGAAAGAGGTCTTCGCGGCAATCGAAACCCCGCTCCTTTTCAATTGCGTACTCAAAATTACGATACCAGTAGCCGCTGCTGTCGACGGCCATCGCGTTATGAGCAAAGAAGATCGGCGGCAGTTCCGGATAGGGCCGCATTTGAACCAAACCCTCAGATGATTCGAAATCGACGGCGAAGGTGTTGTTGCCGAACTGCAGCGAGTGATAGTCGACGAACGAGAGCAGCGGCCGCAATTCGAGAGTGACCGCCGGCGTCTCGGCGGGCGCAGAAATTACCTGCCACGACGCGGCAACTGCATTTTCGCCATAGATCATAAAGACGCGCTTTTCGACGACCACACCGTTGATGTCATAGGTCCAAACGGGGAACGGATTGAGACGGAACGACGTAATCATCTTGTAGCCTCGCGGATGGATCGTTCCCGGAAACGCGTTGGTTGAAATATCGTATCGTTTGCCGTCGATGTAGATCGTGTCCTCGTATTTTGAGAGCATCGATATGCGTCCGAGCGGAGGTTTGGTCGCGGCGGTCAACATTGCGTGATAGCGGCGAGTATTGGCTCCCGAGATCGTGCCGCAGGCAAATCCGCCGATGCCGTTGGTCTCGAGCCATTCGCGGTTGGTCGCGGCGGCGTAATCGGTACAGATACTCTGGTCGAAGATTTTCATTGCTTTGCTAATCTGATATTACTCCGAGCGCGTACCGACGCGAAACCGCGGGGCGAAACTTATTTCTGCGGGGAAGCGATGCGGTGATAAAGCCCCTCGGTCGCATCGACCATAGTGGCAATGGAAAACGTGCCGACCGCCATTTTTTGTAGGCTGGGGCCGATGGCGGCGCGCTTTTCATTATCGGCAAGCAGGCCGGCGACGGCCGCCGCGAGAGCGACCGGATCATTCACAGGCGTGCGGACACCCGTATCGCCGAGCAGGACGCGGGCCCCGTCGGTGTCGGTCGAGATGACCGCGATGCCGCGGACCATTGCCTCAAGTATCGCGAGACCGAAACTCTCCGAGTGGGACGGCGAAATGAAAAGGTCGAGGGCCGAAAAGAATGGCGCGGTGTCGTCGAGCCAGTCGAGCCAGAGAAAGCGGTCTTCGAGCCCAAATACTTTGACCAGCCGACGCAGTTCTCCACGAAACTTACCGTCGTCCGAATTGTCGATCCCCGCAATCACGAAATGACAGTTCTTATCGCTTTTGGCGATCTCATATGCCGCGATGACAAAATCCCGCTGGCCCTTGGCCGGTTTTAATTCGCCGATAGTGCCGACGAGCGGGGCGTCGAGCGGAATATTATGAAACTCGCGAAATTGTTGACGCAACTGGCGGGTGTCGGCCTCGTCCGCGATGTCGAGCCCGTTGGGGATGACGTGAACCTTTTCGACAGGAAATATTTTTTTGAGCTGTTTCTCAACGGCCGGCGAAACACCGATAGCGGCGCCGGCGTTGCGCAGGGCGAACTTGTGAAACGGCTTGAGCGGAGCCATCATGTGGCGGGTCAGGACAAAGCTTGTGTTTTTGGAGATGCGGCTCGCGATAGCGGCGGCGATGTAGTCGCGGCCGACGTGGGCGTGAATGACGTCAAGTTTGTTATCGATCAAATAGCGGCCGATGCGTTTGGCACTGAACATACCGAACGAATTGCGGACGGAGACGAAAAGGATATTTTCGCTCGGGATGAAATCGATCCACTGCTGCCACTCGTTGGTCGGACGCAGTGCGACAAAGATCTCGTGCCCGCGTTGCTGTAACCCGCGGCAAAGATCGGCAAAATGGCGTTCGGTGCCGCTAAATGTTTTGGCTGATGAGATATGCAAAATGCGCATCCCCAAAGATTACACGGATGTGAGCAGAAAAAAAAGGGGCACGCTTGATCGCTCAAGCGTGCCAAAGGTCTTTTCGTTAGAAAAAACTGAAAACAAAACAAACTAAAAATTAAATCGAGCTCCGAGCTGCATCTGGAAAACCTGCTGTCCGGGGTTGAGGCCGGAAAGATTGAGTTTGCCAAAATTCGTAGCCGCCGAATTCTGCTGAATGATATTCAGGAAATTGATGTTCGTTGCACCACTGAGTCCGCAAACGCTGTTTGCCGTTGAGCAGTAGTTTGTCGTGGCAGAACCCGAAAACTGACTGTCCGATTTGTTAAACAGGTTAAAGAACTCAGCCGAGAAGACCAACCGACGGGTCTCGCCAAACTTGATACCCTTCTGGAGCCGAAGATCAACGTTGTAGATCGGACGGTTCGTGAAGAAGTTGCGGCGGAACTCGGAGCCCGGAGTATTGATCGGTCTTTCGTTAGAGACACCGTCGCCGTTCAGGTCGGTTCCGACCAGAGCGTTGACTGGTGAACCCGAACGGAAGCGGAATGCTGCTGCCACCTCGATGCCGCCCGGAATAAAGAAGATCGGGTTAGCAACGAACTGGTGACGGCGATCGAGACGCGAATTATACATCTCGCCTCGCAGATCATACGGATTGTCGTACAAGACGCCACCGGCATCACGCTCATTATCATCGTCCGATGTCGAACGCGACAGCGTGTAGAAAGCCGAAATGCGGCCCCACTTACGGTTCATATTCATCCGGAGCGTCAAAGCACGATAAACCGAACGAGCCGACGAATCTCGGATTTGAAGCGTTCCGATACTGGTCAACGGGCGAAGGGCACGGTTTACCAGAACGCGCCCGGTCACCGGATCAACGCCGGTCGGTCCCGGAAGGTTGATATCGCGGTTACGCTGCAAATAGATAGTGTTTACCTCCGAATAATCAGCACCGATAGTCACGCCCTTGGTGATTTCCTGTTCGATACCACCGCCCCACTGGAACGACTGGGGATTCCTGAAGTTCGGATTGATACCGACAAAGTTGGCACCCTGGAAAGCTCCGAGATTTGCCGGCGGATTAGTCGTAGCGTTAAGCATCGCCGTCTGGATCGTTGCAGCCTGTGCCGGCGTCAGGATCGGAAGCGAAGTGAGAGCAGACGAGTTAAGGTTTATACCGATGATAGCGAGTTGGCGATAAACGGTGTTCGGCGTGAATCCGGTGCCGCCCATGATGGCCACATATCCCGGATTCTGAGTGTCGAAGGTTGCCTGGTTAAATCCGGTCGCCGAGAAAGCGGTCGATCCGAGCGTAATCGAAAGGTCGCCCGCCGGATTGCGGAAGTTATTGAACGGAGCGGCCAAGCCGAGCATCGGTGTACGGGCGTAGTACTCGCCGGCGTAACCGCGGATCACAGTTTTGCCGTTACCCTTCGGGTCATATGCAAAACCGAGACGGGGTCCCCATTCGTTCTGGCTGTCCGGAATGATCGAGGGGTCGATCGTTCCCCCGAGCATCGGGAACGTCGTCCCGCGGATCAGATTGAGCACTGTCGAATTATTATTTTGCGAGGAGGGATTGTACTGCTTCTCAAATCGAAGACCAAAATTGACGGTCAATTTCGGCGTGAGACGCCACGAATCCTGAGCGAAGAGCGACATTTCCGTGACAGTGTAGGCAGCCGCGAGGTTGCCGATCTGCAGATTGTACCTGGCGGTAGTGGTATCGAATCGACCTCTGAACGTCGCCGTCTGCGTCGTTCCGATAGCATCGAGAATGCCCGTGCCGATCACGCCGGTGCCAAGCGTTGACGACAGGCCGGAGAAAGTGTAAACGCCGGTCTGATTAAATCCAAATGTCTGGTCAGCAAAGATATTACTGTATTCACCGCCAAACTTGATCGTGTGGGCCCCGGTGATCCAGGTGAGTGCGTCGCCGAACTGTATACGACGGTCAAATTGGGTCGTCGGCAAAAAGTTGCGTGTTCCATAGGTGCCGATCGACGTCGCGAGATTGGCCCTAAGTTCATTTGGCGTGCGGGGGCGCCTTTCCCATGCATACTGGCCGCGAGCTTCGTTGATCAGGTTCGCCGAAATCGTTGTAATCATCTGAGCCACGACGATGTGGTTCTTATCTTCTTCGGTTCCGTTTGTCGAGATCGAATTGGTCGTGGTCGGGTCGAGTGCAGTTTCACCGGTCGAGACGCCGTTCAGGGCCTTGTTTGCCGAGAAGTTGTAGCGGACATTGAAACGATTGGCCGCGTTTACGTTCCAGTCGACCTTGCCCAAAAGAGCGTAGGCGTCATTTGACGATTGGTACTGTGCTTCGTTGCTGCGGTAGAAATTGAATGCTTCCTGTTGAGCGACGAGGGCCGGCAATGCGACACCGACGAGGTTCTGGAACAGGACCTGACGCGGAGCCCGAAAACGCTGCTGCTCGTAAGACGCGAAGTAGAACAATTTGTCTTTGACGATCGGGCCGCCGATCGAACCGCCGAACTGATGCTGGGTCGGAGCCAAGGTAGCTTTTAGACCGAGAGCATTCAGACGCTGGTCAGCAAGAGCCTTGGCAAAGTTATTGCCGATGGCGAGTTGTTCTGGGCGGAGCAGATAAAAGACCGAACCGCGGACGTTATTGCTTCCCGATTTGGTAACGGCATTGACGATACCGCCCGAGCTGCGGCCGAATTCGGCCGAGTAACCGGCCGCGACCACCTGAAATTCGCGGATGGCTTCCTGCGGAAGCGTGAACGCCGAGTTAGAACGTTCGCCGCCGCGGATACCCCCGAAGAACGGCTGGTTGTAGTCGACGCCGTCAACGTTGATGTTGCTGTTGATACCACGCTGTCCCGAGAGAGATATCTGACCACGCGACGGGTCGACCTGTGCGGTCGGCGTCAAGGTCACAAAATCTTGAAAGCGTCGGCCGTTGATCGGCAAATTCTGGATAGCAGTCTCGTTCTGAACGGCGTCAAAATTGTTGGTGGTCGTCTGGATGCCCTCTGCGGTAACCTCAACGACAGCCTTGACCGCACCGGTGCCGAGCGTAACATTAGCGTCGGTGACGCGCCCAACCTGTACCTCGACGTCGAGTGCGGCTTCGGAAAAGCTGGCCGCGGTCGTCTTGACCGAGTATTTACCCGGCTGCAAGAGCACAAAACGGTAGATACCGTCGCCGCCGGTCGTGGCGACCTTGGTTTCGTTAGTTGCACGGCTAACGAGTGTGACGGTTGCGTTCGTTACGACCGCACCGTTCGAATCGGACACGATACCGGCAATCTGACCGGTGCCGCCCGTTGTCTGGCCAAACGTCTGGCCGGCGAATACCAGCACGCAGAATGCTGCGGCTGTAATTAATTTGTTCATTAAGTTTCTAGTCATCTGTTATTGACCTCGTTTATTTGGAGTTACCAAAGAAATTTATCGTCCGTTTCGGACCGAAATCCTGAATATTTTGAATTTTGGATATTTATTTTGCTTTTCGGATTTAAGTTACCCGAACCTCGCTACACAAATACCTCAAATAGCAAATAAAATGCCGTTCTATCAAATGCGTAACTTACTGCGTTACAGACCTTTAACCACAATGCCTCAGACTTCGTTCGCCATCGGCCTGGATGAGCGTACTCAAGCGTTGGTTAGTACACGACCTAATAAGCAATTTGCAGTCCGCAGATAGCTAGATCGGCCGTTCGGAACCCAGGATAAATCCGCGTTGCTGATGTGTTACGTTTTGCTCAATTTTCACCATAGCCGAAACCGGTAGAATTTGGTGTCAAACATCGAGATCCGCGAGCGGCAGCGGACTATTAGGCCGACTGAGCGGAAATCGGCGAAATATATTTGTAATATTTTGCGTTACAAAGGCCTTGCGTGAGGTGTGAAAAGGCGAAACTGTTGAAAATAAACGGTTTCGGACGAATCAGATAAAACTTGACTTTTTTGTAATAGTATTCTAAAGTTGTCACGCGATTCGGGTATGAAAGAATATTTTTCTTCATCGCGAAGAGCTGATCATATAAATAGAAAAAGGGGGAATAATGGCACATTCAGGTTATTCAACAGCATCATACAAAACGCCATTGCATCATCGAATCCTTGCCCATATGCCGGTTACGGCAAGCTGGGTGGATGCCGCTACCGGAGAAACGATAAGTGTCGAGGGATTGACGGAAAATGTGGGTGAAAACAGCACATTGGTCAATCTCGAGACGTTACCGCCGGTTGGCAGTTCGGTTCGTCTGAGAGTCATGGAAGAGGACAAGACGATCATCGAAGTTTCGACGCAGGTCATAAGGGTTGAACGGGATCCGAGCAAACCTTTGGCAGCACTTTCAGTTCTGGAAAATTTGAAGAAATGGAAGTCGATCGCGATGACGGCAGCCGAGGCCTGGGTAACGAGGCATTGGCAGCTCAACTACGAAGAAGAATGGGTTAACTAGTTTTTGCGCTTCATTCGTTTTCATACAGCGGCGGGAAGATTTCTCTGTAGAAATTTTCCCGCTTTTCATTTGGCCGCGGCCAAAACGACCCGCACGGCGGGCGAACCCGCGGCGAGGGCACGGCATCATAAACAGAGATGAAAAAGGCAGCTTTAATTTTAGCAATTTTAATTTTGACCTCGACGGCTTTTGGCCAGGAGGTGGCACTATCACAGAGCGAGTATGTGAAAATGCTGTATGCCCTGCAAAAGACGCCGTCAGTACGGCCGGAGATCGTCGATGCGCTCAGAAAACGTGGGATCGCATTTGCTCTGACCGACGGTATCCGCGGGCTGACAAAGTCAAAAGCTGGAAACGACGATGAGATGCAGCGTGCTCTCGAAGAGGCCGAACGCCGAAGGGCGAATCCGGCCGGTGCACAGGTGCCGCTGCCAAAGGACGCTGCTGCCGTACTCGAAAAAACGCGGAAAAATACGCTTGAGGCGGTGGGCGAGATGCCGGATTTTGTCGTCAAGCAGCAGATACAGCGAAGCTGGGCGTTTGGCGGCACCGGTAACTTTAAGAATCTCGACCGGCTCGTGGTTGCTGTGAGTTACCGTTCGACCGGGCAGGAAGATTATCGTGTCATGTCGACCAACGGCATAGTAAACACGGACCCAAAGCCAAAGGGAAGCTATGAGGAAGTCGGCGGAACGAGCTCCACGGGTGAGTTTGTGACGATGCTCGCGACGGTCTTTAAGCCCGAGAGCGAAACTCAGTTTAACGTTGTCGACACCGATCTGATCCGCAACCGCAAGACGATCGTCTACGATTTTTCGACGACAAAGGACCGGGCGAAACAGGTCATCACGTCAGCCAGCCGGTCGGCATCGGACTCGATCATCAGCGGGATGAAAGGCCGGATCTGGATCGACCGCGAAGATGCCCGCGTGCTGCGGATCGAGAGCGAGGCTACGGAGATACCCGATGCATTTGCCGTGCGTTCGGCAAAACGGATCATCGATTACGATTGGGTGACGATCACGGATGGCAAATATTTGCTTCCGCTCGTTTCCGATGTGAGATTAACGAGCAGAGAGGGCCCGCAAATAGTCGAGACCAGAAATGTGATCAGGTTTAAGGATTATCAGAAGTACGGTTCAGACGTGGTTATACTAGATGACGACAACAAGCCGGAACCGGAGGTCAAGAAGCCGTAGGATAGCAGCGGTTAGTCCAACGCGTAATAGGCACCGACGGCAAATATTCCGAGCCAGACAAGGCCTTTTCCGAGAAAGAAAAGGAATGTGATAATACCGGCGCGTTTTGTCCACTTGCGAGCGGGGCAATTCAGTTTTTTGGGTGCATCTGGCATGCTATTATTAACATACCTTTTCCTTTTCGATTTATCAACGAATGAATAAAGGGTAAATCCAATGTCACGAAAGCCGGCTTCGATTTTTACAATAACGACATTATGTCTGATCCTGTTTTGCAGCACGTTTGGCCAGACCGCCCCGCCGAGGGAACAAGATAAGCGAGACGCCGATTTGATCGAACTAACCAAACTCAACAAGACGATAAAGCTCGATATCAGATACGCGACGGCCGATAATTTTGTCGGCCGGGCGGTTTATACCGAGGCGAGGGCATTTCTCCAGCGTCCCGCGGCCGAGGCTCTGGTTCGCGTGCACAAGTTGCTGAAAAAAAAGGGGTTAGGGCTCGCCATCTTCGACGGTTACCGGCCGTGGTCGGTCACGAAACTGTTTTGGGAGGTCACGCCCGCCGATAAGCGGATGTTCATCGCCGACCCCGCCAAGGGCTCAAAACACAACCGCGGATGTGCCGTCGATCTGACTATTTAGAACCTAAAGACAGGCAAACTCCTGCCGATGCCGTCGGGTTTTGACGATTTTTCGGAACGCGCGTCGCCAAACTATGCAGGCGGAACGAACGAGGAGCGAGCAAACCGCGACAAACTCCGCCGCATGATGGAGGCCGACGGCTTTACCGTCAACAAGAACGAGTGGTGGCACTATGACTACAAAGACTGGGAGCAGTACGCGATCTATAATATCGCGTTCGGCGATGTCGGAAAAAAGACAAAGAAGTGAGCCCGCCGCTATTTATCGACAGGCCCAAGAGAGATCCTGATCAACCGTACGACTACTTAGCTGGTTTCGGCTGTACGGCAAGCATATTCAAATTAACGTCCACGATATTGCCGATAAACTCGGCGTTGTCTTTGCGGGCGTATGAAACGCCGTAGTCGCGGCGATCGAGTTTGAGGGTTGCCGCAAAGCCGCAGGGCAGGGTCGCCTTGTTCGCTTTTTTGTCATAGCAATTGCCGACAACCGCGAACGGGAACGAGATCTCCTTGGTTACGCCGTGCATCGTGAAATCACCAGTCAGCATTAATGTCTTACCTTTCTTTTCGATCATTTTGCTCTTAAACGTGATCTCGGGGAACTTGGCCGCGTCGAAAAAGTCGGAAGTCTTGAGATGGTTGTCGCGGGCACCGATACCGGTGCTGATGCTGTCGGTCTTGATCGTCGCTTCGACGGCTGATTTGGTGATGTCGGCC
>JAYVUD010000460.1:0-9670 GCA_043788335.1 Chloracidobacterium sp. | reverse complement strand
TGCAGTGGATGACGGTCTCCCGCGACTGGTCTAGTTCGTTCATCCTCGCCATTATCTCACCCAGCGGTATCAGCTTTGCTCCCTCGATCCTTGCAAAATCATATTCGTCCGGTTGACGCACATCGATGAGTTGGATGTCAGCGCCGCTATCGAGAGCGGCTTTGAGTTCAAGTGCCGATATTTCCTGCATGGTTTTTCCTTTCCTCGGAATCAAAAAATCTAATAAACGTCCCATAATCGTAGCTTGCATCACCTGCTTTTTGCAAATCGGTTGGTTGACGTGAGCACGTTGACTGCCCGGTCCGATTTACAAAAATTTACATAGGCTCAATTTCGGCTTCGATGCTATTGTAATACACTTTACTTGCCTAAACTGAAAGCTATGTGCCATTTACGCAATTTTCTGAGAGTCGTGCCAACCGTGGTTTTGATCACTGCGGTCGCGACGTCGTGCGGTTCGTCCCGCACGGGCGGCGGCAACCGAAACGGTTCGGTCGCTCCGCCGGAATCCAAAACCGTTCCGGTTGCGGTGACCGTAGCTAAAAGTGAGGCCCGCACGGTCGCCGCGGTTCTGATCGCGACCGGCAGTCTGACCGCCGACGAGTCTTCGGACATTGCACCAAAGGTCGCCGGCAAGGTGGCTAATGTATCCGTAAACGTCGGCCAGTTTGTCGGGCAGGGCAGTGTTATCGCCAAGATCGACGATACCAACGCACGCATCCAACTTACGTCGGCAAAAGCCTCGGTCAAACAGTCGATTTCGGCGGTTCGGCAGGCTGAGGCTCGTCTCGGGCTATCCCAAAACGGCACGTTCAATTCGTCGACGATCCCTGAGGTGCGGGCGGCAAATGCCAATTATCAGCAGGCGCAGGCCGAACTCAAACAGGCGGAAAATAACGAAAAGCGATACCGCGAACTCGTCGAATCGGGTGATGTTTCGATGATCGCCTACGAGCAGTTTCGCACCGCTCGCGACACGGCCCGTTCCAAGGCAAATAATGCCCGCGAACTGCTCGACGTCGCCGTAAATGCTGCCAAACAAAACAACCAGGCGATCGCGAGTGCTCATGCCGCCGTCGAATCTGCTCAGCAACTCGTCATTCAGGCCGACCAGGCACTCGTCGATACGGTCATCCGTGCCCCGTTCTCCGGCTTTATCAGCAATCGTCCGACGGCGGTCGGCGAATACGTTACGTCGGCGTCGATCGTTGCCACGATCCTGCGGACCAACCCCATCAAGATCAATATTCAGGTAGCCGAGGCGGATGTCCCGTCGATCACGATAGGCCGCGGCGTCTCGCTCGAGGTCGATGCCTATAAGGAGCGAAAATTTTCCGGCACCGTGTCTGCCGTCAACCCGGCGATCGACGCGTCATCGCGCTCGGCTATTGTCGAGGCACTCGTCGAAAATGGCGACAACGCGCTTCGGCCCGGCATGTTCGCGTCTGTCAAGATAACCCGCGAGGGCGGTGCAAATGGTGTTTTTGTGCCAAAAGGAGCCGTATATCACGATCAGACAACACAATCATATCGTGTTTTTGTTATTCAGGAAGGTGTCGCCAAGCTCAAGGTCATCCAACTTGGCACCGAAGAAAATGGCTTCTATCAGATCCTATCCGGCCTCGCCGCCGACGAGACAGTAGCAACGAACAACCTCGAACAACTGTATGAAGGAGCGAAAGTCGCGGTTTAGTTCGGGGTTAAGGGTTCGGAGTTCAGAGTTGTTCAGTGAAAATTCTTTTTGGAGATCTTTTACTTATAGGAGGATTTGACCGTGGCAAAGATTGAACGATTTGAAGACATTGAGGCATGGAAACTGGCTAGGATTGCGACTAGGCAGATATACGATATCAGTTCGACTGGTGAATTTTCCCGAGATTTTGCTCTTCGAAATCAGATCCGAGGTTCTTCGATTTCGATAATGTCGAACATCGCTGAGGGCTTTGAACGCTAGGGAAATAAGGAATTTGTGAATTTTCTGAGTATCGCAAAAGGCTCGTGTGCCGAATCACGATCACAGCTTTATGTTGCCCTCGACCAGAACTACGTTACCTCGGCCCAGTTTGACGAGACATATTCATGTCTCGATAACACCGGCCGTTTGATCGGTGGTTTCATGAAGTATCTTAAGGCATCGGATATGCGAGGAAGTAAATTTCGATAATTGAAATTAATGTTGCGCGAGTAACTCTGAACCCGAAACTCCGAACTCGGAACTAGAATTTATGCAGTGGTTAGCCGAAATATGTGTTCATCGTCCGGTTTTTGCGACCGTGATCGTCATGTTTCTGACTGTGGTCGGAGGCTTTAGCTTTTTCACGCTCGGGGTTGACCGTTTCCCCAAGATCGATCTGCCGACCATCCAGGTCAGTACGAGCAACACCGGTGCGGCACCGGCCGAAATGGAGACCGAGGTCACCGACCAGATCGAAAGTGCTCTGAACACGGTGCCGGGTGTCGACGAAATGAGATCGTCATCGTCTCGCGGCAATTCGAACATCACGCTCACCTTTAACCTCGAGAAAAATCCCGATCAGGCATATCAGGAGGTCCAGCAAAAACTCTCGAGCGTCCTCAACCGCTTGCCGCAAAACGCCGATCCGCCGACGGCACGCAAGAGCGATCCCGACTCGCAACCGGTGCTGATGTACGTTGTCAGTGCACCAAAAAACGTCGTCGAACTGACCGATCAGGTCAAGACGCTGATAATGGACCGCATCGAGTCCGCGGACGGCGTCGGCGAGGTTTTTGCTTACGGCTCACGGCAAAAGCAGGTCAAGCTATACGTCGACCCCGACCGTCTGCGGGCATACAACCTGTCGGTCAATCAGGTAACGGCAGCGGTGGCGTCCCAGAATCAGGAACTGCCGGGCGGCACGCTGGTCGAGGGTGCCAAGACCGTCGGGCTCCGAACACTCAGCAAACTCACGGCAGTCTCCGAGTTTAATGATATTGTCATTGCGACCCACAACGGCTACTCGATCAAGATGAAGGACATCGGCCGCGTCGAAGAGGGCGGAACCGATCCAAATTCCGCGATCTCGCTCGACGGGGTGCAGTCCTTAGCCGTTGGCATCCGCAAGCAGTCGGGCTCAAATACGGTCGCGGTCATCAACAGTATCAAAGGCCGCATGGCAAACATCATCCCGACGCTGCCGGGCGACTGGAAGGTGGCGGTCATACGCGACCAATCTGAGTTTATCGAAAATTCGCTCCACTCGATCGAGGAGCATCTCATACTCGGTGGCATCTTTGCGGCGGTCGTCGTGTTTTTGTTTTTGTGGAATTTCCGCTCCACGCTCATCGCCGCCCTCGCCATACCGACATCGATCATCGCGGCCTTTGCCGTCATCGCCGCACTCGGGTACACGCTCAACCAGATGACGATGCTTGCCCTCACCCTGATGGTCGGGATCGTCATCGACGATGCGATAGTTGTGCTCGAAAATATCTACCGCTTTGTCGAAGAAAAGGGAATGGACCCGTTCGTCGCGGCGGTTCAGGGCACCAGAGAGATCGGGCTGGCGGTTTTGGCGACGACGTTGTCGCTGCTCGCCGTCTTTATCCCGGTCGGGTTTATGACCGGCATCGTCGGGCGGTTTATGTCGTCGTTCGGCTTGACGGCGGCGGCCGCGATCGCGGTTTCGCTGATCGTGTCGTTTACCCTGACCCCGATGCTCGCTGCCCGCTGGATCAAGCGAAAAGTCGCCGATCACAGCAGCGGCGGCGACGCCGAGACCTTTGGCGGGATCGTCGAGGGCGACGCCGATACGCCGAGCGCCAAGCACGATAATGATTCCAAATCCGGCTGGTTTTACAGCAAGATCGATGGGACGTACACGTGGCTGCTGCGTCTGTCGATGCGTTTTCGATGGGTGGTCGTGCTGATCTGTATTTTGACGGTCGCGTCCATCTTTCCGCTATACAAATACGTCGGAATGTCGTTTCTGCCCGACGAGGACGAGTCGCTCTTTCAGGTAAACGTGCGCGGCCCGCAGGGAACATCGCTCGCAGCGACGCAGTCGATCCTCGAACGTGTCGCCCGCGATATCCGCGAGCAACTGCCGGGTGTCAAAAACACGATGGTCATGGTCGGCATGGGCGGCTCGAACAGCGGTTCGATGAACATCGCTCTCGTGCCGGTCGCAGAACGTAAAGATTCGCAGCTCGACCTGATCGGCAAGGCACGCGGCATCGTCAAAAAATATTCCAACAACGATTATAAGGTCTCCGTCTCAGCGTCGTCGTCGATCGCCGGCAGCATCGGCCTCGGCCGTGGCGGTTCCGGTATCGGGTATTTTATCTCGGGGCCTGATATGGCTGTTCTAAACTCATCCGCCAATCAGGTTTTGGAAAAGATGAAGCAGGACCCGTCGTTCCGCGATCCCGACAATTCGGTCGATCTCGGCACGCCGGAGGTCCGTTTCGTCATCGACCGCGTCAAGGCGGCGGATCTCGGGGTATCGGCGTCCGATGTGTCCAAGGCACTGAATATCGCGGCGGCCGGCCAGCGGGTGTCGACTTTTAATGAGGGGACGCAGCAATACGACGTACTGGTCCAGGCGGACGAACCGTTTCGCCGGTCACGCCAAAATCTCGGCTATTTCACCGTCGCGTCGACCACCGGCGTGCCGGTTCCGCTCGACAAACTTGTCAAGATCGAAGAGGGCCTCAGCCCGTCGTCGATCAGCCGTCTCAACCGTCAGCGTGTTGTCACGATCTCGTCGAGCCTGCCGCCGAACGCCTCTGAGGCCGACGCTCTCGCAAAGCTCGAAAAACTGGTCAAGGACCTCAATTTGCCGCCCGAATACACGACCGGCGTGACCGGCCAGTCTAAGGAGCTCCAGCGTGCATATCAGTCGTTCCTGCTTGCGTTTCTGCTCTCGTTCGTCTTTATGTATCTGATCCTGGCGGCTCAGTTCGAATCGTTTATTCACCCGGTCACGATCCTTTTGACCCTGCCGCTGGCGATCCCGTTCGCGTTGCTCTCGACGGCGATGGCGGGCCAGACGCTCAACATTTTTTCGGCTCTCGGGATCTTGCTCCTGTTCGGTATCGTTAAAAAGAACGCTATTTTGCAGATCGACCACACTAACACCCTGCGTTCGCACGGCCTCGCCCGGTACGACGCCATTATCCAGGCAAATCGCGACCGTCTGCGGCCGATCCTGATGACGACGATTGCGCTCGTCGCCGGCATGATCCCGCTCGTGGTCGGCAGCGGTGCCGGTGCGGCGACCAACCGTTCGATCGGGGTGCTCGTCGTCGGCGGCCAATCGATGTGCCTGTTGTTGACGCTACTCGCGGTGCCTGTGTTTTACTCGCTGTTTGATGACGCCCAGCAAACGACGGTGTTTCGCACATTTGCGGGCGGCGTTTCAAAGATGTTTTCCGTTTTTCGCCGGCCCAAGGTTAATGCCGAGCAAAACAGTTCCGGCGGGGAAAATTTGGCCTAGGCAATTATTAATGTTAGTTTCGTCAGAAAATCGATCACTGTTTCAAAGTGTGAGTCCGGTACTCGGAGCGATGCTCGTCGGGTTGGCTTGCTGCATCGCCGGCATCGCCCAGACGCCGACTCCGACCCCCGATGACCCGATGCCGGTGTCGCCGTCGTTTGCGACGCCCGCACGGCCGATGCCGGGGACGACTCGCGTCGGCGTCGACAATGCCGATCAGCTTTCGCTCACTCTCGAGCAGGCAGTCGAGATGGCGCTCAAAAATAACAACGACATCGAAGCATCGCGTAAGGACACGTCGATCGCCGATTTCAATCTCCGCGGTGCCCGCGGTGTCTATGACACCCTACTCGTTACCGATGCGTATTACGAGAGCCGCACGACGCCGACGGCATCGACCATCGGCGGTGCGGTCAACGGAGCAGTGACCCAGCGTCAATACTTCGGCGATGCCGGATTTTCTGGGCTTGTGCCGCGTGGCGGCGGTTCGTACAGCGTTCTCTCGAGCAACGCCCGCACGTTTACCACCAACCGCAATTCGACGCTCAACCCTCAGTACCCAACGTCGATCGTCGCCACGTTTACCCAACCGCTTTTTCGCAATCGGCGGATCGACGCCAACCGTCGAACGATAGAGATCTCGAAAAAGAATATTCAGCTCAGCGATTCGCAATTGCGGCAAAAGGCGATCACGGTCGTCGCTGGCGTCGAGTCGGCGTATTGGGATCTGACCTATGCACTTCGCAATCTGCAGGTCCAGACCGATACGCTCAAACAGGCAAAAGACCAGCTAGAGAGCAACAAACGACTGGTCACGAACGGCGTGCTTGCCCCGATCGAGATCGTCGCAGCTAATGCCCAGATCGCGACATTCGAGCAGGGCGTATTTCTCGCCCAGGAATCGGTCACGCGTGCCGAAAATGTCCTCAAAACGCTCGTTTTGCCAAACCGCGTCTCCGCCGAGTGGACGCGGCCGATCACGCCCATCTCGCCGATCAATCAGGCTCCGCCCCAGATCGGGCTCGAGGTTGCCATGACCGAGGCACTCAAAAATCGGCCCGAGATCGAACAGCTCACGATTAACTCGGACATCAACAAGATCAGCCTGCGGTTTTATCGCGACCAGACACGTCCGCAGATCGATTTTGTCGGATCGTACACCGCCGCGGGCCTCGCCGGTACGCGAAACCCGCTCTCGTCCGGTTCGTCCGCCGTGCCGAATAATCTCGTCGGTGGATATTTCAATTCGCTTGCAAATCTGTTTCAACAAGATTTTCCGACCTACCGCATCGGCGTCGCCGTCTCGCTGCCGTGGGGCAATCATGTCGCCAAGGCAAACTACGGCCGCACGCTCGTCGAGGCCGACAAGATCAAAAATCAGCAGGCACAGCAGGAACAAATGGTTCAGGCCGAGGTCCGCAACGCCCTGCAGGCACTGCGGAGTGCCGAAGCCCGCCTCGCCTCCGCCACCGCGGCAAGAGAGGCGGCCGAGGAACTATACGCCAGCGAGGACCGCAAATTTCGCGGCGGCACGACCACCTTTTACCTCGTCGCCCAACGCCAGACCGACCTCCTCGCCGCTCGCGGCCGCGAACTCCAGTCCCGCACCGACCGTAACAAAGCTATCGCCGAATTTAACCGCTCGATCGGCAAAACCCTCGACGTCAACAACGTAACCATCATCAAATAAGCCACCCGGGAACGCCGGCGACCCTGCCGGCACCGTTGCAACAGCAACGGGACGCCGCACAAATATCCGCGCTCACGTTCCACTCCAAACTGCATGTACTCTCACCCGACCGCCCACCGCCGAAACTCTCCCGTCTACTGCCAACATCCCTCCACTTTACTCTTTACATCCGTTTCAAAAATTGCTACGATAGTAGAACGTTGCATCTATGAAATATAAAACCACAAAACACAAAAAACGTACATACCCGAAAAAAATGATCGATGCCGCCCGCGAACTGTATCTCAAATACGGCGGCAGGCAGCACGCCCGAATAGAACGAGAGATGCAAGATCTCAAATGGGAGTTTAGTCGCAGAAAGTTTTATTCGTGCAAATACAAGGGCGGCGTCACGGTCGGTTGGCCGCTGCAATACGGCTGGCGCGAACTGCTCGGCGGCGATCTGCCGCCCGCCCGTGACCGCAACCGGTACGAGCGTTGGCTCGCGGATAATTTCCCCGAGTGGAACTGGAGTTGGCCGTATCAGCGTCTCATCTACCGGCACCTCGATCGCGTGACCAGCGGAAAATGCCGCCGCCTGATGATCTTTATGCCGCCACGTCACGGTAAATCTGAGACGGTCACCGTCCGCTACACCGCCTGGCGTCTGCTCCAAACCCCGGCTATGAATACCATCATCGCGAGCTACAACCAACGCCTCGCCGACAAATTTTCGCGAAAGATCCGCCGGATCTACCTAAGTGGAGGAGCAGCGGAGAACGGGAGTGAAGGAGTAGAGGAGGATGGGAGTGAGGGAGTAGAGGAGAACGGGAGTGGAGGAGACAGGGTGGCCGGATTCGTCTCCTCATCTCCCCCACTCCTCCCCTCCCCATCTCCCCCTCTCCGCCACTCTCCCCGTCTTCTGAAGACCGCCGCCGAGTGGGAGACCCCCGGCGGGGGCATCGTCCGTTCGGTCGGTGTCGGCGGCGGCATCGCCGGTTTCGGGGCGGACCTGGTCGTCATCGATGACCCGATCCGCAGCCGCGCGGATGCCGAGAGCGAGGCAAACCGCGATCGCATTTACGAGTGGTTCAATGACGACATCTACACCCGTCTCGAGCCTAACGGGGCGATCATCCTCATCCAAACCCGTTGGCACGAAGACGACCTCGCCGGCCGCCTTCTCCGCGAACAAGCCGACGGCGGCGAAAAATGGGAAGTGGTCTGCCTCCCCGCCCTCGCGGAACGGAGCGCGGACACTCCTGTCCGCACCGCTGCCGCTCCGGCAGCGGGACAGGCCGCCGGAATCCGGGCGTTGATCGAGGCTAATACCCCGGTCAACGGAGGAACCGTCGAGGCGGACAGGAGCGTCCGCACTCCGCTGGACCCTTTGGGTCGTCGCCCCGGCGAGGCTCTCTGCCCGCGACGCTACGACGTCGCGGCTCTCGAACGCTTTCGACGGAAACTCGGTTCTTACTCGTTCGCGGCTCTGTATCAGCAAGACCCGCATCCCGCCGAGGGCGGACAGTTTAAGCGCGAATGGTTTCGGAATATTGTCGACTCGGCTCCCGCCGGCCTTCGTTGGGTGCGCGGTTACGACCTTGCCGTTTCGTTGAAAACGACTGCCGACTATACGGCGAGCTTTCGGGTCGCCCGCGACAAACAGGGAAATATCTATATCGCCGACGGTTTTCGAAAACGGATCGAGTACCCCGAGCAGCGCCGCTTTATCATCGAGCGAATGCAGGCCGAGCGAAATACCCAGCACTGTATCGAGGCCGCCGTTCACGGCCGAGCGATCGTCCAGGACCTTCGCCGCGAACGCTCGCTCGTCCGCTTTCCGCTCCGCTGCGTCCCGGTCCGCGGCGACAAGTTGACCCGTGCCCTCGCGTGGCTCAACCTCGCCGAAGCCGGTAAGGTCATCCTGGTCCGCGGCCCCTGGATCGAAGATCTCCTCGACGAACTCGCTCGCTTTCCAACCGGAGCTCACGACGACCAGATCGACGCCGTCTCCCTGGCCGTCCAGTCCCTCAGCACCGGCGGCAAACTGTACTTCTACTAACCTCAGCCCCAAAAGATATCGCCCGCGAAAAACACCAAAAACACGGAATATTTTTGCTCTCTTTCGTTCCTTCCATAGCTCCCCTCCTTGTTTAGGAGGGGTGGCTGGGCCGCCCGTCCGAGGCCTCAGCAGATCGCAGTGGCAGGATTTGCCGCCTGACTCTCGTCTGTTACCGCTCGCTGTCCGCTTGAGGAAAAGAGTCTTCCGCCACGGCAGCTGTTCGGTTATAATGGGGTTTGCCGGCACTCGCTGACATTTCCTGCCAATGCTCGATACCAGCCAAATATGCATCGTTACCAAAGACGTTATCGCAAACGACTTTGAGGTGCGCCGGTTCTTTCACAGCAAATGTTCGATCGGCGACCAGCGAACCTCGTGGGTTTTTCTTCACGGCAACGAAGAAGCGGGATTCCTCGACGACGTCGGGCGATTAAGCTTTATGCCGCTGTCCGAAGTGATCTTGCAGAGACCGTTTGTACGTGA
>JAYVUD010000459.1:0-34277 GCA_043788335.1 Chloracidobacterium sp. | reverse complement strand
CCGATCCACGCGGCAAAATAGAACGCATTCCCGATGCCAAACTGCAGGTCGATCCCGAAAAATGCTGCAAACAGTCGCATCAGCAGCGGATCTGAAAATGACAGTCCGCCCTGAGCGTTGGCGACCTGCTCGGGCGAGGCGATCTGCATTGTTGCGAGACCAATCAGGGCGACGGGGATCAAAGCGATAAAACCCGCGATCGGCCCGGCAACGCCGATATCAAAAACCGCCCGTCGCGACGGCATCGGCGACAGGATCTTGATAAATGCGCCAAAGGTCCCCGCCGGCCCGATCATCGGCGGCGTCGGGATAAAAAACGGCAATGTCGCATCCACTCGATACAGACGGCATGCTATGTAGTGCCCCATTTCGTGGCAGACCAGGATAAACAGCAGCGAGAGCGAAAAGCTGAGGCCGTACCGCAGATACTCGGGGTTTGAGTACAGCGAGCGAACGGCACCGCCGATCAAGTGCGCGTATTTTTCCGGCAGCATCACGATAAACGTGAGAAACTCGCCCACGTTCGCCGGGTCAGACTCCGGTAGCGTGTCCGACATCGGGGCCAGCCCGAACGGATACAGCGTGCCGGCGATTGTCGCCGTGCAAAACGTCACAAACAGCAGTAACAGATGCCGCAGCCACGTGATGGCAGTCGGCCGCATCACCGGGCGTTCGATTATGTATGGAAAGTCTATTTCGTCTGGTTCGGTCATCTAAATACAAAGACCGCGACTCGTCCGGCTCGCTAAAATAGCGCTCACCGCCGACCCGCGATCTCGGGTAGATTTTATTCTACCAAATTCTAATCGACCGTTTTCGCAGATAGTTCTTTTCCGGGTTTGAATCGGATGGTCTTGCCAGCCGGTATCGGAACCTCGGTACCGGTTCGCGGATTGCGACCAACGCCCCGCTTGCGTGGCTTGACGACAAACACGCCAAATCCGCGGAGCTCGATGCGCTTGCCGTTAGCGAGGGCATCTTTCATTGCCTCAAATAGGGAATCTACGACCTGCTCGGCCTTCTGCTTCGGCACCCCGGTTTTGTCGGCAACCAGGTTGACGATGTCTAGTTTGATCATTGTGCCTCCTAACCAATGGAAACGGAAACGTGGCGAGAGTTAAAACCGAAACTAAAACGCTCTAGCATCATAATCCTGTAAATCCACATCTGTCAAGATTTTATGAACATTCTGATGTCAGAATTATCGTATCAGATACCATTCTCGGCTGCCATACCAATTAGCATACTCAATTCGAGAGCGAAATACTTCGCTCCCTTGTCCGTATGATGCTAAAATCGAGCTCATCGGTGAACGAACTCGAAAGTAGTGCGAGGAACTTGCGAATATGCGTTGGAGAGATCAGCGGGAGAGCGATAACGTCGAGGATCGACGCGGCATCGGCGGCGGCCGCATCGCTGCGGGCGGCGGCGGTATCGGCATCATCATTATCGCCATTGTCATTTACATGTGCGGCGGCGATCCGCGGCAATTGCTCCAGGGTGTTCCGGATCAACCCGGCGTTCCGGCACCTGCGTCAAATAGTCGTGCCCGGCCAAAGGATGACGATGAGAAATTTGCCCGCGTCGTGCTTGCGAGCACCGAGGACGTCTGGGGCCAGGTTCTGCCGCAGCAGACCAACCGCCGATATACGGCTCCCAAACTCGTCCTGTTCAGCGGCCAGATCTCGTCCACCTGCGGCTACGCGTCGGCCGCGACCGGGCCGTTTTATTGCCCCGGAGATCAAAAGCTCTATCTGGATTTCGCTTTCTTTAAGGAGTTGCAGAACGAATTTCGTGCTCCCGGCGACTTTGCTCAGGCTTACGTCATCGCCCACGAGGTCGGTCACCACGTCCAAAATCTGCTCGGCACGATGGACAAGGTTCAGCGGGCCGGAAACAGCAATCGCCTCTCCGTCGCCCTCGAGCTCCAGGCCGATTGCTATGCCGGTGTTTGGGCTTACTTCGCCGCCCAAAAAGGGCAGGTCGAAGCCGGTGACCCCGAGGAGGCGATCCGTGCCGCCGGCGCCGTCGGCGACGACAGCATCCAAAAACGCACGCAGGGTTTCGTCGTGCCCGATTCGTTCACCCACGGAACGAGCAAACAGCGGATGCAGTATTTCGCGACCGGCTTTAAGTCGGGCGATATGAAACAGTGCCAGACGTTTAAGTAATGACAATTGTTGCCGGCATCGACCTCGATAAGAACGAAGCCCGCATCGTGGTGCTTGCCGGACAGGCGTTGAATTTTGACATCGTGACGACCGAGGTCGCCCGCCTCGGCCTCGCCGACCCAAAAAACCAGGATGAGGTCCGAGCGTTTCAGGACGCGATCCAAACATTTCTGGACGAGCACGCCATCGACACCGTCGCCATTCGCGAACGTCTTTCAAAAGGCCGTATGAAAGGCGGCACGATCACGTTTAAGCTCGAGGGCCTGATCCAGATGTGCCGCCAACCGGTCATCCTCGTCCCGCCCGCGACCATTCGCAAGGCGTTCTCCGCCGCCAACATCGATCTTGCCGAACTTCCCATCGCCAAATACCAACACGAAGCATACGGCGCGGCCTATTGCTGGATCATGCTCGGCTGAAAGTATCCGGAATATGTTTATGGAAAGTTCGACCGTTGTGTGATTTTTCGCGGCACTTTTACGAAAACGCTTGCCGAATCGTCTTGATCGGTAGATAGAGATGCTTACCGTCGTCAACGAGTTCGAGAAACCCGTATTTCAGATAAAAGCGTTTAGCGATTTCGGACAGAGCGTACAGTTCGACGGCGTAGATACCGAGTTTGTCAGCGATGGCGGCGGAACGCTTGAGAGCGTCAACCAGCAGTAGTGCTCCCAAACCTCGCCCCTGCATTGTCCGGTCTACTGCGAGACGGCCAAGGTGGACAGTCGGTATCGGATAACGAGGAAGCCGCTCGGGAACGGTTTCGAAAGCCACGCTCCCCGACGCGACGGTGTAATAACCGAGGACTTCGCTCGATCGCGGCAAAACCGCGACAAACGTTTTGCCAAGCCCCTTTTCTGCGGATTGACGCGCGTATTGTTTGAGGAAAATATCGAGCGACAGTTCGCCACAGTCAAACCCGTCGCGGCTGTGGGTTTTGCCGAGCGGTTCGATGATAAAGTCGAGCGGCGTCATTTGACGCGTCGGCCGTGAGCATTGACCGCATCGAGCAGGGCGGCATTTGGTTTCGGCGGGTTATCGAGCATCGAAAGAAATATCTCGCTGTCTCTCCGCGAGAGAGTGCGTGCATGCTGCCGTTCTAAAATGTCATCCGCAGAAGCCACCAATGCGTTGATGGCAAAATCCGTCACCGTCAGGCCCGATGCCGTAGCCGCCCGTTCGATCCGCTCTTTGATCTCGGTGGGCAGCCTGAAATTAAATCGTGCCACCGTGTTTGTCGAATGTTCGATCGCCGCCATAAGTACGCCCTCCATGTTCGATCTTAGCACGAGCGGTGGCAAATTGCCACACAAATGTTGCGGCCTACTTCGCCGCCTTCATCTCCATCAACGCTTTCAGAAATTTCTGGCTTTTCATCAGCTCGGCGAAACTTTCGTCCTTTGCCGGGTCTGGGAGTTCGTTTCCCTTATTAGCGTTTGCCTTGTACTTGAACGCCAGTCGCAGATTCTTGATGGCGTTGTCCTCATCGTTCTGCTGGGCATAGCCCCAGGCGTTGTTGTAGTAGAACATCGGGTACGTCGGTTCCTTCGAAATGCCGTATTCGATCACCGCTCGTGATGCGTCGACATCGCCGGTAACACCGTATGCGAACGACAAGTTATCGACGAGCATAAGCCACCATCTTCGCTCGAGCGTCCGTTTTTTTTTCTGCAGTTGGAGAGCCTTTTCGTAGATCGGTATTGCCGCCTTGTAGTCTGCGTCGTTATAGGACTTTGAGCCTTCGACCAACAGAACCATCGACTCGTCTTTTGCCGGTGCGGCCTCCGCGCTCAGGGCATCGGGGTTCTGTGCCCTAACGGCCGCGGCCGCAAGCCCGATCACCATACAAAAAAGTAAGATCGCAAGTTTTTTCATAACGTAATACCTCTATTTGGTCCACTCGTCCGAAGTGTGTATATCCACCCTGATCGGCACCGACTTAACATAGTCCTCACCCGCCCGGCGCATCGCGGCATCGAGTTTCGCCGACGTCGCCTCGGCCTCGGCCTCGTCACATTCGACGACGATCTCGTCGTGGACGATGTTTACGAGCCGTGCGGACGTGCCGCGAATATCCTCGTGCAGCAGCCTCAGTGCCCGTTTCAAAATGTCGGCCGACGTCCCCTGTATCGGCATATTCTTGGCGTATCGCTGGGCCGCTCCGACCGATGCGCGGTCGCCATCGTCAAAGCGAAATTTCGCCAGCCGGCCGCTACGCGTGCGCGTTTGCCGCTCGGTCAGGACGTTTTTCGCCTGAGTCCGCAGCCACTGGTCCATTTGCGGATAGGTCGCAAAATATTTCCGCAGCGTGTTTTCCGCATCCGCCTGACTCAAACCCGTCATCAACGCAAACCTCGAAGCCCCGATGCCGTACACGACGCCAAAATTGAGCCGTTTGGCAAACGAGCGCTGGTCCGGTGTGACGTCTTCGGCTTTGATGCCGAAAACCTGTGCCGCGGTCGCCGCGTGAAAATCCCGCCCCGATTCAAACGCCGCAATGAAATTCTTGTCTTGCGAAAAATCGGCCAGTATCCGCAGTTCGATCTGCGAATAGTCAGCGATCACGAGCTTTCGGCCCGACTCTCCGCGAAAACAGCGTCGATAAGCGTCCTCGTGCGGTATTTGCTGCAGGTTGGGTTTTGAGCACGAAAATCGCCCGGTCGGAGCCCCGATCTGCCTAAAATCGGCGTGTATGCGTCCCGTCGACCGCTCGACAAACTCCAGAATGTTCTCGCCAAAGCTCCCCACTGCCTTGGCCGCCGCTCGGTATTCCAGGAGTTTCGCCACCACCGGATATTTTTCGGTCAGCGGCTGCAGTTCCCACGCCCGCGTCGTCGTCGGCATCGGAATACCTAGATTTACAAGAGCGTCTGTCACCTGTGCCTGCGAATCAAGGTTGATCTCGGGGCGCCCAAACAGCGATGCTTGGGCGATGCCCGCACCGAGCAGGTCCTGCAGTTCGCTCGCGGTCGCAGCCTGGGCCGCCGTCACCTTCGCCAGCTGCTCGCGCCATCGTTCCTGGTCAATGTAAAATCCGTTCAACTCCATTTCGGCGAGCGGCATCACGCATTCGTTCTCAAGCCGTAGCACGTCCGCGAGCCCGTCCGCCTGTATCCGTTCGTCGAGCTTGGCGTGGACCTCGGGCATCGTCGCCGCGTCGAGTGCGGCATATTCGATCTGCGATATCGTCAGTTCGTCCGCCGCCCAGTCGCTGACCTGCTCCGCCTTGTCGAGTGTTCGGCCGAGGAATACCTGGACCACATCCGCCAGTCCGTGCCGCCGGTCGCCCTCGCCGGCCCCGATCAGCAAACTCGCCAGATACGTGTCGTAAACGCCGCCGATCTCGCACCCCAAATGGTGTCGTACCCACTTGGCGTCAAACTTGGCATTGTGTGCCACCTTTTGTACTGTGCTGTCCGCCAGCAGGTCTCTCAGCGGCTGCAGGTCAGGTAATGTCCGCACGTCGCCCTTCGCTCTAAATGGTTTGAGATCAACGACTTGCGTCTTCGCCCCCGTACTTATCTGCAGCAGCCTGAGGTCGCCCTTGTAGGGGTCAAGTTCAGTCGTCTCGGTATCAAACCCAAGCGAGCGATGCCCCGCCAACTCCGCGCAAGCAGCCTTAACGCCCTCCGCATCCCGCACAACGTTATAGTAAATTTCCATTAGAGATAGCTCGTCGGTGAGATCTGATATTTCATATCTCAAATTCGTTTTCTAGAATCTAAACTATCGACTAAACTCGGCCAACTTTCAACTCGATTAAAAACTTACAAGCGATTCGCCACAGAGTTCACAGAGAAAAGGCGGTTTAGGTCTCCATCCCGTATGTTCTCTTTGTCCGACGTGGCAAAAATCTTTCACTTTCCCATTTTCCCATCTTCTCCCCGTGTCCCGGTATTTTCATAACTCGGACTTCCGCGGACTTGGGACTCGCCAGTTGTATAGTAAAGTCTTTATATGGACGACAAATACAACATTTCCAAACCCAAAAAGCCCGAGACCAAATCCGAGATCCTCGCCGAGCGCATCGAGAAATTAGTAAAACTCCGCGATCGGGAAACGTCCCCCGCCGAAAAACAAAAACTAAACGCCGAGATCACTAGCCTCTTCGCCCAATACGAACGGCTAAAGCTCTGAGGGAACAGCGTTCCGGGTCCGGAGTTCAGAGCGGCGGCGATGCCGATCAGCCCGGCCTCAACTGCGAGCCCAGGCGGCCCGCCGGTCAGCGGTTGATTCGCACACACCCATCCGCGCCGTCCGGGCTCTGTCTGGCGACCGCAAACCGCCAAGTGCCTTCCCCAGAGTCTCCCGCTCGAATTCGTCGTCATATTACTTCATTTTTTACCTCCACTCCTTCTGTTCTATAATCCCAGCGTGAAGGTCCTGTCTTTGTGAAATTCGACCACTTAACGATCATGTAACGTTTCCCCGCGATTTCATCACGTACGAATGTGAGTAAAAAAGTACTTCTCGATATCGGGATGAAAGAGCGGAGGAAAGCAAGATGAGAGATATTGATTTTACATCATTTGTGGTGGTCGAGTGGATGGATCGGTTTAGCGAGAAGGCCATTCGCATTTTTGAGTGACGATTCGGTCAATGACTTCTATAATGCGGCATGTACTCTTTTTCTCTGAATTCGAGATGAATGGTCAGATGGGATGAATTCCCGTGAAAAGAAAATAATCTGCACCAGGCAGGTTCGCCGGCCGCTGACGCGGGATTATTTTCGAGCTTCGCGGCAGCGGAATTGCCGCAGAGCGTGTCAAATTTTTTTGAGGCCAGTCCGCCGCGGCCAACTCCCAAAGGTTACTGCTGCGGCGGATACCGCCCGCGAAGAAATGAGTGGACGAACGGGTATATCGAAAAAAGTATGAAGGTAGAGTATTTTATACGAAAGACCAGAACGTTGACCCCCAAGGCGATTATTCTTCTTCTCGGGATCATTGTTGCATACGCCGTGCTGACAGCTCCCGCTCAAAAGGCAGAGCTCGTCGTGCAAACCGGGCACACAAGTAACGTTTCAACTGCAACATTCACGCCTGACGGGAAAACTCTTGCATCCGGGAGTGAGGACGGAACGGTCAAATTGTGGAATGTTGCGTCGGGAAGAGAGATCCGGACGTTCTCGGGCCACATTGGCAAAGTCAATTCGATCGCATTTTCGTCGGATGGTAGGACAATGGCGTCGGGTGCCTATCCACATACCATTAAGTTGTGGAACATCTATACCGGAGAGGAGCTTAGCACACTCTCAGGCCATGTTGATTCGGTCCTTTCGGTTGTCTTCTCTGCAGATGGAAAAATATTGGTTTCAGGAAGCGATGACGCAACGATCAAAATGTGGGATGTTTCATCGGGTCTGGAACTGAAAACTTTATCGGGGCATAAAAGTTATGTTAAGTCAGTAGTCCTTTCGCCTGATGCAAAAACCATAGCATCCGGAGGTGGTGACCACACGATAAAGCTCTGGGACATCACGTCAGGAGAGGAACTGAGAACTTTAGTCGGACATAGCAAGGAGATCGAATCCATCGCATTTTCAGAGGATGGGAAGATCGTGGCATCGGGAAGTGCGGATAATACAATCAAGATCTGGAGCGTGTTATCCGGTCAGGAACTAAGGACGTTAACCGGGCATGGCAAAAGTATTGATTGGGTCGCATTTTCACGGGACGGCAAGACTCTTGTTTCTAAGGACTGGAGTGGCGTGATAAAAATTTGGGATATCGCCTCGGGAAATGAGTTGAAACAATTGTTTGGTGACGCTCACGGGATCATTTCTGCCACACTCTCTCCCGATTGGCAAACTTCGGCTTGGTGGACATCGGGCAGTGAGATCGCACTATGGGATGTCGTGTCGGGACAAAAAATGAGTACACTGTCGGGGACTCAATTGATCGAATCCATTGCTATGTCCGGTGATCTAAAGAGTGTTGCGTCGGTAGGTGAAGACGAAACAATCAGGCTGTGGAATTCCGAGAAGCAGTTAATACTTACCACTTTATCCGGTAGCATCGAGAAACATTTACGAAAACTCGGATCTATAGCCTTTGCGCCAAATGGTCGACTACTGGTTTCGGGTTGTGCGGACGGCACGATAAGGCGGTGGGACGTAGTTTTGCACAAGGATCTAAAAAAGCTTGCGGGGCATATCAGAGCCGTTACATCGGTGGCTTTTTCCCCCGACGGACAAACCTTGGCTTCAGGGAGTGAGGACGAAACGGTCAAGTTGTGGAATGTATCAACTGGCACATTGTTGAAAACTTTTACGGGCCAGAATGACGATATTCACTCAGTGGTTTTTTCTCCGGACGGTAAGATCCTTGCTTCTGGCAGTTGGCATGGCTACGTCAAACTCTGGAGTGTGTCGTCCGGTGGAGAATTGAAAACATTGCGAGCGAACTCCGGACAGCCTGGTTACAATAGTTCGGTCACTTCCATAGCGTTTTCACCCAACGGAAATTTCCTGGCTATGGGAAACAATGGTGCGATAATCGAATTGTGGGATGTCACAACAGGCAGTAAATTACGAACATTGTCGGGCCACCGCTATAACGTTCGATCTGTAGCCTTTTCGCCTAATGGAAAGACTCTTGCTTCCGGAAGTTGGGACGACACTATCAAGTTGTGGAATGTCGAGTCTGGCCAAGAATTGACGACACTTTCGGGCCATACACAAAAAATTGAATCGGTAGTCTTTTCAACTGACGGGAAATTGCTCTTTAGCGGGAGTAGCGATGGGACGACTAAGGTCTGGGATATCGAAAAAAGGGTCGAACTCTGCATGTTGTTAGTGTTGGACAAAGACAAATGGGTAGTCGCCACGCCCGACGGACGATTTGATACCAATATGGATCTCGACAAGATCGAAGGGATTCATTGGGTCCTGCCCGACGATCCGCTATCGCCGAAGCCGCTCGAACTATTTATGCGGCAGTATTACGAGCCGGGCTTATTTTCCAGACTGATGAAATGTGTCAAAGGTAACGATTGCGTTACCGAATTCAAAAGACTGCCGACGATCGGTGAGATCAATCGCTCGCAGCCGGTTATTTCAAAACCGCAGGCTGTATTGCCTAAATAAGATGAGAACAATGCCGCAGATCGCCGTGAAATATTCGATAACTCGCCAGATGACGAGCCGATTACTAGCGGCTGCGATCTTTGTGCTTCTATTGTTAGTCATGCCGATCAAGCCGCAAACGGCGGAGCTTATTGTCGAAACCGGGCATTCAGGCGTGATCACCGCCGTCGCATTCAGTTCAGACGGCCGGATCTTTGTGACCGGGAGCGGAGATAATACGGTCAAGATCTGGAGCGTGGCGACCGGCATGGAACTTCGAACGCTAACCGGGCACCAAGGGCCGGTAAGTGCGGTTGCTATCAGCCCCGACGGTAAAACGATAGCGAGCGGTAGTTGGGACCAGGCCATCAAACTCTGGGACGCCGGAACCGGAAAAGAAATACGGACACTTACGGGTCACACCGGGGACGTCAAAGCGGTTACATTTTCGCTTCGCGGACAGACATTGATCAGCAGCAGCGGCGACCATACTATCAAGCACTGGGATGTCGGAACCGGACGTGAACTGCTAAGTTTTGCGGGGCCGGAGCAATTGTCTTATACCGCCGTATTAAGCTCTGACAACAAAACTCTCGCGACTGCCCGCGACGACAATACGATCTTGCTCCAAGATGCCATGAGCGGAAAAGTGTTAAAAATATTGACCGGCAACACCAACATGATCCGGTCGGTCGCTTTCACGCCGAATGGGACGATACTGGCGAGCGGCGGATTTGATAAAACCATCCGGCTCTGGGACGGGCAGTCCGGAAAACTGATCAGAACCATGACGGGCGATAATGACCTGATCGAATCGGTCGCATTTGCCTCGGACGGCCGGACGCTAATTTGCGGCAGAACGGCCGGCACTATCGAGATGTGGGACGTCCAAACAGGCAGATTGATCAGATCTTTTCAATCGGAATTGAACTCGGTCCGTTCATTATCGTTTAGTCCTGACGGGAAGATTTTTCTTGGCGGCAGCATCGGTAAAACGATAAGTATGTGGGATGCCGCCACTGGCGGGTTAATTAGGACGATCACAGGAAATCCGCGGATCTCAAGCTCTATCATGTTTAGCCCCGACGGAAAAATACTCGCTCACGGAAGTGACGATTATACGATCAAGCTGTGGCACACGGCGAGTGGCGAACCGGTGAGGAGTTTGGCCGGGCATTCGGACTGGGTCGAGGCTATTGCTTTCAGCCGCGACGGTAAAATGCTTGCGAGCGGCAGCGGCGACAGTTCGATCAAGGTATGGGACGTCGCAGACGGTAACGTATTGCTCACGATCCCTGACTTTTCCATATCGATCCTGTCGGTCGCGTTCAACGAGGACGGGACTATGATCGCCGCCCACGCTTTGAACCGGACATTTAAGGTGTGGGACGTCAGGTCGGGGGCTGAATTAAAGTTTTACGATAAGGATTCTACGACCGCAATTGCTGAGATCAGTCAGGCATTTCCGACGATGTCCGACATATTTCAAATAGAAGCATCGTCGGGAAATCTATTTGCGAGTGTCGCGGACGACAGCAAGATCACCTTGTTTACAAGCGACAAACTAACGGAACTCGCCTCGCTCATCACTCTTCGAGACCGCAATTGGATCGTCGTCCAGCCATCGGGCCGATTTGACACCAACAAAGACCTCGACCGGATCGACGGCCTGCATTGGTCGATCTCGGACGAGCCATTTTCACCTAAACCATTGGAATTGTTTATACGCCAGTATTATGAGCCGGAATTGCTCGGACGGCTGTTAAAATGCAATGAAAATAGAAACTGCTCGACGGAATTTAAGAAACTGCCGTCAATCGCGGAGATCAATCGCGTGCAGCCAAATGTCGGAAAGCCGCGTAACATTTTACGCCAATAATATGATTACAGCCCATCAGATACAGAGATTTCGATCAGCCGCTTGCCACATGCCGAGCCGCCATTTCTTGCTCGCCCTCTTTGTGTTGACGTTGCTTGTAACACCCATCACACCACAGAAGGCAGAGCTAGTTGTACAAACCGGACATTCCGGGTTCGTCACGTTTCTAAAGGTTAGTCCCGATGGAAAGCTTATCGCAAGCGGTGACCAATACTCGCTCATAATTTGGGAAGCGGCGACCGGCAGACAGATCCGGACACTGAAAGAGGTCGAGCCGAGTAGCGACGTAGGCATTGATTATCGAGCCGTATCTTTCACGCCCGATTGGCGATACCTCATTGATGGGACGTCGATCGTCGAGGTTGCGACGGGCCGGCGGACGAAACCGATCATTACACCATTTGCACGTATCGGTGCATCCGTGCTGAGTCGCAACAGTGACATGATAGCGGCGACCGACGCAAGCCGCGAGTACGTCGGCATCTGGTCGCTAAAGACCGAGAAGCGGCTCGCTTTACTCCATGCGAGCCGCGTGACACTGGGCCGCGACGGAACTCTGTTTGCCGCATCAGGGCCTTTTACGCCCGTGCGAAAAGTTGAGGAAGCATTGCTCTCACAAGCGCCTGACGAAACTTCTGCCTCGACGCCGGGCGCGAGCCGCACCGACGGCTGGATCCATGTTTACTCGCTCTCAACTCAGGCCGAGGTAGCTCGTCTGCTCAGCGACCGACTAACACCCCACGAAATGGTTTTTAACGGCGATTCTTCCCGTCTCGTGTCGGTCAACGACATCGGCCTAAGAGTGTGGAGTATTGTCGGTAAAAAGCTCCTGCAGACGGTCAAGGCAGACTTCAGAACCGAACAAGTATGGACGGCCGCCAACGATTATCAAGCCAAGGCCCGCTTCTATTTCAACGAGTCCGGCGATTCTCTGGTCGCGGTGCGTGACAGCGACATCCGGTTTTGGACATATGCCACGGCACGGTTTACTCGCATTCCGGCGGACGATATCCAGCTTAAGATTCTCGGCAGCACCGGCTATGCCTTTGCGCGAGACGGCAAAACATTCGTTGCGACACGCTCCGCCGAAAAAGGTGTTGTGGCTGAATTCTGGGACGCGTTGAGCGGCACGGTGAGAAAGGATGTGTACTTCACGGGTTATCGCGACTCGAGGGATATTCCAGTGGCATTTGCCGCGGCCGACACATTGGCCTTGGGGAGGTCGAACGAGGTTGATGTGTATGATGTTTCAGGCTCGGTGCCTGTTAAGCAAGTTGTCTTTCATAGGTTCGCACATACCGTCACCAACACCTCGATGAGCCTCGATAGCCGCACGCTGGCTTTGAGCAGCAATGGCGATCTGGTCGATCAGTCCGGGGTCCCCTTTAGCATCGACCTAGATAACAGATACGACGCCGGGATCTATGACGATGCCGTGTTGCTTTGCAACCTCGACGGGACGGCCTCGGAGATTAAGCGGCTGGATGGTGCATTGGTTTACTCAAACCCATTTGCTTGGAATACGGCAGAGGCAGGCAGCTTCTATCACGACAGATATATGATGCTCTGCAGCATTAAGAACGACATCGTCGGCTGTACGATATACGACTCAATGTCGGGAGCGGCGATCCGCTCAATTGGGGACTACGACGCGTTTTACAACGGCGGAGATACGAGTTCTATCAGCACCTCGCGCGGTGGCGAAAAAATGGTGGTCTTGAGCAAAGATCTCAACCACGTGCTTTTGGCTACCGGCAAGGGCAGCCTCGAATACTGGGACATCAGAGACCCGAGCGGACTCAAAAATGGCCCACGTCCCACCGCGCCGAATGAGCTCCAAACCCTGGTTCCGCGGACGCCGGAATGGACCCACACGGTTCCCGGCGAAGTGTACACGATCCGATTCTTAGAGGATGAAAGATCCGGCGTAATCAATTACACCGGCAAGGACGGTAGAAATTACGAAGCGACAGTTGACGTCGCGACCGGTGCTTTCGGCAATCAGCACGAGATCGGTAAGGCGGATCGGACCGCCAGCGAGAGATCGGCCGGATTTGCGATCGAAGCGGTCAATCACAGTACAAGCGTGAGTCTCATAGATAACGCAACACAACGCTGGATCGCCGAAGTCTATTGGCTGAACCGACGGGATTGGGTCGTTGTTGACCCGGACGGGCGGTTTGACACAAATCTCGATCTAGGCAACATTAGAGGACTCCATTGGATAGTTTCCGATGACCCTATGAAGCCAAAGCCGCTCGAATTATTTATGCGGCAATACTACGAGCCGGGCTTGCTGTCCCGGATATTGAAATGTAATCAAGCCAATACGTGCGGCAAAGAATTTAAGCCGCTGCCGTCGATCGCTGAGATCAACCGTGTGCAGCCGCGTTTGGCGATCCCGAACAGGCAAATAAATAAGTGATGATCCTGCGAATGGAGCTAAAATTATGAAAATGCGGCGAAAAATAGTGAATCGGCGAATTTGGCCCGCACTTGTCGTGCTGACCGCCCTATTTGAATTCTCGGGCAACAGCCGGGTGACAGCGACCGGACTGCTTCGGCCCGAAGTGGGGACGATGAGTATTTCCGTGCCCAAAACGGACGGGACCGTCGACGTGATGGTCGAGGTTACTAGTGTGACTGAAAATGTGACCAATGACCCGAACGACCGTTCAAAGAAGAAAACATTGACGTCCGGCGTCTTCGATCTGCGTTTATTTCGCGATGGACAATTGGTCAATACGTCCACGCCTAAGTCTGCTACCGAAAAATATATCAGTATGGCCCCGGAGGCCGTCGAAAAGGACCGCATTTCGAAAGTCTTATTAAACACCGAAGAAGACAAACTTTGGCGCGAAGCAAATGATATGTCAAAGGTCGTAAAATTTGACGCTGCCGGCAAGGCCACGTTCACATTTCGCGGTATCAAGCTTCCACGCAATGGTCGAAATGAGGTCGAGTTCTCAGCTTATGCTTTTAATATCGACCGCGTTAAGAGCAACACAGTCCGCACGATGTTCAAGATTGAGAGGCCGGAAACGCGACAGGGCCGCGCGTATGTAGTCTCGATCGGCGTTAACGCATCGGAGAATAAACGCTTTGACCTGAAATATGCCGCTAATGACGCACGCAAGATGCAGGCGGTGCTACGAGAGAAACTGACAAAGGAGCGTTATTCAGAGATCATCGCTGTACCCATCATCTCCGACCGCAAGACGGATGAATTTGCCGATGTGAATAACGCTCGAAAGTCCGTCATAAAGGGCGTTTTTGCAATGCTCGCCGGAGCAGGCATCGGGGACGCCGCTGCCGATATCGCAAAGACGGACAAGGCGCTTGCTGCAGCCTTTGAAAAGAACCCTGACATTCAGAGGATCCGGCCGGTCGAACCGGAAGACACACTCATAGTTACCTACGCTGGGCACGGTTATGCTGATCGCTCGGGCATTTTCTATCTTTTACCGTTCGACATCGGATCCGACACTTCGGAGCTTAAAACCAGTAGCATACACAGGATGATCTCGTCAGACGAGCTATCGCTGTGGATGCAGGACATTACCGCGGTTGAGATGATAATGGTCATCGATGCTTGCCACAGTGCGTCGGCCGTTCAAGGCGATGGATTCAAGCCCGGCCCGATGGGCAGCCGAGGTCTTGGCCAACTCGCCTACGACAAAGGGATGCTGATATTATCCGCAACCCAGGCCGACAATGTCGCCCTCGAACTCAACTCGCTTAAACACGGACTACTTACATTTGCCTTGATACAAGACGGGGTCGTGGAAAAGAAAGCGGACACTGGCGATAAGCCGGACGGAAAGCTGACCGCTAGCGAATGGCTAAACTATGCCGTAATTGCCGTTCCAAAGCTCTTTCAGGATGTACTCGACGGAAAACGCGATATCGTCATCGACGGCAAACCGGTTAACATCGGCAAACCAGGTGCGGACCGAGACACATTTCAGCTCGAAGAGGGGAAAAAGGCGGAAAAGACCGTGCAGACGCCAAACGTGTTTGATTTTAGAAAGAGCAAGATCGAACCACCGTTACTTGTACTAAGATGAACTAGTCAGCACCTGGTCTGATATTCCTGATTGAAATGGGATGAGAATTTCGGCATCCCGTGTCAAAGTTCAAAAACGAACATGTTAGAAACGAACGTGTAGCACAAAATAATCAAAAAAAAGTCAGCGGGCAGGCAGGGTCACGACTTCGAGATTCCGATTCTTCATTGAGACTCTCCCGTCTCAAGTCTCTACCCGGAGCCCGAGCGGGCCGTCCGGGCGCCAAAGCGCCGACAGGGAGACGCACTGGGGAAAATGGCGTTATCAAAGGCCTAACGCTGGTCGCCGCCGGATCGATCTTTCAAAAAAAAGGCATCGCTCCGGCCGGGGCGATGCCTTTCTCCCGATCTATCCGATCGTTCGTCTACGGGATGGCGATAAAATCGGCGTCCGATATGTTGTCGAAAAGGCTCACCACACGGGTCGGGGTGGAGAATACGAAGCGTTTTGTAGCGACGGCCAGAACGTACGTATTGCCAACCTCGAGGTTGGCAAACTGATAGTATCCGAACGGCCCCGTTGTGGCGACCCTCGGCTGCGGCAGACTGTTTCCGGACAGAGTAACGACCGCATTGCGGATACCGCGGCCGTCTGAGGTGGTTATGCGTCCGCTCAGGGCCGCGTCCGCCGCGGTCGGCGCGAGCGGACCGGCACCGGTCCATTGCGAGAACGTAGTGACCGCAGTCGCGGGCCCCAGTACAGTGCCGGTAAGGCACGGGCCGCCCGTACATAGATTTGTACGCGTACCGTTCGACTCCTGTCGCCAGACACGCAGATCGGTCAGGCCGCCCGGATTGTCACCCGGTAAAAACGTAAACGAGAGGTTGGCTGTCAGCGAGCCCGTTTTGGTGATGTCCCAGTACCTCGCGATCGACGTCAACGGATTGAACGGGCTCAGTACGCTGGCAAATGACTGTATCGTCAAGCTCGACGGATTTGTTCCGAGCGACGTTACATTTACATCCACAGGCGTGTGATCGCCTCGGCCCACCGGGAACGAGAACGCTCCCGTCGAACAAAAGTTCTTTTTCAATTTACCCTCGACATATAAACCCGGCCCGGCCCCCGCGACGGTTGCATTACAGTCGAGTGTCAACGTATTTGCACCGGTTATGACATGACCGACCGCCAATTGAAGCAAGCGGACCACTGTCAGGTCGCCGCCGCCGATCGTCACATTGCCGGCATTGACTATTGTTAAGTCCGTCAGGATCCGCGAGGGGTTGACCTCAACGCCGGTGGTTCGGGCGACACCCTCCGTTTGATAAATTAGGGATTGTCCGCCGGAACCGAGATTGAACGTTGGGGCAACGTCAAAATTACCGGCAGGCGTGCCAAATTGGCCGATCTGGATAGTGGCGGGGGTTGCCCCGCCGTTCCCGAGCGTGAGCTTATTGCTGTTGGTAATATTTCCGCGAAAAAGACCGATGAAATTCGTCGTGATCTGGCTCACCGCCGGGTCGATCGTGAGTCCGGTGGCATTGGACAAATTGAACTGGCCTAACGCCGGGGTCACGACGCCGCTGCCACTGTATGTCTGAGGCGTCGTACCGAGAAATCGGAGACGACTGACACCCGTTGTGCCGGTGAGCGTACCGTTATTAACAAAACTGGTGCCGGACTGCGAGTATTGGAACCCATTCAAATTCAGGGTCGATCCAACGGAAATAGTGGTGTTTCCGCTGGCCGTCGTCGGATTTGCGGTCAGAATTGCCGTTTTGCCGCTACCCGTGTTATCAATGACAAGGTTGGAAACCGGACCACGTATGCGGAAACTAAAATTTGCAGCGGTAGCTGCCGTTCCGACGTTGACCGTTGCCCCTGTCACGGGACCGACGCCGGCTAAAATGTAATCGAGCGGAGTCGCTCCGGTGCTGGCCTGGACCAGATTGATCGTCCCGCCGGTAATGTTAAGAATATTTGCACTGTTAGAGAACCCGAACGAGGCACTGTTGCTGACAGCATTGCCAACGGTACACACGTTAACAGTTCCGCCGCTCTGAGTGTAGGATACGGCATTCAGAGTTTGAATTAGCCCGGCAAAATTAGAGACACCGCCCTCAAACGTAAAGGTCGCTCCGGGCCCCGCTCCGATTGCGTTGCCGGCCGCCGTGCCTACATTAAATGTACCGTTTGAGATCTGAAGCGCGCCGTTATTTACCGCCGAGCCATTCTGAGCGGAAACGACGTAATTCGGATTATTCAACCAAAAGCCTGATGTCGTGCCGATCGTGTATCCGGCTACGCTAAATGTTCTGAAGTTTGCCGCAAATGTGCCTGAGACCTTAAAGGTGCCGTTGGTCAGAGTCAGATACGCCGCGGAGGGCGAATCGGCAGAGGATCCCTGAACCGTGAAATTCGTCGGGTTTAGTTCGAGTACGGTCGCGTTCGAATTACCCTTATTGACGGCGATCGTTCTGACATTTGTCGTCGAACCTGTGCCGCCAAACGTGCTGCCGGACAATCCGGTGAACACAATGTCGGCCCCCGCCGAGTTGCCGGACGTGCTGAGATCAAGTATGCCATTATTGGTCAGATTGCCGCCGAGAGTCAGCAGATGCCCGGCCTGGGAACCGCTCGACGCGGACTCAAATCTGGAACCGGCCGTCACCGTTATGTCAGTCCCAACCGTCAGCGTTCGTGCGGTCGTCGTTTCAAACAGCAGCAACGCCGGCGTTCCACCCGTTCCGACACTTACGCTTAGCGCGTTGGCCGCGGTGTCGATCGTGACCGTCGCTCCGCCGACAATGGTCACAGCGTCAGCGGACGACGGAATGATACCGCCAGCCCACGTCGCCGTTTGGCTCCACGGCCCGCCGGTCGCTGTCGATGAGATAGCACCGGGGCTCGGCGTCGCCTGATTACCGGTAAGCGCGGAACTCTGGGCCCCCTCGGTCACGGCCAACACTCTAAAAAAGTAATTGGTTGACGGCGTCAGTCCCGTCACCAACTGCGAAGTCGCGTTCGCCGCAGTCTGGGTCACAAACGTAAAATTTACGTTATCGGTCGACTGATATATCTCAAAACCGATCTCACTGGACGAATTATCCGCCCAGTTAAGCGTCATCGACGTCGGAGCAACGTTCGAAAAAAACAGTCCGGTCGGTGCCGCGGGCACATTTGGCGTGAAAACGTACCTTGTACCGCCGGTAATGGCGTTAAGCAAAAAGTCGTCCGAGACCGCATACGAAACGGTCGGAACAACGGTCGTTGAGACGCTGGCGAAAGTGCCGCCTGCCGACCTAAATCCGGCACTGTAGCCGCTGGCGCCGCTATCGACATTGGCGCTGATGGTGCCGTATGTCATTTCGATCAGTCCGGTCGTTTCGGTCAAAGCGATCTGAAAGGTACCCAACGGAGTCGCTGAACAGACCAATGCTCCGTTGTCAAACTGGACCATATTTGCCCACTCCACGATGAGTCTCCGGTTTGGAGCACTTCCCGTTACCTTGTAGTGAACCTTGCCCGTTGTGCCGGTGCATAGATCGTCCCAGTATGCCGATAATTTTGGAGCGTCAGCTACATTCGCGAAGCTATTTCCATTCGCCTGGCCGTTGACCACTGTACCGCCGAGGCGCATCAGGCCGTTACTATTTGTGGAAAACTGTGTGTACCTAACGCCGTCGAGACGAAACTCGAAACCAATATTCGTTACCGCCGAAGCTGTGTCATCCTGACTGGCAGCAACAAGCTGAGTGGTGCCGGTTGACATGTCATCGAGGATAGCACCGGACGAAAATGTGAAAGGGTAACTCGCCGCCCCGATCGTCGCCGGCGCGATTTTTCGGTTAGAAACGTCGTCAGGCGCTGACGCGTCGTTATCAGAGACGTCCTCTTGGTTCTTGATCACGTGGATAGGACGTTGCTCGGGCGCGGCTTTTTGTGAAAGTACCGTCCCGGCGAGACTCGAAACGATAACGATCGAAACAGCGACAACAACGCGAAACGACAATCGGTTTTTTGACATTAAACTATCCACCGCATGCGACGGTGTCTCCCTTTTAGATATTTATATTAGGAGCCTGAGGATATCATGATTTACGCTAACGACCGAAATCGATTATCGTCACAGCCGGATGGAATCCGATCGACAAATACAGGCCCGCGACTTTTTGAGACCGATAGCGACCTAGCAGAATTGAGCAAAGCTCCGATTCCCGTGTGAGCCATGTTGCTTGACCTCCAAGTTATGCGATCTTCCTATCAATGGTGATTAGGGCTCGGCCTTCGGTACTACTATTCACAATTTATAATCTTCCGACTCAGGTCTCATTCCCCGACCGAGAGTCGTGCCGTTCGCTCACAAGTAACACGTTAGATAAGTCGCGATACCGGAAGTGAAACTGCGAAGATTCGCATTATCAAATACTATCCCTGCTCGCTGTTTACAAAAATAGGGCCCCGATCGCTCGGAGCCCTTTGCGGCCGTTCATAGGATCGATTCATCTATTGATTGGCAAATGGAATGGGGGTGTCGCCGGCGTTGCCAAAGTTGCGGTAGGTGACCGATCCGCTCGTGCTCGGCAATACATACCACACGCCGTTTCGGTAGGTTGCGATATCTGTTTTGCCATCGCCGTCATAGTCCGCTGGCACGAGCGTATCCGTCGCCAACCCGAAACTCTGATAGCGGATCTGGCCATTTGACGATTGCGAGATGTACCATAGGCCGTTTCGGAAAACCGCAAGGTCCATTTTGCCGTCGCCGTCATAGTCGGCGGGGACAAACCTATCTGTCGCGAGGCCAAAGCTGTCATAGCGAACTTGGCCGTTCGAGCTCTGGCGAATGTACCACGTTTGATTCGACGGACGGAATACAGCCGCGTCGAGCTTGCCGTCACCGTCAAAATCGCCGAGCATAGGCATGTCGCCCGAGATGCCCCACGGCAAATACGTGACGATCCCATTTGGGTTATTAAGGCTGCCGCGATAATAAAAATAGCTCTGGGTGCCCGGGCCCGAGTCGCGATAGACGGCGAGGTCGGCCTTTCCGTCGCCGTCCCAATCGCCTGACATGAGTTTGTCGCCGGTCAGCCCAAATTGCTCGATGCGGATACTGTTCGTCGCCGAATTTAACACGTAAAAATAAGCGTAATTTTGATTCGCATTTTCCCGCCAGACGGCGATGTCGGTCTTGCCGTCGCCGTCATAGTCGGCGGCCGCGGCCTTGTCTGTCGCGATCCCAAATTGCGTAGCGAAAAATCCCGCCGTCGAACGATCGCCGTACCACATTCCAGCCGATGCACGGTAGACCGATGTATCCGCCTTGCCGTCTCCGTCAAAATCGGCGAGTCGATTGACCGACGAAATGTTCTGAGCGTACGTACCTTTCAAACGGATAACCGCATAGGTCTTATTGAACGGCTGATCGATACTTGCGAGGATCTTGCCGTCGGGTTGTACGACCAGTTTATTGGGATGGATAGCGACCGGTACGTTCGGAATGAGCGTCGCGTCGAGTGTTCCGTCCGCGTTGAGACGGGCAACGCCGTTGCGGGCGGCACCACGAACTGTCGAAAAAGTACCGCCGATCAGGACCTTGCCGTCGGGCTGGAGAGCGATAGTTTGGACGAGGATCTGTTCGGCGGCGGTTGTAAAGCTGCCGTCGACGCTCCCATCGGTGTTTAGTCGCATAACGTTGGCCGGAACCGGATTGCCTGTCACAACCGACGGGTTACGGGCGACCAGTATCTTGCCGTCCGGTTGCATGACCATATCGGTCAGGATCAGGCCATTTAGGTTTGGTGTGAACGACGTGTCGAGCGTACCGTCAGCGTTTAGCCGCGCGATGAGATTGCGGTTTACGCCGTTGACCTGAGTTATACCGCCCGCGATCAGTATTTTGCCGTCCGGCTGGACGATTACTCGGCGAAGCCGGTGGGCGTCAGGATTGGTACTAAAGGTAAATGTCGGGTTGACGAACGTATTGTCGAGAATGCCGTTGGTCCCGAGCCGCATGATACTCGTCCGAGCCGTCGAGGCCACCCCTCCAAAACTGCCGACGACGAGGATCTTGCCGTCCGGTTGGAGAGCCATATCTTCGATATAGTTGCTAATGCCAATGTTATCGAAGACCGGTCCGAAAAACGCACTGTCGTAGGTTGAATTTGCGTTACGGCGGGTCACGTCGATCAGTGTACTGTTATTGGCGTTCTGCCCCGGCCCGCCGACAATTAGTTTGCCGTCCGACAATACGAGATACTTTTTGACGCTCATCGTGAGCGCTGTGAAAAACGTCGGATCGAGTGATCCGTTCGCGTTCAACCGGCTGTAATCAAACTGTTGGCCAAAGTTTCCAAAGCCGCTCATGCCAAATGTCCCGCCCAGTAGGATACTGCCGTCCGGTTGCAGAGCCATTTCCCTGACCGTTCCTGTATTAAAGAACGCAGTCAGGCTAAATGCCGGATCCATGTCTCCGTCGGCGGCAGACACGGCGTTTGATCCTATTGCCGTAATAATTAAAACTAAAGCAGCATAAAATAAAATCGATCTTATCTGGCCGCTGACGAACGTTGATCTAGCTAACATGGTTTTCTCCTGAAATTTACCCAAAAATTTACCTTCACGAAATACGCAAGAAAATTTGGGTTTACAGGTCATATTTCCTGCAACTCTTTGTCCATTTAATTTTTTGAAAAAAGTAACTCCGAATTTTCAGAGTTCCTTTTAATGCGATAGGGAGCGTGCGTCTAATGCTCAGCGAGATTTATCCAGGTGATATCGTGGAACCGACTCAGGATTTGGAACGGTTGGACGAACGTTGAGCGTTTCGACAGTACGCTTACGCCGACGCTAGCGCCGGCAGTAAAAATACCGTCAAAATAATAGAGTTGTTCTTCATTTTCAGTTTTCCTTTTACATTTATTGAACGTTCTATTTGACAGTTATTTGACCTCGACCAGCGTGACGAGTTTTAACCGAGCCGCTTCCTTTTGCATATTGACGACTCTATCCATTTTGTCCTGACATATCTGACGCTGCTCGGCCGTCAATTCTTTTAAGATATCGTTATTGTCTAAAATCGCACGCATTGATTGGAGAGCGTCGTTTATTTTTCCCGCTAGTTCGTTTTTATCTCGTCGAAAGGCATCGACGATTTCTGTTAGCCCCATAAATGTGACCTTTTTCGGAGCCGGATAGCGATGCGTTGTGAGTTTTTTGAACAGCTTTTCAGCCCCGGGCATAATCTTGTCGTAGCGGTCATTGTCCATTTTGTAGAAACCGAGAGCAAAGGGCCTGAAGGTTGACTCGGTTTGCGATGGAGCCGAATTCTTCGGTGGCGATACCGGACCTTTGGAAATCGCGACCTCGAGGTTTTCTTTAGCCTGTGCGTCGGCCGGAGCGAGTTCGACAGCCTTGCGAAAATCAGCAATTGCGGCATCGCGTTTCGTTTGATCGGAATTAATGACGCTGAGATCAAATTCGACGATGCCGCGATGTGTGTAGAGGTCTGAGGCACCAGCGAGCGAATCATTACCTAACTCGATCGCTTTTGAATAATCCTTTTCCGCTGCCGCCCAGTTTTCCAGCTTTTCATAAATTAGTCCCCGTGCAAATAGCGCTCCGAAATATGCGGGGGATATCTCGATCGTTCTAGTAAAATCCGCGATCGCCGCTTCGTTCTTCCCTAACGATGAATGCGCTTTCGCCCGATAGAAGTAGAAACCGGCCTCATTCGGAAACTGAGCGATCGCTTTGGTTGCAGTCTGCAATACACAATCGAAATCCCTCACGGCATTGCACCTGGAAATTGTCTGCGAATACGCCTCGGCAGTCTGACCCGTTGCCTTTTCGGCCAATGCGGATAGGGTGAGCAACAAAAAAATTGCGATAATCGAGTGTTTTTTCATCGCGGCGATCTCCTCACATACATCGATGTCAATTTAATTTACAGCTATATTTCGATACGTCCGCGTTGAGCATAGCCCGATCGTCGGCATGTAGCTTAATGGTTTCCCGGGCAATTTGTTTGATCGACGGCAGCTTGTCTAATTTGCCGTCGGCCAATTCCTGGTTGAGCTTAGCGGAGTTCATTTCCACTTTTTGTAAGAATATATTGGTTTCCGCGATCGCAGTACAAATTCTCCGTTTATCCTTTGGAGCTTGTACCGACGCGGAAGTAACGGCGTTATACCTCTTAATGAAGATCAATGAATCGGCTTGGATCTCGTCGAGCAGCAAGAGTGAGACCTCTTTAGTCTTGCCTGTGTTGAAACCGGCATTTTTAAGCATTTTGATATCTTCTAACCCTTGTTTTGACAACGCATTATCCGGCAATATCTTTAATAATTTTTTGTAGTCCGCTTCCGCAAGGTCGTAATAACCCTGAAATTGATAGATCTCGGCCCGATGTGCGAGCGAATCTTTATCATTTGGCACTAGGCTAATTACCTTGGTGAAATCGGCAACCGCCTGATCATAATCATGATTCTTGCGATAACCATTTCCGCGTGCGGCATAAATGTCGACTGTCTCTTCCGGTTTGAGATTTAAGCCCAAAAGGGTTGTGTAATCGGCGATCTCATTTGGGTAATCGTCCATGTTGAAATAGATACCACCCCGCAAGATATAGAGGTCCTTATTTTTTGGATCGAGACCCGCCAATTGTTGAGCATCAGCCAGAGCCAGGTCGAATTTTTCCTGAGATTTGTAGAGCACCGATCGCACTTTGTATGCCTCAAACAGCCATGATTTACCGTCCTTGGCATCTATATCTCGCCGGCCCACGCTTATTGCCTCAGTCAGATATTTTTCCTGTGCGACAGTATCACCGGCTTTTTGTGCTTTTTGTGCTTTTATGAGCAACGAGACGACAGGTGAGGTATCGGTGTCAGACGACGACGGCTCGGCGGGTTTCTGTTTCGCTAAAGCAAATTCCAGATTCTTTTTAGCACCTTCGAAGCTTGGGTCAATTTCTGTAGCTTTACGAAAATCAGCAACAGCTTTGTCATAATCATTGATTTTAATATAAGCAACTCCACGAAGATTCAACGCCGCCGGGTATTTTGGATAGAGAGCAATTGCTTTGGTTTCGTCAGCGATCGCTTCGCTATATCTTTTGAGACCGATAAGACCGGCACCCCGGAAATAGTAAAAATCCTCATTGGTCGGATATAGTTCGATCCCCTTGCCGGCGAATTGCACCATACAAGCGTCATCTGCTTTTGCATCGCAATCTTTAATTGATTTTATAAGAGCGTCCGTCGTTTGCGCGAAACTCGTTTGAGCTTGAAAACTCAAACCAATGAAAACTACCAAAATTAGAATTGTTAATCGCTTTGTCTGCATGAATTTATTGCTCATTTTTTCTCCTGATACTTGCTGTTTTCGGCTTTCTTGATCTCTAAAAATTAACCTTTCGCGATATACGCAGGAAAGTTAGGGAAAAGTGGTCAAATTTTTATAAATTAATTGCAATTATTTTTTCATGCTTTAAAATCAGTCCACGGCTGCGTCTAAGCGTTATGGATCCAACAGGCAAGATCACTGGTCTCTTATCGGAATACAAGAATGGGAACCGTGCGGTTCTGGACGATCTATTTCCGCTGATCTACGACGAACTCAAGCGGGTCGCCGCCAACAAGCTAAAGAACGAACGCTCCGACCACACGCTGCAGCCGACCGCGCTCGTTCACGAAGCCTATCTGAGGCTGATCTCGCAGCAGTCGGTTGACTGGACCGATCGTGTCCAGTTTTTTGGGCTTGCCGCTGAGATGATGCGGCGGATACTGACCAATCACGCGATCGCTCGCAACGCCGACAAACGCGGAGGCACCGATCTCAAGATCGATCTCGACGACGCGGTCATCTTCGCCACCGGACGCGAGATCGACCTCGTCGCTCTCGATGAGGCTCTCAATGATCTCGAACGCCTCGACCCCGTCCAGGCACGCATCGTCGAGCTGAAATTTTACACGGGCCTCAAGGTGGACGAGATCGCCAACGTGCTCGACGTATCCGACTCAACCATCAAACGCGAATGGCGAATGGCCAAAGCGTGGCTCTACGATCGCTTGAAAAACTAATGGCGAGCCGAGCGCGATTAAAACAACTATTTGAGGCCGCGGCCGACCTGCCGCGCGGCGACCGCGCGGATTTTCTTGCCCTCGGGTGCGGCGGCGACGACGCTTTACGCTCCGAGATCGAAAACCTGCTTGCGGCGGATGATGCGGCTGATGGTTTTCTCGAGAGTTCACCGTTCGGAGCATCGATCAGCGACGACGACGGCGTTCGAACGCGAAGCTTTATCGGCGAGACGATCGGCGAATATCAGATCGAGCGGGAGATCGGCGTCGGTGGTATGGGCTCGGTGTTTCTGGCGACCCGCGGCCTCGGCGATGTCCGGCAGCGGGTGGCGGTTAAGATCGTCCACCAGGGAGCCCATTCAAAAGAGATCATCAGGCGATTTTTACTCGAACGCAAGATCCTGGCCGGTCTCGAACACGCGAGCATCGCACGTCTCATCGACGTCGGTGAAACCCCGGACGGCCTGCCGTTTCTCGTAATGGAGTATGTCGACGGTCGCCCACTCGACGAATATTGCGCGACCATTAGGCTCTCGATCGATGAGCGTCTGCGGATATTTCAGCGAGTTTGCTCGGCCGTCGCGTATGCTCATCGGCGGCTCATTATTCACCGCGATCTCAAACCGTCGAACATACTCGTCACCGCCGATGGCGACGTCAAATTGCTCGATTTTGGCATCGCCAAGCTCCTCGATCTCGACACCGACACGCCCCAGTCAGCGACCCTGATGAATCTGCTTACGCCTGCCTACGCCGCACCCGAGCAGATCCGCGGCGATGCAGTGACGACCGCCACCGACGTCTATGGGCTCGGTGTGATCCTGTTTGAACTGCTCGCCGGCGTCCGCCCTTTTACGTTTGGCACGAGTAATTATCAGGAGATAGTACGGGTCATTTGCGATGCGGAACCTCCACGTCCCAGCGAGGCCGTAACCCTCGAACATAATCCGATTAACGCAAATGCCCCAGTGTCCGCCCGCAAATACTTACGCGGCGATCTCGACAATATCGTGCTCAAGGCCTTGCGAAAAGATCCCGAACGGCGCTACCAGGCTGTCGAGCAGTTTAGCGACGACATCGGCCGGTATCTCAACGGCATGCCGGTCTCGGCGCGCGCCGACACGTTTTCGTACCGGGCCGCAAAATTTTTCGAACGCAATCGCGTCGCGGTCATTTCGTTCGGCCTGATCATGGTGGCGCTTGTCGGTGGCATTGTCGGCACGACGTGGCAAGCCGTCAGGGCCGCACGCCAACAGCAGATCGCCGAACAGCGGTTCGCCCAGGTCCGCGAGATCGCCAATAACGTAGTTTTCAAATACCACGACGCTATCGCTAATCTTAATGGCTCGACCGAGGTTCGACAGATGCTCGTTGCCGACGCGACCAGCTATCTCGACCAACTTTCTAAGGACAACTGGGCCGACGAGGACCTGCAATTCGAGGCCGCCGCCGCGTACGAAAAGCTGGCCGACGTCCAAGGCAAACCGTTTTCCGCCAATACCGGCGACACCGCCGGAGCTTTGGTAAATTACCGCAAATCGATCGGCCTGCTCGAGACTCTACAGCATTCAGCCGTTTCGGCAAACGTCGCCCGCGCAGAGAATGTACTAATAACCGCCTGCCACAGCTACAGCGCTCTCAGTTCGCGGACGGGTGACCTCGACGAGGCCGTCGCTTCGCAAAAAAAAGTACTTGATCTGGCCCAAAGGCACCGCGACGCCGACCCCGCAGATCTGAAAAAGCGACTCGATCTCGCGCGCTCCGTTCTCTGGCTCGGCGATGCATATTCCGAAAATGACCGTTACGCCGAAGGTGCTGAATATTATCGCCGCTCGCTCGCCTTGGCCGAGGAGGTCTATCCGACGGCGTCCGGCGACAAGTCTGCGACGACCTTGCTCGCCGTCGCTCACGACCGCATCGGGCGTACATTTATGCTCCATGCAGCGATGATCGTCGATGACTTAGGGTCACCGCGTTCCATCGCCGATATTTATACCGAGAGCTACGAACATTTGGAAAAGGCGCTCGTTCTCTTCAAACAGGTCGCCGACGCCGACCCTGAAAATCAAAAATACCGCCGAAATTACATCGACGGTCAAGCCAATCTCGGGACCGCTCTCAGAAATATCGGCGAGTTCGACCGTTCGCTGGCAATGCTGCAAAACGTCGCGGATATTACAACGGACGACCTGCGTTCCGACGCTGGCAACCGTCAACTCGGCTCCGATGTTGCCGGGTACCGCTACCAGCTAGCCCTGACGCTCGTGGCCAAGCATGACAGTTCTCACGCCCGGTCGAATTTTGACACCGCCCTCGCAATCATGGACAAGCTCATCGCCGCCGACCCGGCCAATGCCGAGTTTCGCAAAACCCGAAACGAGATCGCCACCGGCTACCGTCTGACCCGGACATCGTCCAAAAAGCCCGCTGCTTAGCTTTTTTGCAGCTCCGTAAACCTTAACTCTCCTCCTGCACAAGGCGGAGTAGACCGTTTCGCCGACCAGGCGAGCCGGTGCAAGCGTAAAGTCACGGTTACAACCAGCGGAAGTACGAAATCCGTTTACACATCGGATAAATGTACATCAAACGGGATCAAGCGTTTAACTTAACGGGTCTTGTTTGATACTCATCCGTCTCAAACTTTTACCGACAGCGCCGAATCCTAACCATTCGGTCAGAGGCTGACGAGGACCCTTTTAAGAATCTGCCATCGCAGAGGCGGAGAATCTCGCGGCTCGCAAGATTAAAGGCGTGGCCCTGTTCTCCTCTCGAACTTTGCGATGGGTGTGCAAAACTCGTAGCGAGCTGTGAACTATTTCGCTCCGTGCTGGAGCAACATGCTCGTGAACGATGGATGAGCTTTCTTTTCGGAAATTATTAAAGCGGTCATCCCATCCCGTGCTCTTAGGTTGGGCATCGCTCCTTTATCAAATAGCATTTGTGCAGTTGCAGAGTTACCCGCGATCGCCGCAAACATCAGTGGGGTGTATCCTCGCCTGTCAGATGCGTTGGGATCAGCACCTTTGTCCAAAAGCTCTTGAGTAACCGTCGCTTCTTGGTTTTTTATTGCCAGGATCAGGGCCGATTCGCCTCGGGTATTCTTTACATTTGGGTTTGCTCCTTTATCGAGCAGATTTCGGGCAATCAGGGCGTCTCCTTTTGAAATCGCGACAACCAAAATACTCAACTTGTTTGGCATGCGGGCATCTGGATTGCCGCCTTTGTCTAAGAGAGCCATGGCCATCAAATTATCAGAACGTTCGACTGCCTTAGCCAAACCAGCAAAACCCTGTCCGCTGGCGCTGTTTGGATTTGCACCTTTGTCCAAGAGACTTTGCGTGAGTAGATTGTCGCCATGTTGAACCGCCAGAAACAGTGCTGAATTTCCGGCCGAGTCCTTCGCGTTTGGATTGGCCCCCTTGTCCAGAAAAGCTCGAGCCAACAGCGAATCCCGCTTTGACACAAGGTGGGCCAAAACGACAACGCCCGATGCATCGGCCGCATTCGGATTGGCCCCATTGTTGAGTAACGCTCCGACCATCACGGCGTTGTTGTGCCTGGTCGCGATGGCCAATGCTGAATTGCCGCGACTATCAAGTGAATTTGGATTTTCACCGGCCGCCAACAACTCGCGTACCGTCGTCAAGTCGTCCCGTAACACAGCGGTGATCAGTCGCGACCCGCCCTTTCGCGACGGGGTCTGGGCTCCCGCTATAACAAAACTTAACGCGATCAGAACTGCTAGTGCTACAACTGTCCAGCATGGTTTTCGTAATTGCATATTAATAAAAATTGCCTCCGCTCCGGTAATCGATACCTGTTTTCCAACGCTCTCTAAGATTTTCTATTGCGGCTTCGAACCTCTGAGAAATTTCGTGACTCGCGGACACCGTAAAATTGAGATCTCGTACTTGGCCCATTCGTGAATCGACGATGACACTCCGCACGGTCAACAACTCGCCACGATTCCATCCATCGATCGCTGAAATTGTGCGGCATGCGGACAATGCTTGCTCCAAAACATTGAGCTCGCTCAAAAGATCTAATCTGCCGGATACAGATGCTCCTCCCGCCAGTTCGCGATACTTGATCGCGACTGTATTTATCGGCCGGAGCCAACTGCCGGAGAAAACATGGGTTCCGCCGCCGGTTGCGTCTTGCAGACTCCGACACTCGTAATGTCCGCAAATGACCACGCTCTCCGCCTTATGGACGGTTACGGCAAATTCCAGACTGGCCATGCAACTGAGGTCTAACGGTAAGACCAGATTACCTAAGTTTGAATGGACAAGGATCTCGGTCAGCGGAGCGTCGATGATCTGACTTGCCGGCGTCGGGCAGTCCGAGCACGCGACCATAAAGTAGCGAAACGATCTCGTATCGGCAACCCAACGATTGTTGACCCGCTCGTGTTTGACATTGCTGTGTTCCTTAACCATTGCCTTCGTCCTGACTATTGACCCTGCCCAAGTGAATAGCCCAATTCGCCGTCAAATGTGCACAGAGTTTCAAGCTTGATAAATTCAAATCCGAGACGATCGACCCGGTTTAGCAGATCGAGGATCTGCGGCGTCGTAAGAATGCCGTCATCGCTTGTGGACATAAACCTGCATCGCCAATGGTCGGTACAAAATGTTTCCGGCATGCCGCCCGGAAAGACCTTGACACCGCGGTTGGTGATCATTTGCAGTTCGACGCCGTCGCCATTCACGTGTCTCAGATTATTTCCGAGATCATCCGGCAAACCGTCGTTCCACTCTAAAAAAACATCGACGCCGACGGTTTTCTTGCGGATTTGTCCGTCCGTGGTTGACGGCGTGTATACAGTCGAAATGGTTTCTCCATCTGTGACATACTCAGCACGTTTCAGCGTACTGGGGTATTGCCCGATCCGCTCGATCACGGCATCCGCAAATTCGCGGGTTCCAACCAGCTTTCGGCTAACACCTTGTTTGAAAATATCGGCTGTATGGATGCCGTCCTCGATTGTTTTGAGCCACGCATTGTGAACCTTTTCAGCGACATCGGCTTGGCCGATGTGGACCAGCATCATTATGGCCCCGTGCAGCAAACCGGACGGGTTCGCTACATCCTTTCCGGCAATATCAGGAGCCGATCCATGGATCGCCTCAAACATCGCAATGTGTTCACCAATATTGGCCGAACCCGCCAATCCGACCGAACCGGTGATCTGAGCAGCGACGTCCGACAAGATGTCACCATAGAGGTTTGGCATCACGATAACGTCAAATTTTTCGGGTGTGTCGGCGAGTTTTGCTGCACCGATGTCGACGATCCAGTGCTCGTTCTCGATCTGCGGATACTCGAGCGCGATCTCATCAAAAACCTTATGAAACAGACCGTCGGTCATTTTCATAATGTTGTCCTTTGTAAAACAGGTGACTTTCTTGCGATTGTTCAGACGTGCGTATTCAAACGCGTACCGGACGATCTTTTCGCATCCCGGACGCGTGATCAGTTTTAGGCACTGGTAAACCTGGCGGGTCTGACGATGCTCGATGCCCGCGTAGAGGTCTTCCTCATTCTCTCGAACGATAACCATATCCATGACCGGATGTTTGGTGTCAACGAATGGGTGGTACGAGACGCACGGCCGGACGTTTGCATAGAGGCCGAGGGTTTTTCGCACCGTGACATTTAGTGACTTAAAACCGCCTCCCTGCGGCGTGGTGATCGGAGATTTCAAAAAAACCTTCGTTCGCCGGAGCGATTCCCACGCCTCGGGCGCGATACCGGCGGTGTTACCGGAGAGGTAAACGCGTTCGCCGATGTCGATCGTCTCAATGTCGAGGCGGGCACCCGCCGCCTCGATTATTTTGAGCGTCGCGTCCATTATTTCCGGGCCGATGCCGTCGCCGTAAGCTACTGTGATATTTGTATTAGAGTTTGCCATTATTCGTTTTCCTGTTTATCAAGAGTTTCTCGTGTCTGCGTAAATTTGTTCGTCGTGTCGTGCTGCCGGGGCACACCAATACTGTGCTTACGACCTTTGCGGGCACAGAAATGGTTAGTATTTTTGTCTGGAAAATTTACCTTCGGCGAGCTATCGACCGAGGAGCGGTTACCGACGGCTTATCATGACCTCGGTCGCCTTAAACAGGGCATATGCTTTCATGCCGACTTTGAGCCCTATCTCGTCGCAGCCTTGCCGTGTGATTATTGAGAGTATTCGCTGCCCTCCGACATCAACCGCGACCTCGGCGAAAAAGCCCTCGTAAGAAATGCATGTAACGACACCAACCAACTGATTACGGCCGCTGATCTGCTCCGGGGAACGCCCGCTGTTGTACTTCGGTGCGGGCCGTACGGGCCTGTCACCGACCAACCGTTCCACCTCGTCTTTCGGTATTCGGTGATGCCCTCCGGGCGTTTTCACCGACCTTATCTTTCCGTCGTAGATCCACTGTTTGATCGTCGGGTAGCTGACCCCGATCAGATCTGCCGCGTCTTTGGGTTTCAAATTTTCCATAAAACAATCTATATGAATTCCTCCGAATAAATCAAATCAAAACGGCGACATCCTACGAAAATATACGACTTTATTTCAAAAAGACTCGTGTGAGGCCTTCGATACTGGCGTCGTGACATCGATTTTGCGCCACGTTTAGCGGGACCGAGCTTATGACAAGAGATCAGCTCGCTTATAGGAAAATCGGTTACGGCGTCAATCGCGAACCCCTAGCTACCTTTCTTGCGTATTGCTTTCTTATTCGGCATCGCTGGTTGCAGAATCGAATGTCCCCTCTCGTCGGCTGTAATGTTTTTCCCGCTTTTTCCACTTATTTACGTGAGGACGAAAAAAGTTCTTGAAAATATTGGCAAAAAGGAGAAAAATGATGACTGAAAACGATTTAAGCGTATTGTTTCGAAGCCCGACGGTGATACACGCGGCAAAGGCGGGCCGAACGTTGCCCGTCGGAACGGACGCGAAAGAGCATAGGGCTACGCGAGCTCTCGAAATATGGTTGGCGATCCAGACCAAGGTTTGGTTACGGGAAAAACACGCTGTCTCCGATCCGCTGGTCGAGAGAGTCTGGTGTTTTAGCGAGGGCCGATCGGATATAGATATGCGAGTGTTTATCAAGGGAGCCTACAGAAAGTTTAAGGTCAAAACCGAAATGACCGGCCCGACCGCGATACGTTTCGAGATCATGACCTGGCAGGCGCAAGGCAAACTCTGCAAGTCATGGGAACGATACGGCCGATACTATGGCAATGAAACAAAAGCCGGTTTTGAAACCCTACCCGTTCGATAAGATCGGTACAATGTACCCGGAAATATTTGTATCAGCGTCTATCCGCGAAACGCCTGGTTTGAGATCGCCGGGCACAGAATACGACGTCTCGAAATCTCATCGCGCGCAGGCATCGGCGAACAAGAGCGGGTTGGCTGATCATGTCATCGGAAAAGCGGCGAATCTGAACCAGGATCGGAAACCGTGAAAAAAGTCTCCTCTATCTTTAGCTTGATTGCGATCTTTCAGATCGTCGCGATTGGCACCACTATTTCTCGAGCCCAAATTCCGGAGCTTGTTTCAGAAAATGGCCATTTGGGCGTGATTAATGCAGTGGTATTCAGCCCTGACGGAAAAACGTTGGCTAGTGCCAGCGACGATCAAACCGTCAAATTGTGGGAACTGTCGACCGGAAATGTGCTTCGAACCTTTCGCGGTCATACCAGCAACGTTACCTCTTGCGACTTCAGTCCTGACGGTAATAATATCGTCAGCGGAAGCAATGACGAGACGGTCAGAGTATGGGATGTCGCCAGCGGAAAGGAACGGCTTCGGATCAACCCAAAAGGCTCTGATGAGCGGCAGACACTTCTCCCGGCCGACGAAATAGTCTCAAATGTCCACGGTAATATTCCATGAAAGTTGAAGTTAAAGTATTCGTTGCAATATACGTACTTCTTATTTCTCTTAGAAGTATTTCTGCGCAAGAAATTAAGCCGGAGCTCGTCGCACAAAATGGACATACGTCGGACGTGACCGCAGTTGCATATAGTGGCGACGGCCAAAGACTCGCAAGCGCAGGTTCGGATGGAACCGTCAGGGTTTGGGATGTGTCGTCGGGAAACGTTTTGCGAACGATGTCGTCTGAACCTGGTCTATTTTTCACGTGGATCGCATTCAGTTTCGATGGAAGGCGGATATTAAGTTTGAATGAAAAACGTTTGGTCGCAGGGATGACGATCAAACTATGGGACGCCGTTACGGGAGTGGAGCTTAAGACTCTTTCCGGTGAATTCACGTCTGCCGCACTCGATCCGACTGGCAAAATGATCGCGTTAGGAGAAGACGAGACAGTCAAATTGCTTGACGCTGAGACGTTACGTCCAATTAGGGAACTGAATGGCCACAAAGCCACAATACGATCGATCGCCTTCAGCCCGGACGGCAAAACGGTCGCAACTGCGAGCGATGATAAGACAGTCAATCTGTGGAATTCCAACACCGGCATGGTGACTTTGAGTTTTCCCGAGCAGGCCGAGGCAGTTGAAAACGTGGCGTTTAGCCCTGATAGTAAGCGTCTTGTCACGTCTACGAACGATGATAAGTTGATTAAGCTTTGGGACGTAGCCACCGGAAAGCTAATCCAGAGCTTCGCTGGTCACATCTCCGACATAAAGACTTTATCGGTGAGCACTGACGGCAAAACGATCGTGAGTTTGGGAGAAGTTGGCGACAGGCGCATAAGGATCTGGGACGTACCGGGTGGTAGGCAGATCGGTCAACTCCCCGTCGATCTGTTATGTGCCGCGATAAGCCCTGACGGCAGCACGATCGCCGCCGGCGGCGACGACACCAGCATCAGGTTTTGGGGTTTGAGGGATGGAAAAGAGTTACGGACATTGCACCACAATGATCAACTGGTTTTCTCCGTCGCTATTAGCCCGGACGGTCAGAAGATCGCGGTCGGAAGTTTCGCACATGCGATAAAGCTCTGGCGGGCAAATTCTGAACCGATAATACTTAACGGTCATACGGACTTTGTGACATCGGTCGCATTTAGCCCTGATGGAAAGTGGCTCGCAAGCGGAAGCAC
>JAYVUD010000458.1:0-3767 GCA_043788335.1 Chloracidobacterium sp. | reverse complement strand
CGATGGCGCCCAGTTTCCGGAACGGGCTGATCATAAAAACAAGATAGGCGATCAGGCCCAAAATGCCCAGTTCCGACGATACCTGCGTAAATGCGTTGTGGGTCTGTAGATTGTGAACGCCGACGATCGGGAAATTGCCGATCCCGATGCCCCACGGATTTCGAGCGGTGACGAGCAGCGAACGCTCGAGCAGTTCCTTACGCTGGTCACTCGATCCGACCGGGTCGAGGCCGGGGATAAAGATCGACAACATTCGGATGCCGTAGTTGCCGGGAGCGGCAATAATTATCGCACCGCCGATCAGGATGGACGCGATCGTCACGTTGACGCGGTGCTTGCGCCCCATTTTCCAGGCAAGTGCGGCGCCGACAGCGAGCAAACCAAGAAACCCTCCGCGTGAGAAAGTGACCATATTTGCCGCGATCAGCAACCCGGCCATCACGAAATATCCGACGCGAACCAATTTGCGTTTTGACGCGACGCCGAGAGCGATCGCTATCGGCGTCATCATTACGAAATGCATCGCCATCTCGTTTGGATTACCGAACATCCCGCCAACCTCGACGCCCACGCGATACGATTCGACCGTAAACTTCCCCTTGAAATACAGATCCAAGGCGGCAAAACTCAGGTAAACGCCGATACCCATGGACAGCCAGAGCAGTCCCATAAGCCGCTTTCGGGACCGGACAACATTTACCATCACTATGAATATCACGACGGCCTTGATAAACGGGTCGACGAATGTATTCCATGCGGTGCCGGGATCTTTGGCGATCGGCATTGTGATCAAGGCAATCGCGGTTAGCGTCAATATCGCCTTAACCTCGGTCGATAAGATCGTTAGATTGCCTTCGGTGCCGAGTTGCGACGGCAGATATATGAACAAGGTCGCGAGAGCAAAGTAGAACGCGGTTGCGGAAAGGAATGACAAAGCCCCGACCAACTCGTATGGCCGGAACAGCACGAGGATCGAGAACAAGTAGATCCCGATGTAGGTCAGGAAATGCCCGTTACGCACCAACCAACGGTCGGCGTCGAGGAGCTTCCGGTCCTTTTCGGTTCGTCTTGCCTTTTTCCCGGGTGCGGGCGGTTGTGATCCGTCCAGTGGTTCGGGCGTCTTCGCTGTGTCAGTTTCGGGCTGTGCAATTGCCGGTGCGGGAACCAGCGGTGCTTCAGACGAAACAACTCGTCTGCGAAGATTCGCGACTTCCGTCGACTCGGGAATATCAGGGGTTATGTTTAGGGAGCTTGAGGGACGGAGTGATGCCCGATCTCGCGGCGGTTCGGTGCCGCCTGCGGCCCGACGCGGGGCGAGCGGATTATAGTCCTGGCTTTTCGGTCTATCAATAGGCATTTACGCTATAAGCTTACAAGATAAACGCCTATTCCGCGACGGGTTCGCATCCGGGCGGGGTCGGTCAGGCGGCAATTTCTTCGCGTTCGACAGTGACCATATCCCGAACTTTTCTTTTGAGTGCCTTTTCGAACTGGCGAGCTTCGTTGACGCCGCCGAAGGATAGTTCCTGCAGATTGATCTCGATGCGTTTGCGATAGTCGGAGACGAGCGAGTCGGAAACGCCCAGCATTTCGGCAACCTCGAGTTGCGTTCCACTGTCTGAGATCAGATAACAGTGCCAGAGAACATTGATCATCCGGTCATATTGTTTCGCTTTGCCGCGGACCGATCTGTTGAGAGCCTCGAGAAATCCGTCCACAAAGCCCGCCGCTTCATCTTCGGCCTCGTGGCGAAGCAGGTCTTCTTCGGGCGTCTCGCGGATATCCGTAAACTCAAACTGCATCCGATCATCGTCGTCATCCGCCGGGCCGCCAACAGGTACAAGATGAATGTCCATGATCGGAAGCCGTGACATGACAAAAGAGCGGAGAGATCGGACATCGACCGGCGAATCTATCGCCTTGAATACGCGGATGATCAGTTTTTCGAGCTCGACGTTGCTGATCACGATCTGGGCATCGCCCGTGCAGCCGACCATGCGGGTGTCGCGCTTTTGGAAAGATACGGCCTTTACCCGTTCATCCATTTCCTGGACGTCCTTGCGACTCTTCTGGTCTTTCCAATCCGCGAGGCCGTAGAGGCGATCGGCGAGCCGACGATGTGCTTCGGGGTGGCCGATATTGTCAAATCGCTTAAAGGTGCTGCTGGTCTGGATAAGTGTTGATACTCGACGGGCAAGCCGATACGACTCAGGATAACGTTTCCGGAGTTCGGCTGTCAGCATGTTCGTCAGCTCGATCTGACTGATCTCAGCTTCGATCTCGGCATCAGACATGGCGGTATCGATGTAATGCTGAAATCGCTCCTTACTCAGCAGGGCGACAAACAGCTCCTGGGTCAGATCTGTGTACGCGTTGTATTTACCCTCCTCCACGAGGAATCCGGCCCGTTTCGATGCACGCACCAACGGGTGCGAAGAAACGATCCGGTGCAGTTCCGTCCATATTTGATTAACGTCCGAACTTTTAAGGCTTTCGTTCCATTTGCCGACCCTGATCTGTTTGTGTTGGATGGTTTTTGGCAGGGGTCCCTGCACTTTCAGTTCGTTCATAATAAACCTGCGGTTCTATTTGCTGTGGGCGAGATCTTAGCAAAAGGTGGCATGCCCGGACGACCGACTATATATCGTGACCATTGATGCTTTTGGCTGAGCCAAAGATCGCCAAAATCTGATATCGCATTTTCGCCTCGTGGGTGAAGCTGGAGAAATTTCTATTGGATCTGCGGCCGAGCTGAGCTGCCGATCCGGCTGGTGAGGTCTGGGCGGTTTCGCTCTATCGACCTACACTTAAGATATTACCAATTATTTCTCGGTTGAGCAACAAGTTTTTACACTGATGTATATTATTTATACACTTGCCGTAAGACGAAGTGATAAAAGAGGTTACGGAGATGTTTTAATTAGTGACGGCTCAAATAAGGAATTTTTGGCCGAATTTTGAAAGTTAGTTTTGGAAGCCAACGGTCATTGCGGATTTACTTTTTATGTACAGAACGATTGAAGCCCGGCAAAAGCATTGAGCGTCGGGAAGTCTTCTTGAGCCTTAACGACGTTATGCCTTGTTCAAAATCCACAAATTTCTGCAAAAACGAAGACTGTCCCACGTCCCAAGAACTGCTTGATTTTCAAAATGGAGATGTGGAGCGTGAACGGGGCGTTGATATACGGATACACACGGGCGTGTGCGAATTCTGTTCGGCTGAGGTCGAGTTCTACGCCTGCTACCCGCTCGCTCACGATGAGCCATTTGCAGAACCGGCAGAGATACCGGCTCCATTGTTCGAACTTGCCGACGCGTTACTGAGAAATCGGCATGCAGACATCTCATCGTTAAACTTCCTCTTTAACGATAACGAAAGCATGTTGTTGGACCGGTACTAGCTTCCGCAGATCTGATCGATCGCATCTTCGTATTTTTCGTCAATGACGCCGCGCTTGATCTTGAGTGTCGGCGTCATTTCGCCTTTGTCGATCGAAAATTCGCGCGGCAGCAGGTATACGCGTTTGACGCGTTCGTAATCGCTGAGTTCGCGCGTCAGGTCAACGGCGTCGCGTTGAACACGCTTGATGTAGTGCGGATCTTCGCAAAGCTCTTCGCGGGTTCCGGTAACGTGATATCCCGATGCCTTCATTTCATCCTTTAACGCTTCCCAATCGGGCACGATCAAGGCACCGACCTGTTTTCGGCCCGAACCGACGACGACCGGTTGCGATACGAGCGGGCTTTGCTTGAGCAGGCTTTCGACC
>JAYVUD010000457.1:0-3307 GCA_043788335.1 Chloracidobacterium sp. | reverse complement strand
GTTTGGACACCGTTCGCATTGCCGATGTTCGGCGTAGTATTTAGCAGTTTTAACGCGAATGGGCTGATGGTCAACGCGGTAACGGATTTGACATCACAGAACGTTGCGGTCGGCACGGTGATACCCGTCAATGGCGATGCGGGTATCACAACAAATGGTAGCGTCTGGGCATTGTCAGCGGCAGATTACACCACCGCGGCGAATTGGATAGACGTTACGCCGAATCTGGCAGGATTGAGTTTGCAGGGATTAGGGTTGCAGTCTGGGTGGTGGTACTCCGCCAACTGCACGAGTGCGAACTTCAGCTCCGCCAACTGCACGACTGCGAACTTCAGCTCCGCCAACTGCACGAGTGCGAGCTTCCAGTTCGCCAACTGCACGAGTGTGAACTTCGGCACCGCCAACTGTACGAGTGCGAACTTCAGCTACGCCAACTGTACGAGTGCGGGCTTCGGCTCCGCCAACTGCAATAATGCGAACTTCAGCTACGCCAACTGTACGAGTGCGGGCTTCTACTACGCCAACTGCACGGATGCGATCTTCCAGTTCGCAACGCTAACAAATGCAAATCTGACAGGTGCATTATGCGACGGAGCTAACTTTACAGGGGCAACGATGCCCCCAGCCGCCGCCACAAAGGGCGACTTTAAGGCACTCGTCGGCTCGTGGAACGCAACTACAACGATCTGGACCGACGGCAATCCGATAGGGTAGACGGAGAATAGTAATTATGTTGCCAGCGTTCATTATTGTCGGAGTTATCGTTGCAGTGGTCGTGTTTTTGGCGGCCCGCAAACGGAGTGTGACGGTTGTCCTGCCGCCGGTGGAGATCCCGCCGACGTTTGCGTTTGACTATGCCAGGGACGGCGAGCCGTGGTTGCGTTCGAACGTGCTGGTGCCGGACGAGGCTCTGGCCGCGATCCGCGACGGCGTCGCCCTGCAGATCGAGCGGTCGTCGGCGGCACATCCGGACTGGGTTCAGGGCAACAATATCGAAGATTACACGATACTTTTCATTAACCCGATGGCGGTCAATGTCGAGACCGATCCGGGTTCGCCCGCGTTGATCGTCGGCGGCATCCAGTGTGCCGGGACGTGTCTCGGCGTCGGCAATGATCACTCGGCGAATCGGCCCGTGATCGTGCTGCCGCACCAGGTGGCGACAAACTGGACACATCTCGAGTATCTCAAACAATCGGCGCGTAACGAGTCGGAGCATATTCGCCTCAACTGGTGCGACGCCGCTATGTTCGCCCATTACCAGGGCGTCAATGATCAGCATCCAATATTCCCGTAAACCATGAGCAAACCCGTCGAAATACTACTGTTTGAGTTTCTGCAGGCCGCGTGTGACGCGTCGGCAGCCGGCGGCGTGCTGTACGAGCTCGAGCTGCACGACACGATCTATCAGTCGATCACGCGTCCGCGTGGTATCCGCATCTCGGACGCGATCTCGACGGCGGCACCGGATACGGGCGGCGGCATGAAAGAGTATGACGCCGAGATCCACATCGTGTGCTTTGCGAAAATTGAGGGCACCGACAAAAAGCAGCGGCAGGCGGCACTGCAGCAGGTGTTTGATATCGAGACGGCCGTCGTCGGCCTGCTCTACGGCGATCAGCAGCTCGGCGGCCGGGTCTGCGATGTCGTGATCCAGAAAACGCCGCGGTCGTATGACGTGTTTGACGGCAACCCGTATGCGATCGCGTTAATTCCAATAGTCATAAACCCTAGCGGTCATCAGTAAATAGGAGAGAAAACGATGTCAGAAAAGATCTATTTGAGAGTCCCGAGCCATCCCGAGGCCGAATTTATCAGCGTCGGCAATCTGGAGGTAACGCTAGTGCCCGGCGAGGTCGCCGAGGTAGACAACCGGCAGTTTGCCGATTGGCTGGTCCGCGAACACGGCCTGGCCGAGATCGACAAACCGAAAGCCAAAAAGGCACGGGCGACGCCCGACGAGCCGGTGCCGAGCGACGATAACACTGAGGAAAAGACGGACGGAAACCCTCCGGCCGAGATCGAAACAAACGCAGGAGGAACTAACTAATCATGTCATACACACCACAAGCCCGCGGCTACGGCTGGGCAACTCAGGTCGATTATTTGACGGCAAAGACCGTCGGGGCCGGCAACTTTAAGCAGATCGTCGCGACCGATCAGAATTTTCTGAAATATCAGCCGCAGACGCAGGACAACGAGGCCTGGTCAATGGGCGTCAACTCGGCGACCGACGAATGGATCGAGGCTCACGATGCCCGCGTCCAGCACACGCTCGTCGGGTTTTCGCAGGAGCTCGGCAAGGTTTTCTATCTCAACGGCCAGTACGCCGTCGCTCTGCACTCGGGCGGTACGTTGTCTAAGGATCATACGTTTAAACCGACCGACCCGAGCGTCACGCGTCAGGATAAGGCGGTGACCTACGTCGAACAGGCCGCCGGCGGCGGCTGGAACGTACTCGCTCCGTCGATGGTCTCGGACGGCTGGTCGCTCAAGGGCGATGCTCTCGGGCCGCTGATGTGCGATGTCAACCTGATCGGCTCCGGTGCGATCAACACGGCTCCGGGCACGACCTGGTACCCGACGGCGACACCGTCGGTTTCGCGTGTGACCGCATTGCACAAGCTGTTCAATAGCCAGGTCTCTCTGGTCTGCACCGACACCGTCGGAACGACGACCTACGCGTGCCGGTATCGCAAGTTTCAGTTCGACTTCAAAAAGACGATGCTCGATGCGGCCGGCATGTCGCCCGGATGCGGTATTTTCCGCGTGTCGGGTGACCCGACATCGGGCCTGCTGCGTGGCTCGCACGAGTTTGATAAGCAGAGCCTGGATTTCTCGCTCACGGTCGATATGGCGTCCGGCTCACCGGAGCTTGCGGCGGTGCAGAACCAACTCGCCGAGGCGATCGTGCTGACCGTCACCGGCGGCATTATCGAGGGTGCGATCCCGCACAAACTGGTGCTGACAGTCCCGCTCGCCAAGTACAAAACGGCGGACGCGGTCGTCGGCGATGGCATCATGCAGGTCTCGATCACCGGCAAGGCACTGTTCGATTTCACGACCGGCAAGCTGTTTGACATCGTTCTCACCAACGACGTCGCAACGTACGCCTCGGCATTCTAAAGGGGAAACGTGAAAAAGTGAAAATGTGAAAAAGTAAGTTAGCTCCCGCCGTGGATCCACGGCGGGACATTCAGATCAACAAGGAGAACCAACCTATGTCAGACACAACAACCATCGATATCGAAGATCAAAAATCAAAGATCCAAGATCAACCGCTTTATGACGCTACCGCCAAGAACCG
>JAYVUD010000456.1:0-13722 GCA_043788335.1 Chloracidobacterium sp. | reverse complement strand
TTCTGAACTATCAGGTAACAGGCGTATCGTGACAGCTTGATGCTGTTCATCTCCCTCTGAGCGCCGGAGCCGATCGGAACCATCTCGAGGTATTCCACGAAATGGTCATCAACGTTTTGGCCGCTATTCTTACAGGCTTCGATCGCCCTCTCAATAACAGCAACAAAGCTGCGAAACTCACCGTAATCCAGTGCTTTTGCTAATTTCCTAGCTCCCCAAAACTCATTTCCTTCGCCGTCTGTCTCTTTAATTCGTTCAAAAGCTGTCCGGTTATCAATCGATATTTCTCTTGCCATACTCAACTCTCCTTATTGCAAAAACCTATAGAAAACCATCTCGTGTAACAGCACGAGATGGTCAGGCTCCCAACTCCTCCAAATATTTGTTTAACTCGGTCTGAACACCAACCAGCTGTTTTTCAAGTTCCGCGATCTCCGTCTGAACCGCCGCGATATCGACCTCAGCTTCCTCTTCAAACGTATCCACATATCGCGGAATATTGAGATTGAATTCATTCTCCGCGATCTCGTCGAAAGTTGCGACGTAACTATATTTGTCTTCGATAAGCCCTGCCGGAAGTTTTCCTTCGTTGAAATCGCGGTAGGTTTGCACGATAAGATCAATATCGGCTTCACGCAGACGATTTTGATTCTTGGCGCTCTCGAAATGCTTGCTCGCATCAATAAACAAAACATCGCGGTTATCGCCTTTGCCTTTGTTAAAGATCAAGATCGCCGCTGGAATGCCTGTACCGAAAAACAAGTTTGCCGGGAGCCCGATCACGGCTTCGAGAATGTTTTGCTCAATAGTTTTCTGCCGGATCTTTCCTTCACTGCTGCCGCGAAACAAAACGCCGTGCGGCACGACTACGCCAACTTTGCCGTGGCCTTCGTAAGCCGTTTCGATCATGTGACTGATAAACGCCCAATCGCCCTTGCTCTTTGGCGGTATGCCGCGCCAAAAGCGGTTGTATTTATCCGTTTCGGGATCAAAGCTATCAGCCGCTTTATTCTCTTCCTTATCCTCAACCTTGCCCCACTTATCCAAAGAGAACGGCGGATTGGCGACAACTGTGTCAAACTTCATCAGTTCGTCGCCCGCTTTCAATTTAGGATTGCGGATCGTATCTCCCCAACGGATCGTTGCACTGTCGATGTCGTGCAGAAACATATTCATCACAGCCAGGGCCCAAGTGCTGCCGTTTGCCTCTTGGCCGTAAAGCGAATAGTTATCTGAACCAACCTCTTCGCCGGCTTTGATCAATAAGGAACCAGAACCACATGTCGGATCGCAGATACGAGAGCCGGGTTTCGATCTGGTAAGTTTGGCGATAAGCGTCGAAACCTCTTTCGGGGTGAAAAACTCTCCCGCCTTCTTTCCGGCGTCACTTGCGAAATTTTCGATAAGATACATATAGGCTCCGCCCATGATGTCCGTACCCGCTAGATGAGACGGCCTGAGATCAAGCGATTCCTTGTTGAAGTCGAGCAGAAGGTTTTTCAGCCGAGTGTTTTTATCTTTGGTATCGCCGAGAACACTGCTATTGAAATTGATATTTTGGAAGATTCCGGCGCCATCTTCGCTATAAAGCTTTTCGCGGTTCGCTTCGACCAAGTCTTCAAGGCCGATGTCGATCAGCTCGCCGATATTTGTCTCGTTGCGGTGATCGAAGAAGAAGCGAAAGTGGCTTTTCTCAGGAACGACAAAACGCTCAAGCTCCATTGCCCGTTTCGCTCGCGCCGCGTCGCCCGAATACTTTTGCAAGTAAGTTTCGTATTTGTCGTCGTGCACGTCGCTCAGATACTTAATAAACAGCATCGTCAACACGTAGTCTTTGTAGATGCTCGGATCAATGCTCCCGCGAAAGGTGTCGCAGGCTTTCCAAACCGCGTCGTTAATATTTTTCTGTGAGATCTTAGCCATAGTTTTATCTGATTGCTTTTTTGATTGCCTGTTGTACCTGAATCTGGCGGAGTGCGGCGATCTTAGTTCGAAGGGCTTGTTCTGCGGTGCTCAGTCTTGAGATTTCCAATATCAGTTTTTGTTTTTCGAGCGTAGGTAGCTTAAGTTCGAGATCACTAAGAACCGATTTTGATATCGATACGATCGCCGAACCGATCGCCTTTCGTTTGAGGCGACTTTTCGTGGATGGACTATTGAGACGCCACGCCAGAAACTCCGGAAGTAATACCTTTTCATCAGTTCGCAGAACAAAGAACGCTGTCGAGGCAACGGCCGGAAAATCGCTGCGGTAGATGGTTGCAAAATTTTTCCAACCCTTCGCAGCGAAGAGTACGTCCCCCGATTTTAGCAAGTGTTTGTTGGCAATACCGTCGGCCTTGAGATCTGCGTTGAGATTTGAGGTGAGGTTACCCATCTCGTCAAAGTGCCTGACTTGCAAGTAAACTATGTCGCCGCTCAGTATTGGCTTGGCAAAAAGTCCCGTTCGTATCATGGCAATTTGTGAAAGCTTTATCTTCAATGTTTTTACCTTGTAGAGACATTACAAAAACCTAATCCAAAAGTCAACAGCTATTTTTCTAAGTAGACGATCTACAAACTTCGTGCGAATACACATTCCCCGGTAAATACTGGCAAACCATACTTCTCCGATTTATTTATCTGACCGATGAGTTTGGTAGGTCGGCGACTCGGAAAAGCGTGGCAGTTACCGCTCGGCGACGGAGAGGTTGGGATCGGCGGAATTGCCGCCGGAGGGTGATTTTGTGCCGCACGCGGTTGCGGGCTGGAGCCAAAAAACCCGGTCGCTGCTCCCACCACCCCGTCAGCGAAACGCTGCCACCCCTCCTCAGGCAGGAGGGGAGTAAGACTCCCGGTTCTGACATGATGTTTCGGTCGCTGTGGTTGCCGAGGGTATGCGTCCAAGGGCCCAAGTCTCAGGAGCCCCAGACGTCCCAGATGTCCCAAGGCCCAAGTTCCTGTTATTATCGACAATACATACCAAACCGGGACTTGCTGCCCACGCGGTCCCGGTAGTTTGGCTCCCTGATTTTGCATCGGCCTTCTCAAACGGCGATCCGAACGCCGCGCGGCCTGAGGAGACGGAAAATGGAAATGCCTCGCAAAGATGGACTCTTAGGAGATTTTTGGGGTGCAGCAGCGGCGATGTTGGTGGCGATGCCCTCGGCGATCGCCTTCGGCGTGACGATTTATGCACCGATGGGCGGATCGTTTTCGGCCTACGGTGCGATGGCCGGCATTCTCGGGGTCGTCGCTCTTGGGTTAGTTGCGTCCGCACTGGGCGGCACCGACCGGCTGATATCTGCACCGTGTGCTCCGGCCGCGGCGGTTCTGTCCGCGTTTGTGATCGCGGCTGTCGGAAATTCGACCGATCCGGTTAACATCGTGATAATGGTGAGCCTGGTGATCCTCGTTGCCGGGGGCGTCCAGGTTTTGGCGGGCGTGGTCGGCCTCGGACAACTGATCAAATATATGCCCTATCCGGTCGTCAGCGGATACCTGAGTGGCGTCGGGCTGTACATCATTGCGTCGCAATTCCCGATCTTTGTCGGAATGCCGAAAGACGTTCACTTTTTCGAGTCCTTCCGGCATTTTGAACTATGGCAATGGCAGAGCATCGTGATCGGGTCGGTCACGATCGTAACGATGCTCGCGGCACCGCGGATCACGACCGCGGTACCGGCGGTCATCATAGGCCTTTTGGCCGGAGTCCTCGCATATTTTGCCATCGCGGCATTTGACCCGGCGATGATGAGCCTGACCAATAACGCATTTGTCGTCGGCCGGATCGACACCGAAGGCGGCCTGTATCAGGTCATCATCGGCAAGTTTGCCGCCGTCGGCAACCTCGATCGGGCCCAGTTGGCCTCGGTCGCCGTTCCGGCCCTGACGCTGGCCGTCCTGCTCTCGATCGACACGCTCAAGACGTGCGTGGTCATCGACGCACTGACGCGTTCGCGGCACAACTCGAACCGTGAATTGATCGGGCAGGGACTGGGTAATCTCACCTCCGGTTTCTTGGGCGGCGTCGCCGGGGCGGGAACGATGGGGGCGACCTTGGTCAACATCTCGAGCGGGGCGAAAACGAGACTTTCGGGCGTGCTCGAGGGCGTCCTGGCACTAGTTGCCTTTCTGGCACTGGGCAGCCTGATCGCGTGGGTCCCCATCGCGTCGCTGTCCGCCATCCTGATCGTGATCGGCACCAGGATGATCGACAAACACAGTTTTCGATTTCTTCGTTCGCGTTCGACCGCCTTGGACTTTGCGGTGATCGCTGCGGTGGTGGCCGTCGCACTCAGCGTCAGCCTGATAATGGCGTCGGCCGTCGGGGTCGTGCTCGCGATATTTCTGTACGTTCGCGAAGAGATAAGCACCTCGATCGTTCGCCGCAAATTCTATGGAAATCAGAAATTCTCAAAGCAGGTGCGGATCAGGGCCGAGAGCGATATCCTGCAGAAAAACGGCGGCAGCTCGGTCGTCTATGAGCTCCAGGGCAGCTTGTTTTTCGGCACGGCGAACCAGCTTTTTAGCAAGCTCGAGAGCGACCTGAAAACCGCCAAATACCTGATCCTGGACCTGCACCGCGTCCAGTCGGTCGACCTGACGGCGGCGCATGTACTGGAACAGATCAAAGAGATGCTCGAGGAGCACGGCGGATCGCTGCTGCTAAGCCGTGTGCCGAGATCGCTGCCGAGCGGGCAGGACGTCGGGCGTTATTTCGGCGAGGTGGGATTGGTCGAGCATTCGGGCCGGGTCAAGGTTTTTGGCGATCTTGACGATGCCCTCGAATGGGTCGAAAACCGCATAATATCGGAAGAAACGCTGACGGTCGACAGCGAATCTGCATTGGAACTCGAGGATTTTGAACTATTTAAGGGCCGGAAAAAGAGCACGACCGATGACCTGCGCTCATATGTCAAAGAGTTGTCCGTCAAATCGAAGGAAAAGATATTCAGCTCGGGAGACGAGGGAGACTCGCTGTACCTGATCCGGCGCGGCGCCGTCGATATCACTCTCGCGGTCGCCGACGACGAGAGCTATCGTATCAGTTCGTTCGGCCGGGGCAATTTTTTTGGCGAATTCTCATTTCTCGACGGAGCGACACGCTCGGCTAACGCCGTGGCCGACAGCGACGTCGATCTTTTTGTTCTATCGAGGGCCGATTTTGAGCAATTTGCCGCAAAACACGAGACCTCGTCGATCATATTCCTCGAGGGCCTGGCAAGCGTCCTTGCCGGCAGGTTGAGACTGACAAATGTCGAATTATCCGCAATGGAATGAGACGCGAGGCGTCGGATCGGGTCGGTCGCGACGTGACAGACGCCCCGGGTTCGCTGACGTGGTATCGGCGCAAATGGGCGGCCGCAAACGATCGGGTGCGAACTTATAGGATAGCTCGAAACCGTGCGTCGGGGCCGCCGGATAATGTTGGCGTCAGCCTACACGCGTGACGCCGTGATGCCGTGATGCCGTGATGCCTCTTGGCATTACACAAACAAACTTGAATTTTATCCCGAAACCGCTCTCTATCACTGGTGTCGTCGAGAGGATCGGAGCGATCCTCGACACACCAGTGAAAGAGACGGTTTCGATGCCGGGCAATAAAAAGCTAAAGTGCCCGGCGCCCCCGAACCAATTGCAAAACCAGAACGACGACAGCGATCACAACCAGAAGGTGGATCAGTCCGCCTCCGGCTCCAACGCCGCCAACACCAACGCCAAGTGCCCATAGCACCACTAGAATGATAAATATTGTCCAAAGCATAGTATTTCCCCTTTTTATTACTGAAATAACTCAAGTCGGTTCGTGAATGAACTTGACCGCACGACGACGATTGGAGTTCGGAACCGACGCAACCGTCGTTCTAATTTTGAGTACTGCGGCCAAGTGTCCGCGGCCTGCGATATTCGGTCCGAAGTAACTCATTGACCGATATTTCCGAACGGTGCTGCTGAACGATCTCACCTAGATAGAGATTTGTGATCTCCGTGATAACTTCAGCTTGCTGATCTGAGCCAAGCTCAACAAATTTCGCCAACAACATCGCAACATCGCCTTCCATTTGTTTCCCCCCAGGCACAAAAGTCCCAATCCTATCGATTTCAACAGATTCAGTATGGCGGATCGCAGGGCACCGAGTCTGTGCGGTCACGCATACTGACGCCTCGCGTGTGCTGTATCGCGGTTCCATGTAACCCAAAGTAAAAAAAGAGGCGGTATTTCCCGCAGGAAACACCGCCCCAAATATCGGTTTACAAAAAACGCTGGCGTGCTCAGAGCCGACTACCCCCTTGTATGAACTGTAATATAAAAAGTCCGCCCTAAGAATCGCCTTTCGAATTTCGCATTTCCGATCAGTTAGGTTCGAGAGTAATGACGGCGACCGGAGCAGCTGCTGATTTGCAAACCGGCAAGCTCCCTGCCATGTTGTCCATCGTTCTCAAGAACCTAACCTGAGATTACGCTTGTAATAGCGTCCCGTATGTACGATGGCACACATATTTAACTTTTTTTTCATTTTTTGTCATTCGCGATAGCAATAAGATTGAAACTTTGGTATTTTAATAAAGGAAATTGGCCCCCAAAAGTCAATTTCCACCCGGAGCGGGTGGTTTACGACGGTGTGGGAGACGGCGTAGATAGCTCGCTCCACCCCCCATTAATTTGGGAAAGCCCGCCGGTTTGTGAGGAGCCGGCGGGTTTATTTTTAAATGCGGTGGTCAGTGAACAGAGGGTATGTCCATTTCCTCCCCGAAAACTCGAGGCGGCGAGAGGTTTTTCAAAGCTCCCTATTAACCTGCGCGGTGAACCCGCGGATCAACGTCGGGCTCACGATGCTTCGGCGCGTATGGCCGTGGATCTGAATCTAACCGATTGCCGATTTAGAGCTAACCGTTGTTCCTATGAGTCAAAGGCGGTGTTAAACTCTTCCAGTTTGTCCCGCTCTTTGCCGAGGCAGTCCTCGCAGATACCGTGGGATGTTCGGGTCTGGAACTTGGCATCGAAATATTCTTCCTGCGTCAACCATTTGTCGTCGTCCCCGACGCGGCGGCACCATGAGCATACCCGCAGAAAACTCTCAAGGTAGAACAACCTCTTTGTGTAATGAAGCGTTAAGACAATGAATGGGATCGCAACGAGCAGCACGCCGCACGACTCGAGTATTGCCTCATTATAGTCTGCGACATGTTCGGATCCGATTAAATATTTGAGTAACGACGTCAGTTCGACGATCCAGATGAGAGCTATGATAAACAGGAATCCGAGAGCCTGTCCAAGAATAATTCTGAGCCGCTGGTTACCTGTCTTCACATTTACCTCCAAAAGATAAAATGCCAATCCTCGATTTCCAGCGCCGGAAGGAAATCAGAAGAATATTGTAATAATTGCCGACATTTGGCAAGCCGCTCCGTCGATTTTTTGCTGCGGTTCCGTACAAAAGTTCAAAAAAGATCTTGCGAATAGTTGATCTAAAGGAGTAGTGTGCTGGTTCAGCGGCTCGTAATCACAAACATTTAGTAAAGCCGGTGGTCGCTAAACGGAGCGACATATTACAGAACAATCTGCTCGCGGCATTGCCCGAGGTAGAGATTGTTCGCATTGAACCGGAGCTGGAATTAGTCGATCTCGTTCTCGGTCAGGTGCTCTATGAGTCGGGGAAGCGTATGACGCATGTCTACTTCGCGACGATCGCTATCATCTCACTGCTATATACTATGGAGAACGGCGGAACGGCCGAGATCGGTGTCGCCGGTAATAACGGCCTCGTCGGTATTGCTCTCTTTATGGGCGGCGAAACGACTTCGAGCCGGGCGATCGTCCAGAGTGCCGGTCAGTCGTTGCGGATCAAGGCCGACCATATGCTCGGCGTGCGCCGCGAGGGTGTCACTCAGGCGGCCGGCCACCTGCAGAATCTCGGCATGATCAAATACTCGCGCGGCCCCGTCCACATCCTCAACCGAAAAGGACTGGAACACATCTGCTGCGAATGTTACGAGGTCGTCGCCACCGAATATAGCCGCCTACTCGGCGAACACACACATAATGCGGCGGGATAATCTAAACACAACTTTTTAATCTATATGTAAGCCACTGCACCGAACGGCTGCACGTCGGCGTGATATTGTAGGCGATCGATATCTATATATCGATGCGCCATCGAGATTAGTCTAACTAACTTCTTCTTGTGTCGTGTTTTTTGATAAGGCGTATGAAGGAGAACTAGATGAAGACCGTTTCGACACTTAAACTTTCGACCCCCACAAACCATATCCTGGCCGCTCTGGACGCCGGGGATCTCGATCGGTTATCGAAAAAGCTGACGCCGTTCACATTGAGGTTCGGCGAGGTGCTTTACGAGGCCGGCGCACCGATGGAGACCGTCTACTTCCCCGAGGGAGGTATCGTCTCATTGCTCGCCACACTCGACGGCAAATCCGTTCTCGAGGTCGGCGTTGTCAGCAGCGAAGGCGTCGTCGGCCTCTCGTCATATCTGGGGTCGCCCAACTCGCGCAATCGGGCACTCGTTCAGGGCGAGGGCACGGCCTTCTCGATGAAGACTACCGACTTTATCGACGAAAGCAATTCGAACCCGAAACTAGCGGAAATGCTCCGGCAATATGCCCAGTCCCTGATGGCACAGATATCGCAAAGCGCCATCTGCTATCGTTTTCACAAGATCGACGCCCGCCTTGCCCGGTGGCTGCTCACATCTGCCGACTGCATGCAGTCGGATGAGTTTCGCCTGACACAGGAGTTTCTCTCGCATATGCTCGGGGTCCGCCGCGAAGCGGTCACGATAGCAGCCCATCGACTGCAGGATAACGAGATCGTTATTTACAGCAGGGGTGAGATAAAGATCCTCGACCGGAAAAGGCTCGAGGCCGCCGCCTGCGAGTGCTATGCGATCATCAGAGACGAATTAGATCACCACACCCGTCTTATACCCGGAGTGTGAACGAATATTTCACTGCCCGTGCCTCGCCGCAAACGCGCTCTACCCTCGCGTTTCCGCTCAAGTTGCGCGTTTGTTACGCGGAGTTTATTCTTTGACCTATGAAGATCCTCGTAACCGGCGGGAGCGGCTATCTCGGAACGCATGTCTGCACGCTGCTGGGTGCCGATGACCTCTCGCGTCGCAGCGGCCACAACATATTAGACTCGACGAGCGCCGAGCTAGTCGGAGGATATGACGTCGTCATCCACCTCGCCGCCGACCTGGATAAACGACCGGCGTCGGCCGATCGCGTTTTTAGCGTCAATGTCGATGGTACTATCAACCTGCTCCGCCGGATGCGCGAGGGTGCGGTATTTATATATGCGTCAACCAAGGACGTGTACGGGCGGTTCGCCGACAACCACGCCGAGATACCGGAAACGTGCCATACGCTGTATGCGGGCCAATCCGCACTCGAGTGGTCAAAGCTGATCACCGAACGATATGTTGAGTATTACGCTAATGCGATGGGCTTTCGTTCATGTATTTTTCGGCTAGGCTCCGTATACGCTCCCAATTCCGAGGGCAACGCTCCCGGTTTTGTCGGTGCCTATGCCGATGCCGTTAACGTTGGCGAACCGATCCGTTTGCCCGGAGCGGGCGTCCCGCGCCGCGATCTGCTTTACGTTGATGATCTGGCACGTGCATGTACGGCGTTCTCCGGGTCGGTCATTCGGCACGGCCTGTATAATCTCGGCGGCGGGCGGAAAAATGCACTGACGCTTTTCGAACTCGTCCGCAATATTGAGGAGGTCTCGGGCCTCCAGGCCGTGATCGATGACGAGCATCCGCTGCCCGCTCCCGTTCCGATGAACTATATCTCCGACCTGACGCTCGTTCGGCAAGAAATTGATTGGGAACCGACGGTCGGCATCGACGAAGGATTGGCGAAACTTTTCAATAAATGAAGATCGTCGTTCGCGGAACAAACTGGATCGGCGACGCCGTCATGACCGTGCCCGCCCTGACGGCGCTTCGCCGTGCGTTTCCCGACGCCCACATCACGCTCCAAACCCGCTCGGCCGCGGCTCAGGTCTTTGAGGGAGCCGACTTTATTGATGACATTTTGGACATCGATGCGGGCAGGTCGAAGATGGCAAGCGTCCGGTCGCAATCTCGTGCTCTCAGGGAACGGCGATTTGACCTCGGGATCAGTTTTACAAACTCGGTCGAAGCGGCGGCCGTGCAGACACTCGCACGCGTTCCGGTGAGATTTGGCTACGCAACCCGCGGCCGCGGCCTGCTGTTGACCGACGCCGTACCGGTTCCCGAGTGGAAAGCCGAACGACACGAGGTCTACTATTATCTAAACCTGATCGAAGCCGTTAAGGCGAAATATCTCGGATCACCGTCCGGCGAAGCTGTGGCTCCGCAACTCGTGCTGAGTATTTCTCGGGATCGACTCGATGCGGCTGCAGAATTCCTGAGAGATCGCGGTGTCGATGCCTCGCGGCCCGTCATCGCTCTGGGTGTGGGCAGCACAAATTCGCGTGCAAAACGCTGGCCGGCGGACCGCTATGCCTCGCTCGCGGAGCGTCTGGCGGACGAACTCAATGCAAATATCTTGATCGTGGGCTCGGACGGGGACGGGAACGTCGCAAACGATGTGATTGCCCAAACGCGCTCGAATGTAATCGACCTTTGCGGGCAGACGACGGTCAGCGAAGCCGCTGCGATTCTCGCGTCCGTCGACCTGCTCATTTCCAACGATATGGGCCTCGCCCACCTCGCACCGGCCGTCGGTTGCGCGACGATCGTCATTTTTGGCCCGACAAATGAGATCACAACTCGACCTTTTTCGGAAAATGCTGAGATAATCAGGAGGCCCGTTGATTGCTCGCCGTGTATGCTGCGTGATTGCCCGATAGATCACCGTTGTATGACCGGCATTTCGGTTGACGAGGTTTTTGACCGTGCCAAGGCAAAGATCGGAAAATGATGAGTACTGAAAACAAAGCTATGCGCGCGGTATTCGTCGACCGCGACGGAACGCTGATAAAAGAGGTCGACCACCTGTCGGACCTTAAGGATCTCGTGATCTTTCCGTATACTGCCGAGGCTCTCGACCTGTTTAAGGCGTCAGGTTTTCTCGTGATCGTCCTTACCAACCAGTCAGGCGTTGGCCGCGGTTATTTTAGCGAATCGGATATGCACGCCATCCATCGGCAGATCAAAGCTGAATTGGGCGACAGGATCGACGGATTTTACTATTGCCCGCACCATCCGGAGGACGGATGCTCGTGCCGAAAACCTAATTTAGGGATGATCGAAGCGGCGTGCGCCGATTTTGAGATCGACCTCGCGGGTTCGTGGATGGTCGGCGACAAACGTCTCGATATGGAAACCGGCCATAATGCGGGCATCGGAACCGCGATGGTTTTGACCGGCTATGGTGCCGATGACGTTGCGACACTTGACCGAAGACCGAATTTCGTCGCGGACGACCTGCTGGCCGTTGCCAAGAAAATTGTCACGGGCAGCGTCGCTGCAATCTGACTAATTTCGGCCAAAATCGTCCTCGTAGCGGACAATATCGTCCTCACCAAAATAGTCGCCGGTCTGCACCTCGATAAATACCAGAGCGATAGCCGAATCGGGATTTTCGACCCGGTGAGCCGTTCCGACGCTGATGTCGACCGCCTCGCCGGCTCGGACTAGAGTTTCCAGGCCGTTTAGTGTTACTTTAGCAATGCCGGAAACGACGTACCAATGCTCGGCACGGCGGGCGTGGCTCTGATAACTCAGGCGTTTTCCGGGTAGAACTTCAATCCTTTTTACCTTAAATGTGTCGGATCCGTCGAGGACCGTGAAAGTTCCCCACGGACGTTTATCGAACGCAGGCGAATTGTCGATATTCGTATTCATAATCTAAAAAGTCAGCGTATGACCAGTTTAGACGAAAAGATCACAAGCGCAAATTCAAAGTTGATGCAGCGCGTATTGACGCTGATCATCGGGCGGCTGTTGGTGATATTTATCCTGCTCGTGACAAGCTGGATCTGGCACAGCGGCCGTCTGCGGCTCTCGTTCGACAATTTTCCGCAGGGCCTGTTTCTGGTGTTCCTGGTTTCTGTCGGTCTGACGATCGTTTATTTTTTCCTGCTCCGGCTGAGCTCCCGTATCGGGTGGCAGATAAAGACGCAGTTTTTCCTCGACGGGTTGCTGATCACGTGGCTCGTCTGGCGAACCGGCGACCTGACCTCGCCCTATATCACGCTCTACATCGTCCTTATCAGTATTTCGAGCTTTTTTCTCAAGCCGCTCAATACGCTGATGATGGCCGTTACCTGTGTTGCGATGTTTACGGGCTTGGCCGTTTTGACATCGGGTGCGCTCATCGAAAGTTCGGGCCCGTCGCAGGAACTCAGCAAAGCGGTTCAGATAGTTAGTTTTCACTTGGTCGCGTTTCTCGTCGTCGGCCTACTCGCATCGAGGCTGTCGGACCGCCGAATGTCAGGCGATGAGCTAAAGGAAACGACCAAAACGCTTGCGAGCCTTCGCGTTCTGCACGAACGTATTATCGAATCGATCCGTTCAGGGTTGATCACCACCGACCTCGAAGGCACGATATACAGCTTTAACGCCGCGGCCGCGGAGATCACCGGGCACTCGTCGGATGCGATTCGCGGACGCTCGATATTTGAATTTTTCGGTGACATTCGCGAGGAGATCGAGCTTTCGCTCGACGCCGCAGAGCGAGGCGTCCAGGTGCCACGATTTGAAGCCGATATGCTGACCCCGGATGGTTTCGCCGTGCGGATCGGATTTGGCGTCACGCAGCTCTTTTCTGAGTCGAACGAGGCGACCGGGCTCATCGTCACCTTTCAGGATCTGACCGAGATCAGGTCGATGGAGGAGAGCGTCAGGCGAAAAGACCGCCTCGCCGCCGTCGGCCGTGTCGCCGCCGGGCTCGCCCACGAGATCCGCAATCCGCTCGGGGCCATGCGCGGAGCGATCCAGGTTTTGGAATCGAGCACGGCGAAAGGCTCGGTCCACGCCGAGCTAATGGACATAATACTTAAGGAGTCGGACCGCCTGAACAGCATCATTACCAACTTTCTGAGCTATGCCCGGCCGCCGGCCGTCGATTTTCTCGCGACCGACGTGGCCGCGGCGATCCGCGAGATGTTCCAATTGCTCAAACACAGTCCTGACATCAAGGAGTTTCACAGCCTGGTCGACGATTCGGGTTCCGAGCCGGTGATCATCGCGGCGGACGCGTCGCAACTCAAGCAGATATTTTGGAATCTCGCCCGCAATGCGATCCAGGCGATGCCGGACGGCGGCACCTTGCGGGTCGGCCTCGACAATTTACCGAACAATCGGATCAGGATCACCTTCGAGGACACCGGCCGGGGAATGTCACCGGCTGAGGTCGAGCAGCTATTCGAACCATTTTCGACGTCAACATCCGGCGGCACGGGTCTCGGGCTGTCGATCGTTTACCAGATCGTCCGCGATCACAATGGCGTGATCAACGTTCGGAGCATCGAAGGCAAAGGCACGACGATAACGGTCGAATTTCCAAAGGACAATCGCGTTGTTCCGGCGTCAGATGGTGCCGAGACCTTTGACCATAGCCCGGAATCGCAGTTGAAACGATACCTGAAAGTGAAATCGGGCGAATCGGACGTTTCGTCTTGAACTTGATGGGCGAAATACGTGAAAATAACGGGGTAAACCGAATTTTTATTCGGCGGCCGCAATAGTCTAACGGACAGAGAACCTTACTGAATGGCAAACG